>CAYRXM010000112.1:0-16398 GCA_964428175.1 uncultured Anaerolineae bacterium
CCCTGAACCACAGACAAATCGACGCAGCGCGGCGCGCAGAACAGCAGCGCCGCCAGCGCGTCGTGCTGCGCCCCGGCATAATCGAGCGCGTCGAGCCGCCAGCCCACAAAATCGGCGGCCAGCCCCGGCGCGAGGACGCCAACGTCGTCGCGGCCCAGCACTTGCGCCCCGCCCCGCGTGGCGATCTCGAGCGCTTCATAGGCACTCATCGCAGCGGCGCCCTTGAGCACACGCTGGAGCAGCATCGCCTGGCGCGCTTCGGCCAGCATATGCGAGCCGTCGTTGCTGGCGCTGCCGTCGACGGCCAGACCCACCTTGACCCCCGCATCGCGCATCTCGCGCACCGGCGCAATGCCCGATCCCAGCCGCATGTTCGACGAGGGGCAGTGAGCCACACCGGCACCGGTTTCGGCCATCAGCGCGATCTCGCCGGCGTTGAGGTGGACACAGTGCGCAAACCACACCTCCGGGCCGAGCCAGCCCAGGTCGGCCATCAGCGCGACCGGCCGCCGGCCGAATTTTTGGAGGCAAAAGCGCTCCTCGTCCAGCGTCTCGGCGACGTGGGTGTGCAGGGTCAATCCGCGCTCGCGCGCCCAGATCGCCGCCTGGCGCATCTCGGCCTCGGTCACAGAAAAGGGCGAGCACGGCGCAACCGTGATGCGACACATCGAAAAACGCGCCGGATCGTGATAGAGATCGACCACTCGCTCGCAGTCGCGCAGAATTTCGTTCTCGCTTTGCACCACGCTGTCCGGCGGCAGGCCGCCCTTGCTCCGTCCCAGCGACATGCTGCCCCGGCAGGGATGAAAGCGCACGCCCAGTTCTCGCGCGGCCTCGATTTCAGCGTCCAGTCTCGCCCCATTTGGAAACAGGTACAGGTGATCGCTGACCGTGGTACAACCCGACAGTAGCAGCTCGATCAGCCCGATCTGGGCGCTGACGTACACCGCCTCGTCGTCCATACGCGCCCAGACCGGATAAAGCGTGCGCAGCCAGTCGAACAATTCGACATTTTGCGCAGCCGGAAGCGCGCGGGTCAGCGTCTGGTATAGGTGGTGGTGGGTGTTGACCAGCCCCGGCAGCACGACCATCCCCCCGGCATCGATCACCCGGTCGGCAGTGGGCGGCAGCGCCGAGGTCGGCCCCACCTGCTCGATCACCCCGTCGCGCGCGAACAAGCCGCCGTTCTCGATTTGACGCCGCGCATCGTCCATTGTCGCCAGCAGTGCGGCATTTTTGACCAATAGCGTCGCCATCGCCTACTCCTTACGTTTCACGCATCACGCTTTACGTCCCCGGCGCGCGAATGACCTCGATCCCGCCCATGTACGGCCTGAGCACTTGCGGCACGCGCACGCTGCCATCGGCCTGCTGATAATTTTCCAGCACGGCGATCATGACCCGTGGCAGGGCCAGCCCCGAACCGTTCAGGGTGTGGGCAAACTCGATTTTGCCGCCCTTTTCCTTGCGGTAGCGGATCATCGCCCGGCGGGCCTGAAAGTCCTTGAAATTCGAGCACGAGCTGACCTCCAGCCATTCGCCGCAGCCGGCGGCCCACACCTCGACGTCATACTTGGCGGCGGCGGTAAAGCTCAGGTCACCGGTGCACATCTGGACGATGCGGTGCGGAATCTCCAGCCCCCGGCAGACATCCTCGGCATTGTCGATCAGCGTTTCCAGTTCGCGCGCCGACGTTTCCGGCTCGACGATCTTGACCATTTCCACCTTGTCGAACTGGTGGCCGCGCTTGATCCCGCGCACGTCGCGCCCCGCGCTCATTTTCTCGCGCCGCCAGCAGGGCGTATAGGCCACGTGATAAATCGGCAAGCCGCCCGGCTCGATGATCTCTTCGCGGTACAGGTTGGTCACCGGCACCTCGGCGGTGGGCACCAGCCAGAAATCGTCCTCGACGTCGCGATACGAGTTTTCATCAAACTTGGGAAGCTGCCCCGTGCCGACCAGACACTTGGCCTGCACCACAAACGGCGGGTAAATCTCGGTATAGCCGTGCTTGTTGACGTGCAGATCGAGCATCCAGGCGATCAAGGCCCGCTGCAAGCGCGCGCCCGCCCCCTTGAGCACATAAAAGCGCGTGCCCGAAATCTTGACCCCGCGCTCGAAATCCAGGATGTCGAGCCTCGGGCCGAGGTCCCAGTGGGGCAGCGGCTCAAAATCAAAGCGAGGCAGGTCGCCTTCCTGGCGCACCACGACGTTCTGGCTCTCGTCCGGTCCCACCGGCACCGACGGATCGGGCAGGTTGGGCACGCGGAGCAGCGCGTCGTTCAACGCCTGGTCGACCTCGCGCACCTGCTCGTCGAGGGACTTGATCCGTTCGCCAACTTGCGCCATCTCCTGGCGCGCCTGCGCGAATTCGGTCTCCAGGCGCGCCTTTGGGTCGCCGACAGCTTTTTTGATCTGCCCTTGCAGCGATCCCATCGCCTTGCTGGCCCGGTTGCGCTCGGCTTTGAGGTCCTCCGTCTCGGTGAGCAAAGTGCGGCGCTGCTCGTCCAGGCGCACGATCTCGTCGATTGGCGCATCGGCGTTGAGCTTGGCGATCTCGGCCTTGACCCAGGCAGGGTCTTCGCGAATGAGTCTGATGTCCAACATACGATTCCTCCTTGAAATGTAACGGTTCAGCCGATCTCAAATTCAACAGGATGAACAGAATTGACAGGATAAGAACCGTAAAAAATCCTGTCCATTCCGTCAATCCTGTCAAAGCACTGCTTGGCTTGAGCAGTTGCCCCGAAACAAAAAAGCCTCCCGTCCGTGAAAGGACGGGAGGCCCGTGGTGCCACCTTTCTTTGGCGCGACCCAACGTCGCACCCTCTAACGCGCTAACGGGCGAACCCGGACAGGCATTACCCTGCCGACTCTAGAGTGGAATTCAACCGGCCGGGTGTCGCCTCGCACCCGCCGGCGACTCGCTGCAAATCCCAACCCGATCTACTGGCTCTGTCATGGTCGTTCACAGTTGTAACTGTGCCTCGATTATATCACGGGATGGGGAGGCTGTCAATCGATTGAGGGTCACAGCGTCAAGGCCGAAATCCAGATGTGCGCAACGCCGAACAACAGCGCAGCGCCAAACATCCACCAGGAACCCATCAGATAAGACGACAGGACGAGAAACGTGATCGGTGACACTGCCATCGGCAGAGGAATCCCCAGAAACGGCGCGCCGAGCAGTGCAGCAGTCCTCCCGCCCGCGAAATACCGGAGCCAACAGCCATAGTAAACGGCCAGCGCCAGCCCCATTGCGATCAAGACTGGTATCGAGAATTTCTTGTGCACATCCAGCGCAAAGAAAAATGGCAATATCAGCGTCGCCAATCTGCCCACATTCTCGACAATCGTGAGAAGCAAAGGCTCAGCGGTCTGCTTGTCCGCCTTCACTTTGGGCGCCAGCATCCACACCAGATTCGGGAGCATGATCAACAGTGGAATCAGTGCGCCAGATTTGAGGGTGATACTCAAGCTACCAAAAGTCAGATGCATTCTCTGTTCTCCTGCCGGACAGGTTTCATTGCTCGACAAAAGGCCGTGCAAACCGCTGCTCGTACACGCCGTTTTCCTTCAGTTGATTGTTCCAATACATTGAGAGCGCCGGCAACTTGACCAATACCTTGAACAGCGGAATCAGGTAAGCAGGATAGCGTTCCGGCCTGGCCAGATCGCGCACGGCATCCGGCGCGAATTGGCCGGTCGTGCGCAGACTTTGCCCCAGCGCGTTCAATTGGTCGAATAACTTGCGGTTCATATTGTCCGGCATCAGGCGAATGCCCTCACCGTTGCCTTTGATGAGCGCGCCGAGGTACGGGCTGCCCAGCCGCGCCGCCAGTTTGGCCAGGTAACGCTCGACGTGGCGCATGTGCGTCGATTCCGGAAAGCCCGACTGGATCACAAAGCCGAGCGCCGGATTGCCGCCCCGCCCGCGCAGCGGTTCCAACGCCTCGATGAACGTCTTGACGATGCCCGGCATGGCGTCGGTGTAGAGCGGAAAGCCCACCAGCACCGCCTCCGCGGCGGCGAAGGCGTCCCGGTAGTCCGCCAGACGGTTCTGGCGCACCAGATGGAGCGTCTCGGCGACGGTCCCGCCGGCAGCGGCGAACCCCTGCCCGACCTTTTCCAGCATGATCGGCGTGTTGCCCTTGGCCCCGCGCGGCGATCCGTTAAATAGGGTGAGCTGCGCCGGCGGCGTGATGCGCACACCCGGCAGCGGCGGCAGGCTGCGATCAAAAGGCACACCATCCGCCCCCTCGACGATGGCCCGCGCCACCGTCTCTACCGACTGCTCGGTTGTGAACGCAAACTCCAGGCGGCTCTTCAGATTCAACGCCGTACGGCTGAGGATGTCTCCCACAATATGCAGGTCTTCGGCGTCGGTGTCGGTTTCTTTTTGCAGCAGCAGCCCAATGCGTGGGTAGCGGTCATAGCGCGGACGGTGATGTGCCTCGCCGTGATCCACCACGAAATAGGGGTGAATCAGCGGGATGGACCTGTCCATCATTGTTTTCAACGTCGCGTCGGGAAAGCCCATGCGCAGCGGCGCGGCCCACAGCAGAAAATCGCTGTTGATGGCCGCCCGGCACACGTTGTGCGAGGCATCCTTGATCACGCACTGCCCCGGCGTCTTGACCCAGCAGCCAAAACAGCCGATACAGAACTTGATGTCCAGGTCGCGCAGCGTGAACGCCGTGACCGTGTGCCCCTCCGCCGTCAATGCCGCGCTAAGCCGGGCCACGTACTCGTCGAATCCCCGGTTCTGGGGATTGCCATTGCCATTCATGATTGCAATTTCCATCTTGACTCCTCCTATCCTGAATAAATCGGAGCGGCACATGTGCCGACTGAACAGGACCTATCTGCCCGGGATCGAATTCTTGCCCAGGCAATGGTTTCCATTGCAAGCAACGATCTTGGAGGATAGGCCCTATCATCTACCTGCTTGCCATCTACCTCGGCGGCACTTCCCCATTCTTGATGCGCCGGATCACCTCTTCCATCCAGTCGAGATTGACTTGCGCCGATTTGATGCCGAGGTCCAGGGTCAACATCCAGCAAAAAAATTCACGAGGAGATTCCATGTACTCGCGGTACTCTTCCACCTGCTGCGGAATTTGTTCCAATTGCTTCAACCCGGCGCGCATCTGTTCGGCGACGCGCTCAAACATGGACAGGATTTCCTCATCCGACAGCTGCCCGGCAAAAAAGACCTGGATGAGCGCGGCGCTGCGCGAGGCCGCAAGGCGGATCGGCGACAGTAGCCATTGACGGAGTTCATCCCGTCCGGCTTGCGTGATGTGATACACCTTGCGGTCGGGGCGATCGCTCTGCTCGACGACTTGCATCTCTGCCCAACCCTGCTCGGTGAGCCGCGCCAGCGTGCGGTAAATCTGGCTCTGGTCGGCCGACCAGAAATGCTGCACCGAGGTATCGAAAATCTTTTTCAGATCATAGCCCGAAAGCGGCTTGTAGTTCAGAAAGCCCAGGATCGCGTGTGGTAAAGACATGCTCGGCTCCTAAAAGACAAATCTTGTATAGGACTAGTCCTTTAATATACAAGTCCAATAATACCATGGATCGACCGCCATGTCAAGTCCCAATTTGGTCGAAAATGCAGAGCGGACTATAATCCATGCACATTGGCGACGAGGAGAATTCAGTGGACAAGCAATCGGTAATTGAATATGGCATCGAACGGACGGTCGAGTTGCTCAACCGGGGCTTTGCCGGTTATTTCGTGCCCGTGCAGTTGAATTTGAGTTCGTTTGCGCAGATGGTCGCCCATGACAGCCTGGACCTGGCCCTCAGCCGGGTTGCCCTGCTCGACGGTCAAGGCGTTGGCGTGACCCTGATCGCCCGGCGCGGCTGGACCTCGCGGCTGGCGGCGATGGCTGTCGTGCCGGACGCACGGGGTCAGGGCGTGGGCGGCGCGCTGATGGAGGCGCTCATCGCCGAAGCGCGGTCGCGCGGCGACCGGGCAATGGTCTTGGAAGTGATTGCGGGAAATGAGCCGGCGCTCAGGCTGTATCAAAAGTGCGGATTTGTGGCCGTGCGCGAGTTGTGGGGATTCGTGGCCGAAAACGTCACCGTCGAGGGCGAGGCAGCGCTGCAAGAGATCGACATTCGCCTGATCGCCGATCTGGTCGGCGTGTGGGGCCTGCCCGATCTGCCCTGGCAGGTGTCGGCGGAGACGCTGGCCCAGGCCGGCCCACCGAGCCGGGGCTTTCAATTGGACGACGCCTATGCTGTGATCTCGAACCCGGAGCGCGAGCAAATCGCGCTGCGCTGCGTGTTGGTCAAACCGGAATCCCGGCGGCAGGGACAGGCCAAACGGCTGCTGCGGGCGTTGATGGCGCAGTATCCCGGCCGCATCTGGCGCGTCCCGGCGATATGCCCGCAGGAATGCGCGCCGCTGTTCGAGTCGCTGGGTTTTGAACGCGAACCGCTCTCACAGGTGCAGATGCGCCTGGCGCTTGACTGGGAGCAGGCTGAAAAACACTGATCCGCCAGAGAACACCGAGAGCGCAGAGGCATAAATTTCCGTTCAGTACCAAGATTTCAAAGAACAGCAAATCTCTCTGAGGTCTCGGCGCCCTCTGTGGCTAATGATGGACTTTTTCAGCGGTCTCCTGGCGGAATACGCAGCACTCGCGCGTGCGGATCGCACGCAGGCCCAGCGAGTGCGCAGTTTCTCGCGCTTCTCGGGCCGGGCTGACCAGGACATTGATCCCCGCGCGGACGGCCAGCAGATCGAGCTCGCGACGGTAGTGGCCCTTGGGGCGCATGCAGCCCAGGTGAATGGGGATGGCAGGGAATCGCTGCCGCGCCTCGGCGAGCAGCAGGGCAACCCGATCGACCGGCGGCGGCACGGCGTTGGCGTAACGCGTGCCCGGCGTGGGGATAAAGACAATAAACACCAATGCATCAAGACCGATCTGTTCGAGCATATCCAGCGCCGGGCGCTCATGCCCCAAGTCGCCGTGCAGCAGCCCGACAGTGATGTGCGGCACCACGCGGGCATAGCGGCGCAGCATGGCGTAGGTTTGCGCGTAATCGGCTGGAGTTTTGTCCAGCCCGTATACCTCGCCCACCGTCTGTGCATCACCGATCAGATCGAACGAGATGACATCCACATACGGCGCAATGGTCTGCATCGCCCCCTCATCGATCAGTCCGACGTGCCAGTTGAGTCGCTTTCCATTGCCAATTTCCCGGATGCGCGGCAAATGCTCGATCACCGGCAGGCGGCCGGCCGGGTCGCAGCCGCCGGAGATCAGCGCGCTGGGCACACCGCCGATGTTGGCCTCGTCGACCGGCTGCATGTGGCGCAGGTAATGCCCGCCGCAGTGGGCGCAGTCTAGCGCGCAGTGCGAGCCGGTCAGGCTGATCAGCGCGGTGTCGAGCGGGTAGGCAAAGGTGATTTCGTCTGCGAAATGGGTTTTGCGCGTGCGCCAGGCCGCATCGAGGGCGCGTTCGAGTTGAATGTCCATGCGGGTTTTCCTTTCCGCGCTGATTATAGCCGCTTTGCAGGCCGTGATGCAAGTCAGTATGCTCAAGAAACCGGCCGGAACGGCACGTAGAATTTTTTCTTGTTACGCGGGCATGATATAATAGACGGGTAAAAAAGGAGCTGGACGATGAAACCCCGCATCCTGATCGTCGAAGACGAAAAAGCCATCGCCGCCTTTGTGCAGGCTGCCCTGGAACGCGAAGGACTGTCCGTTCAGGTCGCGCGCAGCGGGGAAGCCGCGTTGGCCCAGATCGAGGCCGAGCGCCCCGACCTGATCCTGCTCGACCTGATGCTGCCCGGCTTGGATGGGTTTGAGGTCTGCCGCCACGTGCGTGCGCGGAAACCGTACATTCCGATCATCATGCTCACCGCCCGCGCACAAGACACCGACAAGATCGTCGGCCTGGAATTGGGCGCCGACGATTACATCACCAAACCGTTCAACGCGCGCGAGCTGACCGCCCGTGTGCGTGCGCTGCTGCGCCTGATCCGCCAGACCAGCGGCGAACCCGCCGCCAACCTCATCCGCGCCGGCGATCTGACCGTCGACCGCGAGCGGCATGTGACCACCGTCGCCGGACAGCCCATCGATCTGACCCCCAAAGAGTTCGACCTGCTGGCGACGCTGATCGCCGAACGCGGGCGGGTTTTCGGACGCGAGATGCTGCTGGAACGGGTGTGGGGCTATGACTATATGGGCGAGTCGCGCACAATAGACGTGCACATTCAAAGACTGCGCCAGAAAATCGAAGCCGATCCGGCCAACCCACACTACCTGCTGACCGTGCGCGGCCTGGGCTACAAATTTGCCGCCGAGGAGGAATTGTGAACCTGCCCGGTGAACCGATCCTGAGCCTGCCCATCTGGGTGGTGTTGGGCGTCCTGATATTGGGTGTCGCCGGCGCGGCGCTGGCGCTGGCCTTGATCTGGCGCTATGTCCTGGCCCGCCGGCGACCGAGATTGCCGCCTGCCGGACCAACCCTGGTCGCCGAACAGCCGGCGACCATCGTCCAGCCAACCTGGAGCATCGACGCGATCGGGGCGCTGCTGAACGGGTTGGCGCAAGGCGCGCTGATCGTCGACGCGGAGGGCCAACTCATGGCCTGGAACGCTACGGCGGCGCAAGTCCTGGCTCTGGATGCGGCTTTTCCAGCCCTGCCAATCCCCCTGTCACTGCTGGCGCTGCGCGCGCTCGACGCCGGTGCGGCCGAGACGACCGAGATCGCTATGCCGGAGGGCGCGCCGCTGCGGGCGACGGCGTCGCCGTTTGGCGACGGGGCGAACCGGGGCGTGCTGGTCACGCTGCACACCACCCAGGCTGAAACGGACAGCGCCGAGGCCTACCGTCGACTGCTCAGCGCGCTAACCCACGAACTGCGCACCCCGCTGACCGCCATCCTGGGCCACGCCGACATCTTGAAGAGCTGCCGGCCCGGCCAGGACGACGCGCTGTGGCGGCGCTCGCGCGATTTTATCGCCAGCGAGGCCGACCGGTTAGCCCGGCTGGTGGAAGACTTGCTCACCCTCTCGCGCCTCGATTTGACGCCGCTGCAGCAGCGCCCGGTGAACCTGCGCGCAGTGGTCGAGGAAGCGATCTCGGCGCTGTTCCAGGCCGCCGAAACGCGCGGCGTGCGCCTGGCCTTGCAGTCGCCGCACGATCTGCCGCGCGTCTCCGGCGACCGCGACCGACTGCACCAGGTGTTCATCAACCTGCTCGACAACGCGATCAAGTACACCCGCCCGGACGGCGGCGAAGCCGTGGTGCGCCTCACCCACGTCGATGGACGAGTTCGGGTTGAGGTGCGTGACAACGGCATCGGCATCGCACCCCAAGACCTGCCGCGCATTTTCGATCCCCTCTATCGCAGCCCCGACGTAAACGATCTGCCCGGCACCGGCCTCGGCCTGACCATCGTGCGCGCCATCCTGGAACAGCACGATACGACCATCGAGGCGCAGAGCGAACCCGGACAGGGCACGGTCTTTTGCTTTTCTCTGGCGTAACTGCCAGGCCCGCGCCGTCAAACCCGCATTGTTTACCCAATGTTTACACAGCCGTGACCTTTTGTCTATATAACTGGGTTATACTGGGGGCAAATCTCGAACAATATCCACGACCACGAAGGAGTTGATGATATGACCGACCTGATTGGAAAGGACTTGGGCGCGTATCGCGTCGTCGAGCAGATTGGCTCGGGAGGCATGGCGACCGTTTACAAGGCCTACCACGCGGCGATGGATCGTTACGTGGCGGTCAAGGTGCTGCCGGAGCAGTTGAGCCGCGATGCGGAGCTGCGCAAACGCTTCCAGCGCGAGGCGCAGGTAGTCGCCAAGCTGGAACACCTGCACATTCTGCCGGTGTACGACTATGGCGAGGCCGGCGGGCGGCTGTACCTAGTCATGCGCTACATCGAGGCGGGCACGCTCAAAGAATACATGGGCGGGCAACGGCTTTCACTGGCCCAAGCCGGCCGCATCTTGCACCAGGTGGGCAGCGCGCTCGACCACGCGCACCGGCTGGGCGTGGTACACCGCGACGTCAAACCGAACAATGTGCTGGTCGATGCGCACGGCGACTGTTATCTGGCTGATTTCGGCCTGGCGCGGATCATGGAGGCGTCGCTCAAACTGACCGCCACCGGGGTCGGGATGGGCACGCCGGCCTACATGAGCCCCGAGCAGGGACAGGGCGTCAAGATCGACGCGCGCAGTGACATCTATTCGCTGGGCGTGATGCTCTACGAAATGGTCACCGGGCAGGTGCCCTACCAGGCCGAGACGCCGCTGGCGGTGGTCTTGCAGCACATCAGCGCGCCGCTGCCGCTGCCCAGCAAAGTCAACCCGCAGATCGACCCGCAAGTGGAGCGGGTGATCCTCAAAGCGCTGGCCAAAAATCCCGACGACCGCTTTCAAAAGGCGGGCGAGCTGATCGCCGCTTTTGAGCGGGCCGTGCGCGCGTCGGCGGCAGAAGGCGATGTCGATATGGCCGAGAGGCCGGAAGAGATGCCGACCATGGTTCCGGCTGCTGCGGCAGTGAGCCAAACCGGCGGCGCCGTCCGGGCGAACAAAAAGCCGTGGCTGTGGGTCGCCGCACTGGGCGGGCTGGCAAGCTGCTTTATGATGTCGCTGTGCCTGATTTTGGCCCTGACGCGGTTCAGGGTGCAGATCGTCGACGGGCAGCTCAAATTGTTCGCGGCGACAACGGCCACCCCTTCGGCGACGGCCACACTTTATGCGGCGGCGTTCGAGACGGCCACCCCGGCGGCAATGCCCACCCACTCGCCCACCCATTCAGCCTTGCAGACCCAGGCAACCGCGACCCACACCAGCGCAGCGCCGGCCAAGACGCCCACGCCGGACGCCACGTCGACGCCCGCACCGCCGCCGACCGAAACCCCCACCCCGCTGCCGACAGTGTCGTATACCCCCCTGGCGCTGCTCAAGGTGTTGAACAAGGGCGGCCGGCAGGCGGCTTTTTCGCCCGACGGCAAGATGCTGGCCGTCGCCGGGCACGAATTGATCCTGTTCGATACCCAGACCTGGCAGCCGCTGCGCACCCTCGGCAGCAGCGGCGCCGATGGCGTCGCCTTTTCGCCCGACGGCAAGACGCTGGCCGTCGTGATGGGCGAAATCAAGCTCTTTGACCCGGCCACCGGCGGCGAACGGCTGACCCTGCCCGGCGTGCGCATCAGCACCAGCGCCGCTTCCGGCTATTTTCTGGCCTTTTCGCCGGACGGCCAGACCCTGGCGGTGATCGTCGACGAGGTGGTCAAGTTTTTTGACACGACCAGTGGAGATGAACTGGGGCTGATTTTGGCCGAGGGGCCGTTCGCCATTGGCCTGTCGCCGGACGGCCAGACGATGGTCGCCGCCGGCTGGAGCAGCGGCCTCAAGCTGTGGGACGTGGACAGCGGACAGGAAATTCGCACCCTGGGCGACATGATGCTGGGCGCAAACCGGGTGATCTGGTCGCCGGATGGGGCAACGCTGGCCTTTGCCGGCGTGCACGGCGGCGAGATCCAGTTGTGGAACGCCGCCGATGGGCGGCTGGTGCAAACCTTGAGCGGGCACAAGGACAGCGTCAACGGGTTTGCTTTTTCACCTGATGGACGCCTGCTGGCTACCGCCTCGCGCGATGTCACGGTCAGGGTGTGGGATTGGGCCGGCGGGCGCGAATTGCAAACGCTGATCGGTCACAGTGAGAGCGTGGACGGCGTGGCCTTTTCGCCGGATGGATCGCTGCTGGTCTCCACCACCTGGAACGAAACGCGGCTGTGGGGCATTTCGACGGAAGGCGTGGCCACGCCGGCTCCCACCCGCGCCGCCGGACCGGCGCCGACGCCGATCCCGCTGGCAGATTCGGCCATTTCGCCCGAAAACGCCGCCCAACTCAAGCAAACAATGATATTGAATCAAGGGGGCTACCAGGCCGGATTTTCGCCCGATGGCAAGCTGCTGGCGGTGAGCGGGCACAGTTTGATCCTTTATGATACGCAAACCTGGCAGCCGGCGCGCACCCTGATCAAGAACGGCGGAGGTGGGTTCGTCTTTGCGCCGGACGGCAAGATGATGGCCGTGATTATGAGCGAGATCAAGCTTTTTGACGTGACTACCGGCAGCGAGCGGCTGACCATACCCGGCGTGCGCATCAGCACCAGCGCCGCTTCCAGTTTTTTCCTGGCTTTTTCACCCGACGGCCAAATGCTGGCCGTGGTCGTCGATGAGGTGGTCAAGTTCTTTGACACGGTCAGCGGCGAAGAACTGGGGCTGATCCTGGCCCAGGGACCGTTCGCCATCAGCCTGTCGCCCGACGGCCAGACGTTGGCCACCACCGGCTGGAGCAGCAACCTCATCCTGTGGGACGTGGCCAGCAGGCAGGAAATTCGCAGCATGGGCGAGCAGATGATGGGCGCTGACCGGGTGGTCTGGTCGCCGGATGGCACGACATTGGCCGTTTCCGGCGTGCATGGCGGGGACGTCCAGTTGTGGAACGCCGCCGATGGGCGGCTCGCACTGACCTTGAGCGGGCACAAAGATGCTGTCGGTTGGCTGGCCTTCTCGCCCGATGGGCGGCTGCTGGCGACAGTCTCGCGCGATGTCACCCTCAGAGTGTGGGATCTGGCCACCGGCAGCGAACTGAAAACCCTGCTGGGGCACAGTCAGCAAGCTCAGAGCGTGGCCTTTTCGCCAGACGGCGCGTGGCTGGTTTCAACGTCGTGGGATGGCACTACGCGATTGTGGAGTGTTGGACAATAAAACAATATCGCCCAACCTTTGAGGTCTCGAAAACCTCGCAGGTCAAGAGAAATCATTGAGGAGGTTTACAATGGGTCCTGCATCGACTGCCGAAGTCATGATGAACGCACTGGTCAAAGTCGCTCAAGACAAAGTGGACGCCGGTGACAACGCCGGAGCAATCAAGACGCTCGACATGATCGTCGACTCGATCGTCAACAATGAGGCGCATGTGCAAAAAACGTTTGGGCAAAACCTGGTCTACCTGTATTGCTGGCGGGCCAAACTCCATTGTGAGATTGACACACCCGGTGTCCAGGCTGCGCCCGACAACACCACCACACCGGTCGACGACGCCGCGTCCGACGACGATGCCGTCCTCGTCGACCACATGGAGCTGGCCCGCCAGAACGTGCGCCAGGCTGAAGCGGCCCTGGAGACGCATTTTCCCGGCCTGGATGTCGCCCAAAAGGAAACCGCGCGGGCCAGCATCAACGCCGTCATCAGCCCGGATGAAAAACAGCGCGCCGACGGGCTTGCCGCCGTGCGGCAAATGAAAACCGCAGTCTCATTGTCGGGTGGAACGGCGGCCCACTCAGCCGGCGGCAGGCAGGCCCAGGATGGAGAGGCGGGAATCAGCCTGGGCGTCCACGCGATGGTCTTTGTGGTTGGGCTGATCGCGTGGGGACTCGTCATCGGCCTGTTTTATGCCACGTTTGCCACCAGCTCATCGTCCGAGGTATCCTGGGTGCTGATGATCCCGGCGTTGATACTCGCCTATATTGCAGTCGACCTGGCCACAAAAGGCTGGGACTGGCTGGCCGACCGGGGTGTCTACGGATGGCGGTTCAAGGTGATGCTCATCGTCATCCTTTTGTTGACGGTCATCGGCGCGCTGCCGGTGATTTACTGGACGGGCAAGGGCGCGGTGAGGTGGTATTACCAGCGGCGATAGGCAAGCCGCATGCGATCAGTGCTTGATCAAAACAACCCGCGCCGGTGCGCCGTCGCAGCCGGCGATCTTGAGCGGGAGGCAAACCAACTGGTACTCGCCCTGGCGGATGCCGGTCAGGTTCAGCCCTTCGAGCAAGACCGTACCGGCCCCGAGCAGCATTCGATGCACCGGCGCAGTATTGCCAAAAGGCGCAACAGACAGGTAATCGATGCCCACCAGTTTGACCCCGGCATCGAGCAGCCACTGCGCGCCGTCCTCGCTGATGGCGACATAGGACTTGAAAAAGGTCTTTTCGCCGTAGGCCCACAGCTCCGAGTTGGTGGTCTTGAACAGCACCCGCTCGACCCCCGACGGGATGTTCAGCGCTTTGATCACGCCGGTGGTGAGCGCCCCGGCGATGCCGGCGTCGGCGACCCAGGCCGGGCCGATCAGCACATCCAGGGACAGCTTGTCGACGCTGCCCGCGCCGGCGATGAAATGTTTGGGCGCGTCGACGTGAGTGCCGGTATGCGCGCTCAGAGTAAGCCGTGTGACCGTCGAATTGTCACCCTGCTCCACGCTGGACATCTGCTCGAGCTGCACGCCGCCGTCGCCGGGCCACACCACCGATGATTCAGAGATGGGCAAAGTCACGTCATAAATTTTCATCTTGCACCCTCCTACTAGGAGACCGCTGAAAAACCCAGCCTCACGCAAAGGCGCTAAGCCGCAAAGCACTGCAAAATATTTAAGAATTTCTTTCTTTTGTGCTATTCTTGGCGTTCTTGGCGGCTTTGCGCGAGAATTGCCACTTTTTCAGCACGCTCCTAGGCCAATGAAGCCATCACCCGAAAGAGCCGGTACGCGGTGGGCATGTCTTCAGCCGTGACCGTGAGCGTGCGCCCCTCGCGCTGCGTACCCGGCAGAAGTGACGCGCCGTCGGCCATGTCCGAGTTGTTGAATTCGACCTTGACTTCGATTGGCGTCGCTACCCGAAACGGATTGACCGCCCGGCCCTGGGCCAGGCGCTGCACGGCTCGCCGCGCCGCCTCATAGATGGCCTGCTGCGCGACCTCCGGCGACAGGCACTCGGCGCCCATCCGCCCGGTGGCCCATTTGACCGGCGCTGTTTCGATTTCACCCAGCAAGGCTGCCCCCTCCTCGCACGCACCTCGACAGCCGGCAAGGGCGATCACCGGTACGCCGAAATGCCCGCACACCGCCGCATTGAGACCGATCTCGCCGACCAGCGCGCCGTTCAGCCACACGTTGTGTATCCCGCCAATCCAGACGTGATCGAGGATGGCGTTGGGTGTGCCCGGCCGCGCGTGGTAGCCGACGAACATGGCCGCGTCCACCCCATCGTCGATGCCCTGCACCATCGACAAGGGGCGCGCGCCGCCGCTGTTCAGCCGGGCGCGCGCGTCCAATTCTTCGATCAGGATGTTCTTCGCGCTGCCGTGCCCATCGGTGACGGTCACCTCGCCGGCTCCGCCATCAAATGCGCCGCGAATGGCGGCATTCACGTCGCCGGTCATCAGGCGGCGAAAGCGGGCGTACTCGGCATGCGTGCTGGTCACTTGATCCCAGTGGACCACGCCAGTCACGCCTTCCATGTCGGCTGCAATCAAGATTTTCATGTCTTCCTCCAAATTGACTAAACGGCTATGATACGCTACGATTGTAACCGCAACGACTTGGCGGATTTGACCGCTGACCGCCAACAGGCCATATTGGCAGCCTGCCGTCAGTCATTTTGAAAGCCTATACGAAAAAAGGAGAATGGACGATGCAATGGGAACATTTGACCGCTGCCGATTTCGCCCGGGCCATGCGCGACACCGGCGTGTGCCTCATCGCTATGGGCGTTGTCGAAAAGCACAGCGAGCACCTGCCGCTGGGCACCGATTTTCTCAACGGGCACGCGCTGTGCTGCCTGGCCGCCGAACGCGAGCCGGCGGTGGTCTTTCCGCCGTTTTATTTCGGCCAGATTTACGAGGCGCGCTGTTTTCCGGGCACGCTTACCCTCAAACCGACGCTGCTGCTCGATCTGATCCAGTCGGTATTCGACGAGATTGGCCGCAACGGGTTCAAGAAAATCATCGTGGTCAATGCACACGGCGGCAACAACCACCTGCTGGGTTTTCTGGCCCAATGCTCGCTGTGGGAACAAAAACCCTACTCGATCTATGTGCCGGCGCAGCATGTGCTGCCGGGCAAAGAGGCCGAGTGGAAGGCGATCCTGGAGACCGAGTATCACGGCCACGCCTGCGAGTGCGAAACCAGCGTTTCGCTGGCCAACCATCCGGAACTGGTCAAGATGGATCGCCTGCCCGCCGATCCGGCGCTTCCACTGGGCCGGCTGGATCAGATGCCGACCCGCTCGGGCATCTGGTGGTACGCCAACCACCCCGACCATTACGCCGGGGACGCGCGCCCCGCCTCACGCGAAAAAGGTCTAAAACTGCGCGAGCTGGAGGTCGAGTACCTGGCCCACTATATTGCCCAGGTCAAGGCCGATCAGGTTGTGCCGGCGTTGGAAAAAGAATTTTTTGATCGCGGCAGACAACTCGGCGACTGAGCGCGAGCAAACGTCAAGCGTCAAACATCAACAAAGAGCTGCTGCTGACGTTTCACGCTTTACGTTTCACGTACGGAATCGTCATCGGCCCTTCGGGCATCACACACATACATGGACCGTAACGGGCGATCA
>CAYRXM010000113.1:0-8942 GCA_964428175.1 uncultured Anaerolineae bacterium
CGTTTTCAACGGTCACTTTTTACTGGGGTGGGGCTGGTTTAGTATAGCAAAAACATGCCCGGTTGATCCGCAGTTTGGCCCTCGCCAAACCAGGGTTTATTGTCGTCGGGATACCCTTTTTTCGCAAACCAACAGGTATTTTATACA
This sequence comes from uncultured Anaerolineae bacterium, assembly GCA_964428175.1. Classification (GTDB taxonomy): domain Bacteria; phylum Chloroflexota; class Anaerolineae; order JAFGEY01; family JAFGEY01; genus CAYRXM01. The sequence continues at coordinate 148 of CAYRXM010000113.1, forward strand.
AGGAGATGGACCAATGAAACAAGTATGTACAGAAATCGAGATCGATGCTTCACCTGAACACGTGTGGCAGGTACTGACTGACCTGGCCGGATGGTCAACATGGAACCCGCTGCTTTACCGTGCCATTGGCCGATTAGGAGTGGGTGAACAGGTCGAGATTGCCTTTCAGCGACCAAATTCCAAAGAGGTCTGCGCGCAATGCACGGTTGTCGACCTGGAACCGCAGCGTGCGTGGTCATGGACGTACAGCATTGTTCTTCCGTTTCTGTTTCGGGGAATGCATCGCTTTACCGTCGAGTCCAGCGATTCTGGACGAACCCGGTTTGCTCATCAGGAAGAGTTCAGAGGATTGCTGGTGTCACTCTTTGTCAATGAGACCGAGACGCGACGCGGCTTTGAGGGTATGGATAGGGCGCTAAAGGCACAGGTAGAACAATCAGTTTGATCGTGTTTCTGCAATGTAACCGTCAAAACGGTAGGTGTCATCTTGCCCGCGGCAGAAAATGTCGGTAGATCTCCGCATCTGTTGGTTCTCTTGCCGGTACCATCAGCGGCTCAGCCAGCACCGGCTGCACGTCGCACCGCGCATTCCGAAACTGCTGAGTCAGACGAAAGGCGGGCAGGAGATATCCTGCGGGGGACCATATGACTATGGGCCAGGATGACTTTTCGGCATATCCGTCTCATCCTTGCACAGCGGCTCGATGCGGTACTGGGCTCGCTCGTCACAGCTCAAGTCGCGGACGTAGCGATTATCATAGGTCCAGGCGATCAGCTCGTCCAGCGGCAGATCGGAAACCTGCCATTGGATGAGCGCACCATCGAGTGCGACTGAAAAGACGGTCTGGCCGTCAGGGTCAAAGACCAAGCCAGTCGCCAACGCCGCGTGGCCGCTGAAACGGCGCAGTCCCTCACCGGTCTCAAGATCCCATAGGATGAGGGTGCCATCTTCTGAACCCGACATCACGTAATGTCCATCAGGGCTGACGTCGAGCGTCCATACCATGTTGTCGTGTCCCAGATAGCGACGGACAATGGCGCCTGTCTCAACGTCCCACAGGATCAGGCTGCCATCGGCCGAGGCCGAAAGAGCCGTAGTCTCGTCCGGGCCAAAGGCTACATCAAAGACCATGTTGGCATGGCCTTCGAAGCGGCGGATTGCCTTGCCAGTCGCCACGTCCCAAAGGGTCACGTTGGGAAAGTAGGCCGAACTCGTGAGAACGCGGTTGCCATCGGCACTGAACACGATGCTCGTCGTATCCTCCGTCGTCTCAAAACGGCGGATTTGCTGACCGGTCTCTATGTCCCACAGGATCAGGTCGCCCGTATCGTTGACGACACCCTGCGAACCAGCGAGCGCCGTTCGGCCGTCCGGACTGAACGCCACACTCCTGAGGATCTCGCTATGTCCCTCAAAACGGCGGATTTCTCTGCCATTCTCGACGTCCCATAGCACCAGGCTTCTAGCGCCCGAACTGCCGAACGCATCCCCCGAACCAATCAGGGCATACTTGCCATCGGGGCTGAACGCCACCGAGTTTGGGCTGACTGCGACCGCATCTCCTTCAAAGCGGCGAATCGCCACGCCGTGCCGGATGTCCCATAGAACCACTTGATCGGCCATGTCGCCCGTAAGAAGGTAACGGCCATCGGGACTGGCGGCCACGGCAGCAAGCGGCGTGCCATCCGTCTCAAAATAGCGAAATGTGACTTGACCGCCGAGGTTCCACACTCTCAGACTGCCATCGGATGATCCAGAAAGAGCCAGTCGCCCGTTGGGGGCGAGGGCAGCCGACTCTGTCTCTGTGTTGGCCGCGTCGCCGCCCAACAACCATTGAACCTCGCGCCACCGCTCAATATCCCACAGGCGCAAACCGCCGAGCTCAAAGACGGCCGTACGTCCGTCCGGACTGATCGCAAACAGCGTTGGCATACCGCCAAAATACTGCTGGCGGATCAACTCGCCGGTTTCCAGTTTCCACAGGCGCAGTGTATGGTCGCCGGTAGACAGTATAGTAGCTCCATCGAGATTGTAGGCCACGCCCGTTGTCTCGTTCGTGTGTCCCTCAAAGCGGCGGATCGCCTGGCCGGTCGCCACATCCCACAGGATCAGCGTGGTGTCGTCTGCACCGGAGATCACGGTCTGCGCGTCAGGACTGAAAGCGAGACTGTTTACGTTGCCCGTGTGGCCCTCGAAACGAAGGACGGCCTCCCCGGTGGTCACGTCCCATAGGATCAGGGTGGTATCATCCGAGCCGGAGAGCGCCATCTGCCCATCGGAGCTGAAAGCGACGGCGTTGACTCCATCGGTATGGCCTTGCAGGCGGTGCAACACCGCGCCCGTCTCAATGTCCCAAAGAATGAGTGTGGCGTCACTCGAGCCGGAGAGGGCGGTCTGTCCATCGGGACTGAAGGCGACGGCATCGACCCAGTCTGTGTGCCCTTGAAGCCGACGCAGTTCGATCCTGGCATCGAGATCCCAAAGGCTCAACGCACCCTCCACGCAGTCACCGCCGGGTGCGAGTTCGTCACAACTGCCCGAAAGAGCCATCGTGCTGTCAGGGCTAAAGGCCACGGCGTTGACCGTGCTGCGGTGAGCCTCAAAGACGGCACGGGTTCCTGGTCCCAGGGCTACTTGCGACAGGGTGCGCGCTGCCTCCGGCGGCGGCTGGTCTATGCTGACCGCTTCCAGCGCCAGGGCCAGCGCTAGGTCGACCTCTCCGTTCTGCTGAGCGTGCTGGGCGTTGGAAGCCAGAACCAGGCTGTGGTTGACGGCAGCCTCACGTTGGGCGGTTGCACGCGCGGCGAACGCCAGGATCATCAGCACGACGGCGATGGCTAACCCGCCGGCCAGCCCCAGGATCGTGTGCCGCTGCCTGCGCTCACGCTCGGTCTGTCTGCGTTCCCGCAACTCAACGCTGACCCGGATGAACGCGTTCTCTGCAGCGCTCAATTCTGTCTCGCGCTCGGTCAACCAGCGCTCTGCTTGTGCCAGCAGTGCGCCCCGCAGCAACGCCCCTTCGTCTCGGTCGCTAGCCTCCCATTGGCGCAGCGCGGTCCGCAGCCGTTCCTGCCAGATGCGGAAAGCCCGGTCGGCGTCCATCCACGCTCGCAGTTGCCCCCAATGCCGGATCAACGCTTCGTGTACCACTTCCACGAGCTCTTTCCCTGTGGCATCCTGCCCGGTCACGATCAACCGCTTGTCTGCCAGAATCCGGACCAGCTCCCAGTTCTCGTCCATCAGTTCGGCCCGCGTCGCCATCCGGCGGGTGTCCTCCGTCCCCTCACCGGGGCGTACCAGCTGCACGAATATGCGCCGCGCCGCCTCTTGTTCGCTCTCGTCCAGTTCGGCGAGCACTTGATCTGCGTAGCGGGCCAGTGCACCCTTTACTCGCCCGATTTCCTCATAGCCGGCGTGCGTCAACCAACCGTCGCTTTGCTCCTCCCACAATAGCGTCAGTGCGAACTCGAGCAGCGGCAGGTTGCCCGGTGCCTCGCCCACGTCGTCGAGGAGGCGCTCGACGAGGCCGGCTTCAAAAACTGCCCCCTGCATCTCTGCTGGAATTTCGATGGCCCGGCGCAGTTCGTCGCGACTCATCGGTCCCATCATCATGGAAGTATCCTGGAGCGCGTCGGCGAAAGGGCGATGGGCCAGCGCATGGCCCATAAAGTCGGCGCGCAGCGTAAGCAGGAGCGCGAGAGCAGAGTTACGCTGTTCGCTCCCGGCTTCGATGGCTGTCAGCAATCCATCCAGGAAACGCTGCCTCTCCTCCGAGTCCCGGCAGAGGGTGTACAGCTCTTCGAACTGGTCGATGATGAACAGCAGGCGGTTTGCCACCCCGTTCTTTACCAGCGTCCGTTCGACGGCATCGTAGAGTGGGATCTCTCCCTCGCGCAGGGCGTCCGCCAGCTTACGAACCTCGATCAGCCGGTCGGTCTCGTTCAGTTCTGGCTCCAGCAATGGCAGCAAAGCAGCCGCCAGCGTGTGGAAGGGTTGCCCATCAGGGCGGAAGTGGGCAGTCAGCCAATTCGCCTCGTCGCGCAGACGGGGCAGCAACCCGGCAAAGACGGCCGAAGACTTGCCGCAACCGGATGAGCCGACGACAACGGCAAGCATCGGTTGCCGTCCCAAGGCATCCAGCAATTGTCCGGTGAACTCCTCGCGTCCAAAGAAGAAAAGTGCATCCGCTTCCTGAAATGCGGCGAGACCACGGTACGGGCATACGCCTACCGATCGAGACTCCCGTACCAAGGACCTGGAAGCGCTGGATACGCCGGGGGGATGTTCCAGTTTTCCGTCGCGGATCTGCTCATACAGCCTGGTCGTCTCTGGTGCCGGCTCGACACCGAGTTCTTGGGCCATAGTACGACGGCAGATGTCGTACTGGGCCAGGGCGGCGCTCCTCTGGTTGCTGAATGCCAGTGCGCGCATCAGTTGTTGGTGGGCCTCCTCATACCAGGGCGCCAGCTCCACCTGGCGCCAGGCGCAAGTCTGGGCACGCTCGTACTCACCGCGCTGCTCGTGATGCTCGGCCAGCCGGTGAAGGGCCTCCAGGGCCTGGCGCTGGATCCGCTCCCGCACGAGAAGCGACCAGTCTTCAAAGGCTGCGCTATCTTTGAGAAAAAAGCCTTCCAGGAAAGGGCCTCGGTACATGGCAACTGCTTCTTCCAACTGCTGGATGGTCGGATATTCAGCTTCTATCAGCGACCTGAACGCCGTCACGTCAAGCCAGTGGTCGCTGTCCGCGTTGAATTGGATGGTTTCGCGAGTAACGAGCAGGAAAGGGGATGACCCTCGTTCCGTGAAATCTGCACGACCGTCGCCAGACACCGAACGATCTCGAATCACTTTTCGCAGGTTGGCCAACACGTTGCGCAAGTTCTTGCGCGCCGCGCGATCCGGCCACTCAGGCCACAGCAATCCGGCCAGAGAATCGCGGCGGTGTGGCTGGGGTGCTTCCGCCGCCAGGTAGGCCAGCAGCGCTCGAGCCTTGTCGGACTCAAATCCCGTAACTGGATCGCCAGACAGGGTGATCTGGAGAGGCCCAAGCAGGGACATTGACAAATGCGCCATCGTTCCTCCTCCTGCATCAACATAACCCGAGCAGCACCGTTCGTCACGCTCATTATACTACATTGTCAGCTGGATCGTGAAATGCGCGGGGTGACTTATGCTACACAGCGTTTCCTGGCTGCTACGTGAGAGATCCTGGCCCAGCGCACGGTTCCGGGCGTTTTCCGGGCGTTTTTTCTGCGTTTTCCCGGCGTCTGGTTGGTATACTAGATGCGTCAACTGAGCCAGGGATGGAGCATATGGGCAAAGAGCGGCGAGGCTACATATCTTACTTGATACGTCTGTGGCAGATAAAGAATGCGGGCAAACTGGTCTGGCGGGCATCTCTTGAAAGCCCATCCACCGGCGAGCGCAGGGGGTTTGCCAATCTGGATGATCTGTTTGGTTTTCTGCAGAGACAGATTAGCTCAACGCCAAATACAGAAAAAGGTCGCGATGTCAGCCCAGACAAAGGAGGTGATGACACAAGAGCAAAATGAATCACCCATTGCTATGGATCAGCTTTGGGTCTCCCGGAAAAGTCATGTTCACCGCGTCGCCGGACGAACAGAGAATCCGAGAGGCCCCACACTTCGAGGAGCTAGAAATGAACAAAGTCATCAGACCGAGTGGCATCAGGGAAACACTGTGGCGTATTGTAGCGATTGGGATCGCCATCGCTGTCCTGGCTACGGCTTGCACAAGTACAGCAAGGAAGGAAGAGGCGGCAATCGCAGTTAGCGAGATCACGGTGACCTTTGACGGGGACAAATGCGTCTACGCCGGGCCGGACAGCGTCCAAAAGGGGCGGGTCATCGTCGCCCTGGACGTCGAGGATCAGACTGATCACGAGCAATATGGGTTGGCTATCGTGACGTTGGACGAGGGCAAGAGTTTCGAGGATCTAGATGCGTGGTCGTCCACCGGCCAGCCGACGTGGACGCAACTCCACGGGCTGTTCGAAGAGGTCCCGCAAGGTAGCCGCGTCGAGAAACGGGTGTTCGTAGACGAGGGTCCTCTCTTTGTGGTATGCTTTACGGCCGAACCGCTCACAAAAAGAGGGGTGCTGGGCCCTATACCGGTCGGAAAATAGTGCATCGAGGGAAAAGCCAGGACCTCAAGTGTGTATCCAAGAAACAGGAGGCTGAAATGACCAAACTCGTTCTTGTACTGATGGTGGTGCTGATCGCGGTGGTAGGCTGTGTCTCTCCGATTGTCGAGCCAACGCCGGAGCCGACACCAGAGCCAACGTCGGAGCCAACGCCGGAGCCAACGCTAGAGCCAACGCCGGAGCCGACACCAGAGCCAACGCCGGAGGAGAAACCCGAAACAATCGTCGAGGCAGCAATGGCTGCCTGGAATGTCGGGGATGCTGAGGTGCTCAAGGCGCTCTTTGCCGATGACGCTGTCGTATGCTTCCCGGACTGGGGGAATGAATGCACCACTGGTGCTGAGGAGATAGGTGTCTGGATTGAGGAGCTTGTGGCGGCCAACTTTTCCATCGAACCCGAGAGCATCGAGGCTGAGGGAGACACCGTAACCGTTGTCGCGAAGGTCTGGGCGGATCCGACGCGAGAGCTTGGTATCGCCCCGCTTGTGACGATGGATGTCTATGCTGTCCAAGACGAAAAGATCACAAGCCAAACATCTACACTGTCGGAGGAATCGGCAGCCAAACTGGTGGAGGCTATGGCCGCTCTTGCCTCTCAGCCTTCAGCGGTGGTCACGGCGTATGTGGAGGCGATCAATGCGGGCGATCTCGATGCGGCGATGGACTTCTGTCATGAGGAGCTATATGCCGATTTGTTGCCGACCCTGCTTCCCGAGCTCCGGAATCTCTTCGGCGGCAAAAAGGACGACGTCCGCACCTGGCTTGAGGAAGCGATGGCCCTGAATCTAGAGGTCGAAATGGAGATCCTCTCCGAGGCAGGAGACAAGGTCACTGCGCGGAGCAAGATCTGGTCGGACTATCTTGAGGCACTCGGTGCTGCGCCGATCGTCGTCAACGAGGACTTTGGCGTCCGCGAGGGACAGATCATGTCCTGGAGCAGGACGATCACGGCGAGCTCGGCAAGGTGGCTCCAGGAAGGTCTGGCTCGCACTGGGATCGCGGCGACGTTCGCGCCTGAGACGGGGGAGGTGCTGGCTAGCCAGATCAGCGACATCGCTGGCGTCTGGAGGTATACCCTGATCGGTGAGTCGGCGGAGCTAGAGTTCGATCCAGACGGCGATTTCTACATCCGCGGTCCCAGTGGCAAGGTGGGTAACACGGCTCAATACTGGTTTGAGGAGGGACTACTCCTGATAGAGACCAAGCGTGCCAGCAGGACTGACTACTGTGGCAATGGCACGGGCAGCTATGTGGTCTTTGTAACAGCGGCAGAGAACGAACCGACCAAGTTGAGGGTCCACAAGGTTTACGACCTATGTGACCTCCGGTCCGGGGCCTTGACGGGGGATCTACTCACAATGCAAGACGAAAGGTAGCAACCCGTGTGTTGGCAGCAGAGACACACGTTCCGACTGGGTACATTCTCGCCGGAGGAGCAAGGCACGTAAGCCAGCCCTGAGGGAAGGGGCCAGGAACCCGGCGTGCCCCGCTGGGTTCCTGACCGTCTTGTTCATCGCTTTGAAGCTTCTGGTTACCCCGCCACGTACCCTTCAGATGGTGGATCGGGCGAGACTGCTGCATAAGGTGGCGCTGCGCGGCCTTCAACAGCAGGTTGGCGGCCCTCACCTTACCCGGAGCAGAAAGTGCCGGTATATCTCTCCATCCGTCGGCTCCCTGGCCGGCACCATCAGCGGCTCGGCCAGCACCGGCTGCACGTCGCGCCGGTCGGTCGAGTAGCCCAGCTTGACTACACTGCGCGCCACTTCCATTCGCGAGAGAAACCGCTTGTAGTGCTCGTCGACGAACCCCTTTTCGCTCAAGGCCAGGTGGGCCATCATCAGGTCGCGGTCTTTGGGATTCTTGAGCTGGGTCACAAAGGCGTTGTTGCACGAGTCGACAATCCCCGGCGGCAGGTCGGCTGGAGATTGGGTCATCAGGTGCAGCCAGATGCGATACTTGCGCCCGTCGCGCCACATATCCTGGAACTGCTGGGCGGTGGTTGCTCCGCCCTCATCATCACCGGAGGCGGCGTTCACCCCGCCGAGTACCTTGTTTGCTTCCTCGAAAAAGATCTGCATCCAGTTGGTGAATCCGCCCTGGTTCAGTTCCTCCCTCCTGCGTCGCACGGCGTCAGTGTAGAGGTGCCAGGCCATCATCGACAGCAGGGCCACCTTCGAGTATTCGTCCAACTCCGCACCGCCCTCGAACACGGTCATTCCCCAGGGCAGACTGACGTCCTCGATGGTCATCACATCATCGCCGCGCCCATACATCATCGCCATCTCGCCCCTTGAGAACGGCTCCAGGCGCAGCAGCACTCCTTCCAGCGAGGTGCGGTCGGTGGTGGCGCGGGCATCCATCTTGCGGTACATCTCATCCAGGCGATCGTGCCAGGCCGGAATGTCCACCCACCGGCTGCGGTAGACGGCCAAGGCCTGGCGCTCGACGGCAGTCAATGCGCCCAAATGTGTACCGATCAGTGACCGGACAGGCAGGTCCAGTTCCTTCAGCCGCCTGATAATCGCCTCCTCCTCGTAAGGATTGCGCACCGTGTTCCAGCGCTCGTCGCCAAGCACCTGCCGGTCGGCGAGATCGGAAGAGCGTCGTGTAGGGAAAGAGTGTAGGAGAGGG
>CAYRXM010000113.1:8952-16204 GCA_964428175.1 uncultured Anaerolineae bacterium
GAGCTCGATCAGGGCGCGGCGCATAAAGCCCAGCTGCCTTGGCCCCATCCCGCCGGCGTTGGCAAAGAGATCGCAGATGGCACGAAGCTGCTGCTCAGGGTCGATGCGCTTGCCAAACTGGAGCGGGTTCCAGCGCAAGGGACGCATAGCGCCGGGCTGGAGCTGGTAGATCTCGACGTGGCCGTCCAGGCAGGGGGCGGTCAGCATCTTGCGCCAGCCCTGGCCGAAATCGAGGACGACGGTGCGGTACTTCCAGCGCGCCGTCGTTTCCAAGGCCAGCCGTTCGGCGGCCACCGATTTGCCGTAGCCGGTGTTGCCGGCAAACACGGTATGGAACATCCGCTCCGGACTGAGCCTGACCTGCGCGGCGGTCAGGTCGCCGGTCTCGGTGGAGACCAGGTGACCGAGCACCACATCGCCGTCCATGTCGGGCAGGAAGGCGAAGGGTGGGATCGACTCCTGGGTGGTCAGGGCGACGCCTTCCTCGAACACGCCCGGCGCAGCATAGGCGGCGACCTGCAGCATCGAGAGCAGACTGGCGTGGCGGTAGCCGCTCATCACCCCGGGCACGGTCTCCTCAGCCGCGCAGGGGGTGAAGCAGGCCGCGTGCAGGCGCAGATGCGCTTCCTCATCACTGTCGAGTTCCCGCGTCAGCACCGGGGTGACCACCTCGTCGACGCCGTGAAAGGCCTGCGGCACGAGCGCCTGTGCGGCGCGCTTGCCGTCCTGCGTACGGGTGAGGACGTAGACGTCGGTCAGGTACCCGCCCTCCTTGCTCATCTGGTCCAGCAGCACCTCCTGCTGGCGCAGGAGTTCGGTCAGGCGGATGGCCACGTCGTCCTCCCACTGGAAGGTTTTCGAGAGGGAGACGCTGGGCACGCCGCCGACCGAGAAGGAGGCCATCTCCGACAGAGCGTAGGTGCGCGCCTGTGCGACGCTGGCCGAGCGGGAGACGCCGTGTGCGCTGCTCTCGACGTGCGAGACGCCATCCGAGACACTCTGTGAATCGGATACGCTTCCGCCGCGGCTCTCGCCCCAAGACTCGCCCCAGCTCTGGGTGTGGCTCTCCGAGTTCGACTCGCTGGTCGAGGTGGTTACCGTGCGGGTGACGCCCTGCGACTGGCCTTCCGTCTCGGAGAGGGTCTGGCCGCGCGAGCCGCCAATGCTGGAAGCGTGTCCTTCGCTGACCGAGACGCTGTGGCTGCCGCCCTGGCTCTCGCTGTGCGCCTGCGAGGTGGCTACGCCGTGCGTCTCCGAGTGCATCGAACTGGAGCCATTCACCTCGGCCACGGCGACGCCCTGGTTCTGGCTGGCAGTCATCGAGGCGTTGACCGAGGCGTTGGCCCCCACGCCGATGCCGAACGGTTCAGCCGAGACGCCGCCACCCACGCTGGCCCCCAGCGTGGCCGACTGGCCCTGTCCCTGGGACTGGGTGACCGAGGTGGTGTGCGAGGAGCCGTGCCCGTCGGTGACGGATTGGCTCTCCGTCCTGCCTGCCGTGTCGGCGACGGCCCACGACTGGCCATCCGACACCGCCCGGCCCTGCGAGTCCGACTCGCTCCACGTCTGGCCGTCGGAGTGGGCGACGCCCTGCGCACGCGACGTGCCTTTGCTCTCGGCAACCGAGACGCCAGTGGTGGTGGCCGTGCTGTGGCCGACCGAGTGCGCTTCGCCCACAGTGCGCGAGTGGCTCTCGCCCCAGGTTGTCCCTTCAGTGTGTGCTGTGCCCTCGCTGTGCGAGGTGCCGTCGGCGACGCCGACCGTGTCCGACTCGCCCTCGGCGTTACCTTCGCTGTAACCGCGCCCGGCGCTGCGTCCACTGCCCGAACCGAGGGCCAGAGGCAGGGCAAAGCCGAACGAGATCGCCCTGGTGCCGCGTTGCCGGGAGGCGTAGGTGCTCGCTTCGCGGGCAATCCCTTCCAGCATCAGGGCCAGGTCATCGCGTTCGACGCGCGAGGCGAGGGTGACCATCACGTATTCCTCGCGCACCCGCGCCATCCCGCGCATCAGCATCTCGTTCTGCTGGGCGGTGATCTCGCCCGATGGCATTTGTGGTTGCCCCGTCATCAGCGGTCCCTTGCGGCCCATTCCGCGCGCCTGCTCCCGGGGGTCGGGCTGGCCGACGACGGAGAGGGCGTAGGGCATCGTCTGCAGCGCGTCGAGCAGCCACTGCGCCTGGCGGGTGTTGAGGGCGGCCAGGCGGCTCTGGGGATAGTTGGCCATCGCCGCCAGCAGGGCGGACAGCCCCAGGTTGGCCTGGCCGAGCGCATCATACAATGACTTTGCCGATACACCGATCACGCCGTAGACCTGGACGATGCCCAGAGCCGGCTCGTCAAAGATACCGGCGTGGAGGTGGATGAAATCGACGCGGGCGTTGTACAGGCCGCGCAGGACGGTGACCATCTTGCCCAGCACGGTGGGATCGTCGCGCACCTCGACCGGGATGTGGGTCAAGGCGCGCAGTTGGATCGCCTTGAAGGTGCGGTAGGTCCGCCCGGCTTCGCGCTCCTCCAGCTCGAACCAGAGGTAGTCGAGGTGTTCGCCGTCGAACTCGGCGCCCGAGTTGAGCACGCGGAGGTCGTCGGCGTTCCGGCTTTCCACCCGCACCGGTTGGCCGGGACGAAGTGAGTTAAAGATGGGAAGCATTTCCTTCTCCGTTGTTTGGTGACATCCTGTCCGGCGAGACCCATCTCACGATGCGTTACACCGGACAGGACACCACGTAGTGTAGTGCCCTATCAAAAGGGGTCAGTCTGCTGCTTCCGGCGCGGGGTAGTCCGCGACCGGCGGGGTGTGCGTCGCGTGGTTGGACGCGGCCACCGCCTGCTGCAGCACCCGCTGCCGCGCCCAGCGATCCCGCCAGTTGCGCCTTCGCCGTTGCGCCAATTGCTTCGCGGCAATGACGGCCAAAGCGGGAAAGGCCAGGACGATCAGCCCGACAAAAAGACCGGAAACGATCAACAAGAAACTGACCACCCACTGCATAGCCTGGAAAGACATCACAATACCTCCTCCGAAAGCGCTATTTTTGTGAAACGCCACACCATTCCAGGGAAGAAAGCGTCGTTTCCGCCCTCGAAGGGGATGGCGTTCCACGTGCGTTGGCTGCGCCAACGCCTGACGCCGAAAATCAGCCGACACCAACATATCCAGCGTCTTTCCAGCAAGCAGATCATCTCAGTGCTCGCCCCGCGTGCGGATGTCGCGGATCACCTCTGACGCCGAACGCAAGGGCGAGACCATCGCCAGCGGGTTGACGGTGAAGCGCTGCACCAGCAGGGAGAGGTACCCCAGCGGGGCCAGCAGCCACAGAAACCAGGAGGCAATCGTCGTGAACATGCCCCGGTTCTGCTCGATCATGGCCTGTACGTCGCCGGTCGAGCCGACGATGCGCGCCCAGTCCTCCGGCGACAGGCTGTTGATCTGCCACAGGTAGAGCCGGAAGCCGAGGGCAGCCAGGGCATAGACCAGGATCGCCGACTTGCAGCGCCACAGGATGCCCTCGCGCTCCTGGGGCATGATCAGCAGACCGGCAACCATCGCCAACCACATCACCGCGCCGATGACGGGGATCGGCGGCTCGGTGGCAAAAGCGGCGACGAACCACAGCAGCGCCGTCGCCGCCGTCATCCACTGCGCCGTGCGCGATCCCTGGCCTGCAGCCGATCCCTCTCTCCCATACCGCCGCGGCGCAAAGGCCGCCTTGTGCTGGACCTGCGGGTCAAAGTAGAGCAGCATCAGCAGCACCACACCCAGCGTGAGCAGCTTGTCCAGGTTCCACCACAGCTGGTAGAAGGTGAACAGGCCGCCGTTGAGCGTATAGATGCCGGCGTGGGTGACCCAGGTCAAGATGGTCGTCCAGATTTCGTTCACGGTTCTTTCCTCAAGTTACAGGTTGAAGGTTACAAGTTGCAAGTTGGCTCACTCGCAACTTGCAACTTTCAACTCACTTGATCAACGCCGTCTCGATCAGGAAGACGTCGAACACGCCGCCGTTATAGTTGAACGGCACGGCCTCGGTGTACGGCGTCCCCGTCGTGCGGCCAGAGACGAGCATCTCGTAGCGGCCGGGATCCTCGAACGGGATGTAGCGAATCGTGGCATCGAGGGTGTACACCTTATCGCCGCCGGTGCCGTCGTGCGCGGCCCAGCCGTCCTCGGGGATGATCTCCCAATCGGGATGCCGGACCTTTGCGCCCGGATACTTGCGCGCTAGCTCGTTGGCGATCCAGTCACGTGACTCGGCGGTGAGAACGGCCTTGACTTGCAGCGTGCCCAGGTCGACCGGGTCGGCATAGGTCTCTTTGTACTGCTTGCAGCCCCACTCCTCGGTTGTCTTTTTCGACCAGCCCTCCCAGCCATACTTGCAGCCGTCATAGTTCTCGTCCTTGCAGCCGCCCATCGAGTGGCAGCACTCGGTCTTGGACGAGATAACCTCGTACTTTTCGTAGGTATAGATCACAGCCGGGGAGACGATGCGCACGTGGACATCCACGCCGCGCTTGCTCTCGTCCTGGCCAACGACAACCGGGTTGGGCGGCGCGAGCTTTTCAAAGAGGATCGTGCCCGGTCCGGAGCGGCTGACGCTGGCTGCGGCGCAGCGTCCTGGTGTGGCTGTAGGAGTGGGCGTGCTTGGGTTGCCCGGCGTCGGCGTCGGGGGTGGAGTGACCAGGGTCGGCACCGGCGTCACCGATGGTGGTGGCGGCGGTGTAGAGACTGACCCCGTCGGCGTGGGCGGCGGTGTCCAGTTAGCGGTGGGGAAGGGTGTACTTGCTGCATTCACGGGATCTCCAGGCTTGATTCTGGTCGGATCATCGCAGTATACCAGCACCATCGAGCGGAAGCTCATCGCCGATCCCCGCGCCCAATCGTCGCGCAGCGCCATCACGTTAAGCCGGACCCAAAACATCGCGTCGCCGGCCAACTCCTGAAAGATGTTGGCCACGTCCTCAACCGTAAAGTCGTTCCAATCGGTGAAATTGGTCACCGCCCGGCCCGTGAGCGTAGCAGCCTCGCCGAGAGACAGGTCAAGTCCGGCAAAGATGCCGCCCACGTTCTCGTAGCGGCCCATCAGGGCGGCCACCAGCTCAAAGCCATTCAGTGCGGCGTCGACGGGGCCAACGCTGAAATCGGGCGCCCAGCCGGTGAAGGCCATGTACATCGCGGTGAAAAAGTTGGGCACCAGGTAGTAACGCCCTTCGGCATCGACGTACTTGTCAAAGGTAGTAAAGATACCGATCTGGCCCACGTTGGGGATCGTGATACACTGCAGGCATTCCTGGTATGGATCGCCGGCCGGTTCCAGGCCATCGAGGGGAATGCGCCCGTGTTCGTCCATCGGCGAGGTGCAGGTGCCGCTGCCCTGGGCCAGGACGATGACACGATCGAATGGTTCCTCGCTCGACGCGTTGGCGGGCGCTGCGGAAAAGAGGGATAAGGTGCAGAGCACCAGGGCCATTAAGGCGGAAACCAGCCTGTGTTGTCGTTGCTTCATCGATTCCTCCGATTCTTTACTGTGCGGGCAGGTCGACGGCCAGGCCATCGAGCAGCCATTGGCCGTCCTTGCTCTTGATCATCAAGACGCGGACCTCGGATTCTGCCATCTCGGCCTGCCCACTTTTGTCCAGTGAGGTGATCATCAGCCGGACCGGCACGATCTGGCCTTCACCGCCGATGCCGTTGTACGGTTCTGGATTGCCGCTCCGTTCTGCCTGGATGCTCTGGACGGTCATACCTTGGGCCTCGATCGTGTCCTTGATCGTCGCCAGATGCATCGTCCAGAATTGTTGTCCGGTCTCAGTGCAGGGCGGCAGTTGGCCGGCAATGTCGCGCCTGAAATCGATGCGGAACAGATCGGTCACACTTTCCGTCGCTGCCTTGCCGGCGTTTCTGGCGTCCGTGTCGGCGAGGGCGTCGATGACCAGGATGCCCAGGAGCAGGGCGATCAGCAGCCCTGCGAGTTTCAGGTGTTTCTTGTTCAAGGTGAGTTCTTTGGTTGCTGGCATTCGTTCCTCCAATGGGTTGAAATGGGTAACAAAAAAGCCAGATTCCGGGGCGATTTCCCCAACGTGGAATCTGGCTATCATTCACGACCAAAAAAGGTCAGTCCTGGGGCGATTTCCCCAACGTATGAACTGACCTTTCCGAATTGGCTGACTATTACATTATAGTATTGCCGATATCTCAGACTGGAGTTACTCGGCGAAAAGCTGCGTTACAATAATCGTCTCGGCTCCGATCGATACTCCTACACCGGTCTTCTTTGCGTTCGACAGCAAAATGTGTCTGCGATGCCCCTCGCTGCCTAACCAATCGTTCACAAAACGTTGCGCTAGTCTGAAAGTAAGGCTCTGTCGTGAAGAGATCGAAGCGATATTCTCCCACTTGTCTCCCGGCAAATATGCTCCAGTAACGGGATCGTTGTGATCGAAGTATCCTCTGCTTACCATATCCTCGCTGCGCTCACGTGCAAATTGCATCAAGCCTGGATCGACTTCCAATGGGGCCAGCCCGGCCTTGATTCGTTCTTCGTTGACCAGGCGAACGACCTCCATCTCGAACGTATCGCGATCCATTGGGGTGGCAGTGGGATCGGATCCCAGGCTTGGTGTCTTTTTGACCGTGACCTGGACGCCTGCGCTGCTGCCGGGTACCTTGAGCTGCCATCCGACCTCGATGGCGCCGGGATCGGTCACCAGCGAAGGATAGGTCTCCTGATTCAGCTCGACCAGCCTCTCAACCGTCGTGTCGTGCGCAGTGGCAATCTTGGCCAGGGTGTCGCCCGGCTGGACAGTATACGTCTGCGTGCTTGCCGACGCGATAGCACATCCTGTGATCAGGAGTGCCAAGGCGATCAAGATGAACATCCGGTTCAGTTTGTTGTTTGTGTTTTGGGGACACCTCCTCATCATTGTCTGCATCGTTTACCTCACGCCCAACTATAACACGAACGTGCCGATCCGTCAATCCCCATTTCGCCCGCGCGGGCGGGGACGTTGGTAAAACCAGAATTCGTTCTCGCGCTTGCCCAGCGTCGTCAGGTCGGTGGCGCGGACGGTGATCGGCCGCATCCCGGCCCAGCGGTTGATCTCGGAAATGACCTTGCTGCGGCTGCCGGGGTCGGGGCAGATAACGTAGAGCTTGCCCCCTGTGGCATCGTAGACATTCTGCCATTTGTGCTCGCGGGTCGCGCCGTCTGTTGCTGTGCCTCGCTCACACTCGACATAGATCACCTCGCCGTCGGGCAGTG
>CAYRXM010000114.1:0-15875 GCA_964428175.1 uncultured Anaerolineae bacterium
CACCCCGCCGTTTACCGGCACGGTGACCCTGGCCGCCAGCGGCGCGTACACCTACACCCCGCCGCTCAACTTTAACGATGTGGTCTCGTTCACCTATCGCGTCCGCGACACGGGCAGCCTCAGCGCCACCGCCACGGTCTACATTCTGGTGCAGGCGGTCAACGACGCGCCCACGTTCACCAGCCAGCCCGAGTCGGCAGCGACGCAAGGGCAGCCGTACACTTATGCCGTCATCGCCGCCGACCCCGATCTGCGGCAGGGCGACAGGCTCGTCCTGACCGCCGTGATACTCCCGTCCTGGCTCACGCTGACCGACAGCGGCGGCGGCGCCGGCGAGCTTGGCGGCATCCCATCACCGGCCCACATCGGCGACCACGCCGTCATCCTGCGCGTCACCGACAGCGCAGGAGCGTTCGCGGAACAGGCGTTTGTCATCACGGTGGCCAGAGGATCGTCCTATTACGTTTACCTCCCGCTGGCGATCAAAAACAAGCCATAGCGGCGAAGACCTTGCTTTCAGCGCACTCGGCCCCGCGCCGCGACCGGCCATACGGTCTCGATCTCGTCACCCCGCGCGCCGTATACCTCGTCGAACAGGTTGACGGTCACACAGACGTGGTTGGGCACGATGGTCACCCGCTCGCCGATCTGTGGTTTGTGGGTGCAGCGGCTCAGATCGACAAAACCGTGTTCTTCGGACGTTTTGGGGATGCACGCTTGGGGGTATTCCAGGATCAGCCCGTAGCCGTCCAGGCCCAGCAGGTCGGAAAAAAGCGTCTTGCTGCCCGCGTCGAGGATGGCGCGGTCGGCGGTGGGCCGGCTGACCACGGTGGCGACGACGTGCAGGGCGACCTCGTCCAGGCTCATTGCCCCGGAGCGGATGGTGGCCCGGTCGCCGTAGACATAGGTCCCGGCGCGATACTCGCTGACCTCGCCCCGCTCGTGCGCCTGCCACATCGTCGGCGTGCCGCCATAGCTGACCCGCTCGATGGGAATGCCGTCGGCGCGCAGCAGCGCGCGCGTTTCCTGCACGAATTGATCGCTGCCGGCGTCGCCGGGAAAGGTCATCAACCCGGCAAATTGTAAATGCTCTGCATTTGCAATTTGAAGGGCCAGTCTCGCCGCCTCCTGCGGCGTTTGCACGCCGCAGCGCCCCAGCCCCGAGTCGAACTCGATCAACACCGCCAGATCGATCCCCGCCCTTTGCGCTGCCTGCGTGTAACCCTGCACGGTGAAAGCCGAGTCGGCGGTCAGGCTGAGCCGGACCCGCTGGGCCAGCGTCACCAGGCGGGCCAGCTTGCCCTCGCCGACGATGTTGTAGGGCAGAAAAATGTCGCTGCACCCGGCATCGGCCATCACCTCCGCCTCGCCGATCTTTTGACAGGTAATGCCCACCGCGCCTGCCTGTATCTGCATCAGGGCGATCTGCGGTGTTTTGTGCGTCTTGATGTGCGGCCGGTTGGCGATGCCGTGCGCGTCGAGGTAGCGCTGCAAGCGATCGATGTTGGCTTGCAGCCGGTCCAGGTCGACCACCAGCGCCGGGGTGTCCAGTTGGTCGATTTTCATCGCTCAATCCTGTGGGATCAGGGCGATGCACTCGACCTCGATCTGCATCATGGGCGCGGGCAGTTTGGCCTGGACGGTGGTGCGGGCGGGATACGGCTCCTTGACATACTGTTGATAGATTTTGTTCAACTCGCCAAAATTGTTCATGTCGGCCAAAAAGACGCCCACGCGGACGACGTGCGCCCACGAGGCGCCGGCGGCTTCGAGCAGGGCAGTGACGTTGTTCAAGGTCAGTTCGGCCTGCTGGCGAAAAGTGCCGCATTCGATTTGGCCGGTTTGCGGATTGACCGGCCCTTGCCCGGAGACAAAGACCATCGGCCCCTGGGCGACGATGGCCGGTGAGTATGGCCCCTGGGGCGGGGCGCCCTGAGAGGAAAAGATCGCTTTGCGCATTGCTGCTCCTTGTTTGTATGCTGAAATAAAATGGGTGTGGCCCATTATAGCGCGTTTGCGGGCCGGGGGCAATGCGGGGCGCGGCGAGGGGCAGCAGTCTTGTCATTCCCGCGCAAGCGGGAATCCATCTGCCTGGTAGGGGCGCAGCATGCTGCGCCCCTACCAGGCAGGCTGAGCAGTTACAGTCCGCTTATAAAACGTCCCGCCGTGTCACCTGCCAGCCGCCGGCGATGGCCGCGGCGATCCCGCCCAGGCTGCCGACGAGCAGTTCAACCCACGGCAGGCCCTCGGTAAAGCCGTTGAGCGAGCGCATACTCTCGCCGACGAACCCGTTGGCGACGATGACCGGCAGGGTGTAAGGGTAAAAATTGGCCCAATCGCTCTGGATGACCATCGCGCCGGCGACGGTCAGGGCGATGCCCACGCCGCTGGCCACGGCAAAGCTCGGCCAACGCTGCGCCACCCAGGTCTGGATGGCGATGATCAGCCACGCGCCCAGGAACATGGTCAGACCGTATTTGGCGAATTCCAGCCACGGCACGGCGCTCTCAAAGCCTATGCCGGGGATCAGCAGCCGCAGCGCCCACCCGCTGACGATGGTCATGCCGATCAACATGGCCGTGCTGATGCCGATCAAGGCCATCCCGCCGATCTGCTTGGCTGCGTACAGCGCCCAGCGCGGGATGGGCAGGGCAAAAAGGTGCTTCCACTGCCCGTTCTTGTGTTCCCATTGCGCCACCAGCGCCGTCTCCAGGGTAACGAACAGCGGCAGCATCAGCAGTCCCCACAGGATGCCGGTTTGCCCGCCGTATTCGTACCAGGCGCTTTGATTCTGGTAGAGATCGGACATGTACTTGCGCTGTTCCCACATCATGGCCACTTGCAGGGCAATGACGACCAGCGGCGCGATCAGGGCCAGCCAAAAGGCCAGCGTACGTTTGCTTTTTAACAGTTCGGCGTGCAGTGCGCGAATCAGGAATTTCATGTTAGTCTCCATTGTAGAGTTATTGTGGCAGTGCCTGACCGATCAGGTCCCTGCCTGGTTCCGGTTCTGTCTGGGTCAGGCCGATAAAGATGTCTTCCAGTGTCGGCTGCTCGATGCTCAATTCGTACACGTTGATCCCCGCGCGAGCCAACTGCCCGTTGATCATGGCCGCATCCGACTGGCCGTTGGCGGCGATGGTCAGGCGATGTCCGCCGTTGCCGCGCACGGTCCAGCCCTCCTGGGCCAGCACCCGTTTGGCCTGTTCCGGCTGATCGACGCCGAGCACGATCTGGCCTTCCATCTGCGCGTGCAGTTCGGCCAGTTGGCCCTGGAACAGCAGCCTGCCGTGATGAATGATGCCGATGTGCGTGGCGATCTGTTCGACTTCGGCCAGCAGGTGGCTGGACAGGAACACGGTCACACCGTATTCTTCCGGCAGGCGGCAGATCAATGCGCGCATTTCCTGGATGCCTGCCGGGTCGAGGCCATTGGTCGGCTCGTCGAGGATGAGCAGATCCGGCTCGTTGAGCAAGGCCAGCGCCAGTCCGAGGCGCTGTTTCATGCCCTGCGAGTAGCCTTTGACCCGGCGGTCGGCCGCGTCTTGCAGCCGCACGATCCCCAGCGCGCGGTCGATTTGCGCTTTGCCGCCCCCGACCAGCCGGCGGGTGAGTTCCAGGTTTTCGCGCCCGGTGAGGTGATCGTACAGCGACGGCGTTTCCACCAGCGCGCCGACGCGGCCCAGCAGTTCGCGCCGGTACCGCCACAGCGGCTGTCCGAACAGGCGCACTTCACCGGCGTTGGGCCGGATCAGCCCCAGCAGCATGCGGATCGTCGTCGTCTTGCCTGCGCCGTTGGGGCCGAGAAAGCCGTAGACGCTCCGCTGCGGCACCTGCAGGTCGAGCAGCCGGACGGCGACCAGGTCGCCAAAACGGCGGGTCAGTTCGGTGGTAGAGATGGTTAAATCAGACATTGTGTTCACTCCTCTCAGATATGTTATCCGGATGTTCAGATGGAACCACTTGCCGGAGAATGAAAATGCCGTACAAAAACAGAAACAGCGTAATGATGAGGGTGCTTATAGCCTCCTGCACGGTGTTGTTTGTCACAGCGATCTGGCTGCCTCCGCCTACAGCGATTTCGCGCAGCTTGCCGCCAAAATCAAAGGCTGCGTGCATCACCATCATCGGCCAGATCGAGTTGTTTCGCAGCACGCACGCCGCAAAAATCACTGCAAAGAAAAAGGCATAGACAACCTGGATCAAATTGGCCAGCAGCGGCAGACGACCGACGATCAAGTTGACGATATGGGCCACGCCAAACAGGGCGCTGGACACGAGCACGGCCTGATAGACGCCGCGCCGGGTGTGCCCCCATTTCCGTAGCATCACAGTCAAGACCACCCCGCGTCCCAGGACTTCCTCAAAGAACCCGATTGAAAGTGCCAGGCAAGTGTAAAGCGCGATCCGGCCCGGTCGCGAGGTGTCGATAGCCAGTTTCCCTTCGATGAGCGATGAAAAGTTGAGCAGCGTGATGATCACCAGCGGCCACATCAGCCACAAAGCCTTCCACTGCCTGGGGGAAGTAAATCTGGCTTTCTCGAACAAATCAAGTTTGACCAGCAGCCATACCAGAACAAGCCCCACCAGCATCTGCTCTATGATACCTTCCAGGAACCTGGCACCTGGATTGCCCAGTAAAGGTATCAAGATGCCGTTTAGGGGTATCTCGGTCAATAGAAGGGCGGCCAGCATGACGAGCAACGAGAAAAGCACAGGCCTGTCGGATGCAAGCTGTTTCATCCATTCGATTCGACTCAAATTCTTCATGGGTCACTCCTTTTTCTCTTGGGAAACAGACTGCCGATCGCCATTTCCGATGCCAGCAGCGTGCCCAGGATGCTCACGTACAGGAACGGCTCGGGCGCCCACAGCATCCTGGCCTGGGGATCGAACGTGGCCGTAAAACCGTATAGCCACCACAACACGGTTGCGGCGATTACCAGCCCGATCCAGATGAGACGCACCAACTTGTTTCGAGCGCTTGGGAACAGAAAGGCCCGCCGTCCCCGCCGGAACTGGGTGAAAAGGATCGCCGCATAGATCGTGCAGACGATCCCCAACACAACGGCGACGCCGAGCAGCGCGGGGTATTGGTACAAAAAGAGTTCGGCGCCTGGCCACGAAACTCCGGTTTTCCACTCGGCCCAGTGATTGATGATCTCCAGGTTCAGAACGACCCCGCCGTTGGCATTGGAAAGGATTACGATGCCACTGCCGTCGCCGGGATACACCACAAAATCGGACTGCCAGCCCATGCGCGTGCCGCCGCCAAAAATCAAGCGCTCGCCGGTGGGAAAATCAATCAGCCCATGGCCCAGCCCATAGTGCTCGCCCTCGAACAGCAGGTTGAAAGACTCTTTTGTGAGCACATCAGAACCGTTGAGAATGGCCTGGGCATAGCGAACCATGTCATTGAGCGAGCTGTACAACCCACCCGCCGCATCCTCGATGTAGGTTTGGTTGGAGATCGCGTTATAGTACGTCCCATAGGCGCGGGACAGCCGGCTCTGCATCTGCTCGTCCCAGACAAAGGTGCTGCTGGTCATGCCCAGCGGGTCCAGGACATTCTCTTTCATATACCCGGCAAAGGTCTGGCCGGTGACCTCTTCCACCAACAGTTGCAGGATGGTATAGCCGCCGCCAGAATACATCATCGCTTCACCCGGCTCGCGTACCAGCTTGACCACGCCGCAGCCTCGCGTATCGCCGGCGAGTGACGCTTCGAGCGAAGGCAGCGGCTCACCCACCGGGACGCCTCCGCCATAGCCCTCCAGCGAGATGCCGGCGGTGTGGTTGAGCAGTCGACGCACGGTGACGCCACGAACGTCGTACGGCGAGGAGGGAATGTGCCAGCGTGTCAAATAGTTTTCCACTGGATCATCCAGGCCGATCATGCCGTCGTCTACCAATTTGATCACCCCCCAGGCAGTCAGGCTTTTAGAGATGGATGCCACCTGATAGAGCGTGTCCGGTGTCATAGCGATTTTGGCTGTTCTGTCGGCGTAGCCAAAACTCCTGGCATAGACGATTTCTCCGTCCTCGATCAGGGCAATGCTGACGCCGGGTACGTTGTAGCGGACCATCTGTCCGGGCAAAATGTCCTCGATCTGGCGAGAGAACTCGACGATTTCGGAGGCATGGACTGTCGGCGCGCCAAGCAATCCGCAGATGATCAGGATGGCGATACCTGCAAACAACTTTTTTGTTTTCATCGTTCTTTTCTCCTGTTATGATACTGCTCTATCGTAGCAAGGAACTGTCGCGTTCATATCGCCGACCTGTCGCAAATGTGTCGCAATCAATTTACAAGATCGGCCCTATACGCACAAACTCAACGCCGCCGCCCACAGGCAGACAACCAGGGTGATCCAATGAAAATCGGCGCCAAAACAAGCGAACAACCGGTAATTGTCCAGCCCCAGCAGGATTTGGGTGGGCACGCGCGAATACCACAAGAACACCCACAATCCGGCCAGCATCAGCGGCTGGCTCAGACACGCAAAGCGCTGCCAGAACGAGCGGCGATCGCTTTTCCAGCCCAGCACGCGCTTGCCCGTGCGGATCTGGATGACTCGCTGCCCGAACAACAGGGCCAGCCCGGGCCCCGGCGCAACGGCAAGTGCCAACAAAACAGGATTCAGCATTGGAAAATGTCCTCCTGAGAGATTTTTGATACAGCCCTATATTAGCAAGGAACTGTCGCGCCCGTATCGCCGACCTGTCGCAAAAGTGTCGCAAAAAAGAAAAACCCTCCGGTCCAATCCGACCAGAGGGTTTAGATAATCTTGGATGCTTTGGTGCGTGAAAACGTCAAGCTGCCTTGCTCTCGTGCTTCACGGCACACATCTCACGTTTCACTTTTCGGCAGCCGAACGGTAAAGCAACTCCCTTTGCTTACCGTGCTCTCGACCTCCACCGTGCCGCCCATCGCCTCGGTCAGTTCCTTGACCAGCGCCAGCCCCAGCCCGGCGCTGTCCGGATCGTGCTCGTTGTTGCTGCCGCGATAAAATCGCTCCCAGATGTGCGGCAAATCCTGTTCGGCGACACCTTGGCCGGTGTCGCGCACCTCCAGGCGGATAAAATCGGGATCGGCCCCGGCTGCCGCGGCGACAATGCCGCCCGGCGGCGTGTGGCGGACGGCGTTGCGCAGCAAATTGGCCAAAATCTGCGCCAGCCGCGTGCCATCAACTTCAGCGCGAGGCAAATCATCCGGCAGTTCGGCGATCACCTGCACCCGCCCTGACTGCCAGGCTAGCGGCGCGACGGCATCGACCATTTGTTTCACGACCGGAGCGATGTCGGTCGGCTGGCAGTTCAGCGCTAGATGCTCGACCTCGGCCTGCGACAGGGTAAACAGGTCATCGATCAGCGTTTTCAGGCGTTCGATCTCTCCCTTGATCACTTGCAGATCGTGCATCGACGCAGTCTGTTCATGCATCGACGCCGTTTCGCTGCGTCGCAGCATCGATTCGAGCATGGCATATATCGTCGCCACCGGCGTGCGCAGTTCGTGCGAGACGTTGGCCACCAGTTCGCGCCGCCCTTTGAGCAACTGCGTGACCCTGTCGCGTTCGGCTTTCAGGTCGTGCAGCGTCGTTTGCAGGCTCTCGGCCATCGCGTTAAAATCGGCCTGAAGCTGAGCCACTTCGTCCTTGCCGGATACCTCGGCGCGCGCACCATAATCGCCCTCACGCCAGGCTCGCGCCGCGCGGGCCAGGTTGTCCACCCGGCGCGTGGTCTTGCGGGCGGCGAAAAAGGACAGGATCGCCGACGGCGGCATCACCAGGGCCAGTCCCAATACCATAAATACGATGAATACGCTGACGGCGGGAAAGATCGAGTGAAAGATCAGGGTGGCGAGCGAGGCTGGCAGGGACGGAGGCGTCGAGTTCATCGTCCTGTCGGAAAACAGGATGATCAGGATAGACATTGCCAGCACGCCTATCATGGCCACAAAAGCCGTGACCAGATGCGCGTGGGTCAGCGACCACAGCATTCGCCGCTGGCGCAGGCGGTTCCAGAACAACCACAGCCGCACGCCGACGCGGCAGACCAGATAGCCGAACCCGGTGGCCAGGCCCAGCAGAAAAGCCAGGCTGCTGTCGAGATACGATTCTGCCCATATCATATTCCAGCCCGGCAGGTTCGTGGGCAAGGCCAGCCCAAAGGCCATGATCAGGCTCACCGCCGCGCTCATTGCCAGCTCCCACAGGACTTGCAGCCACCAGGCTCGCTGTGGCAGCCGCGCGCGCAGCACGGCCCACATCCCGCACACCCCGCACATCATCAGGATGCCGTTCGTCAGCGCCGATGCCTGGATCGTCCCGGCCAACTGCGCCAGGATAAACACGAACAGCAGCCCCAGCAGCCACATTTCGAGCAGCGCCCACAGCGGGTGCACGCTCAAAAACGGGCGAGACAAGCCGGCCCACAGCGAGAACCGTTTTGTGCTCAACGCTCACGCTCCTCTGCCAGCAGTCGGTAGCCCACGCCCCACACGGTTTCGATGGCCTCACCGAGATCGCCCAGCTTTTTGCGCAGGCGCAGCACGGTGTTGTCGACCGAGCGGTCGCCGGCGACGTAATTTTCGCCCCACACCGCGTCGAGCAGGTAGGCGCGGCTGAACGCGCGGCCCGGGTTGCGCATCAACAGGTGCAGCAGGTCGAATTCGGTGCGGGTCAGGTCGAGCGGCTGGCCCTCCAGCGTGGCCCGGTAGGCCTCCGGCTCCAGGCACAGCCCGCCATAGCGCACCGCTTGCGTCTCCGTTCGACGGTCGGCCTGCAAAATCTGCTGCACCCGATCCATCCGCCGCAGCAGGGCGCGCACACGGGCGATCAACTCGCGTACGCTGAACGGCTTGGTCAGGTAATCGTCGGCGCCGACCTCCAGCCCGATCACCCGGTCGATCTCCTCACTGCGCGCGGTGAGCATCAGGACAGGTACCGCTGCAGCCCGATCGTCCGCGCCGCCTTGGCGACCGCCCTGGCGGATGCGCCTCAACACCTCCAATCCGTCGAGCTTGGGCAGCATCCAGTCGAGGATCACCAGGTCGGGCGAGTGCCGGGCAAACATGTCCAGCGCGGCGAGTCCGTCGGCGGCGTGGATCGTTTCATAACCGGCCGCTTGCAGCTCGCGGACGATGACCTGGGCCAGTTTGAGTTCGTCTTCGACCAGTAAAATCAAAGCGCCCTCCCATGCATAATTTCAAGCGCAGTATAACAGAGCGTATTGTAGAAGTCAAAATGTGGGGCTGTCGTACAGTTGCAGGCTGTAAAGAAATATGTATAATGAGAACATCCGCCGCATGCTGGCCTTTTCGTCATCCATTCCCCAGGCGGATCGTTTTGTTTGTGGGCGATGTCATCAGTCACTCTACGACCATGTCACCCATCCGGGATCAGGCAAATTATCGCGCACTCGGATCTCTTTGCTCTGATGCCAGGATCGGACCCCTGTTTTAGAAGGACAACGTACAATGGCACAGATCGTTCCCGCAAAGCATGCTCTCGATCCGGTCGTTTTGTCATCTACCTCGATGTGTTTTTACCTTTTTGGCGAACTTGCGGCCACGCTGAATGGTCGCTGGCTGCCGGCTCTTCCTCATCAGGCGCAAGGCTTGTTGGCCGCGCTCTTGCTTTATCCCCGTCTTTTGCCGCGCGAGCAATTGGCCGGCCAACTCTTTCCAGAAGCCGACAAACGCAGCTCAAGGCAGCGATTGAGTCACTTGCTCTGGCAGTTGCGGCGCTGGCTGCCGGAACTGCCCCTGGAGACGACGTCCGAGACGCTGCATCTTTTGCCTGAGACCCTATGGCTCGACATCCAGGCTTTCCGCCAGGCGGCTGCGGCGTCGGAATTGGCGGACTGGCTCGCGGCGCTGTCGCTGTACCGGGGCGGCCTGCTGGAAGGACTTTACGACGACTGGCTGCTGCAAGAGCGCGAAGCACTGTACCTCGAATACGTTCATCTGTCTCACCGCGCCTGTGACGCGCTGTGGCAGCAGGACCGGCTAGAAGAACTGCTGCCGCTGGTCGAACGTCTGACGCAGCATGAGCCTTTTGACGAACATGCCCTGCGCCTGCTGATGCAGACCTACCGAGACCTGGGGCGACGGGGTGCGGCTCTGGCGGCTTACGATCGCTTTGTCTCTCTGGCGCTGGACGAGATGGGGATCGAACCCGAGCCAGCCACGATTGCCCTCGCGCAGGCGCTCCAATCGATCCAACGTGCACCGGTCAGGCCTTTTTCGCCTCCCGACGGCAGCGAATCGTCCGAGGCTCTGCTGCGCCGGGCGCAGGAGGCCCTGGCGCGGGGCGACAGCACGCAGGCCAGGTATTTGCTCGATCTTTTGATCGCGCGCGGCGACTGTCCGGATGATGAGGTGCGGCTGCTGGAAATCGACCTGGCTTTGTTCCTGGAGGAACACGATCATGCGGCTGCCCTCCTTGAACAGCTTGCAGCCGACGGACATCCTCCATCGATCCGGGAGCGGCTGCGCAGCGCCCGGCTTGCCACGGCCCGGCGCGATGCACTTGTGGCCTGCGATCTGGCTTCCGAGGTGTTGGTGCAGGCGCATGGGACTGCGGATCGAGAAACGGAACTGGGCGCTTTGTTGGTGTTGTCCAGCGCGCAGCAGCAGCTCGGTCAATGGCTGCATGCGGCGCGCAGTGCCGAGCGGGCGATCGCTGTAGCCCGCGAAAACGGGTTCGCCTATGGGGTTGCGCGCGCGCTGACCGTGCTGGGAGCCAGCCAGTTGTATCAAGGACGCTACCAGCAAGCCAGGGCCTATTTCTACGAGGCGCGTTCGGTGGCTCTGGAGCACGACTTGCGCTACGATCTGGCCGCCGCGTCGCGCGGAATTCGCACCCTGTTGATGACCACCCATGCATTGACCGAGGCGTTGGCGACGGTGCAAGAAGAGTTGAGCCTCTGGCGTGACCTGGGTCTGCGGCAGCGCGAGGCGGCGGCGCTGGAAAGTCTCTCGGCCATCCAGAGTTATCTGGGACGATCGAACGACTGTTTGCGCACCCAGACTCAGGCGCAGGAACTCAGCGAGCAAACCGGCGATCCCATGCGCATTGCTATCAATCGCTACAACCTGGTTCACAGCCTGCTCTATCACGATGACGATCTGGCCCTGCGTGCGGCAGAACTGTGCCGGCAGGCGCTGGAGACCTTTCGCGCCTACGGCCAACTCAACTGGGAAGCGACAACCTTGACCATCCTGGGCTATGCACTGTGGGTAAACGGTCAACATGCCGCAGCCATGGCGTATTACAGTCAGGCCCAGGCGGCCAGCGAGCGGGCTGGTGAGCTCACCTTTGTGCCCGAACTGCTGGCCTACCAGGGATTGGCCCAATTGGGACTCGATTGCCCCACCCAGGCTCTGGTATTCACCCGCCAGGCAGTGGCGTCTTTGGTTCAGGGGGATGTCGACAGCGAGGTCATCCCGGAAATCTATTATGCCCACGCGATGGCGCTGGCCGCGAATGGCTGTGAAACGGATGCACATACCTACCTGGCCCGCGCCTATGAGCATCTGCTGGACGGCGCAGCCCAGATCGAGGAAGAGGAAGCTCGCCGGGCCTTTTTCCACCATAGCCCGACCCTGCGCCGCCTGATGCGGGAGCTGCGCGCACGCGACATCGCGCCGTCGCAAGACGCCACTGTGCAGTGGGTGCAACTGCCCGCCCTTCACGGCGGTGAGCCGTTGCACATCCACTGGACGGTGGACGCCGGCCCGGCCGACCGGGCATTGAAGCAGGCCCAGGGGTCTATTGCCCTGCGCCGCGCTCGCCTGGCCCGCCTGCTCAAAGAGGCGCGCGCTCGCGGCGCTGTGCCTTCTGTCAACGCGCTGGCCCAGGCCTTGGACGTCAGCAGGCGCACCGTGCAGCGCGATCTGGCTGTGTTGCGCGGCGAGTGAGCGTTGCCCATCCGAGTTGATCCAAGACAACTCCTGCTGGATATGTGCTACCGGATATAAAGCCGCCTCTTGCAGAGGCGTGGCAGGCAGTAGTCGTGCCCCAAGCCAGGCTCATTTTCCGCTCCATCCCTCGACTTGCTTTTTTTGTCACCCCTCTTTTGCTTGCATGTGCCATCCTGGAGAGAACCAAGAGAGAGGCTCGTGCTATACTGGCAGCAGTATGAACACGCCAGGAAATCCAACCAGAAAAAAAACTCGACCACCCGAGTGTTCCGAGGACGTAGCGTCTTTGGCCCCTCGCTATATCAGCCTGATTCTGCGCTGCTGGACGAGCGATGAAGGGCAGGTGCGCGCGCGGCTGATCGACGTGCGCTCCGGCGCCAGCCAGATTGTTCACGATCTGGATGACTTGCCCGGCATCGTGCGCCAACTGGTGGGAGAGGCGGGCGATGCGTGTCCGCGTGACAAGAAAAGATCGCCGTAAACCGAGTTGTACATACACGAATGAAGGAAACCAGAAGGGAGTACATCGCAATGACCACCAAACATTTTAAAACACTATCTCGTCTATCAATTCCGCTGTGTTTGTTGCTGACCATGCTGTTGGTCGCGCCTGCACAGATCGTTCGCTCCGCACAGGTGACACCTACCGCAGCGGCAATTGTCGTCACCACCACGGTCGACGACTTTGGCGGCGGCGTGGGCTGCTCGCTGCGCGAGGCCATCCAGTCGGCAAATACCGGCAGCAATTTTGGCGGCTGTACCGGTGCTAACGCCAGTGCCAATACCATCACCCTGCCCGCCGGCACGTACACCCTGACCGGCGCCGCGGGGGAGGATGCCAACGCCAGCGGCGATCTAGACATCAAAGGTAACTTGACCATCAATGGGGCGGATGCAAAGACGACCATCATCCAGGCCGGGACCAACGCGACCAACGGCGTCGACCGGGTGCTGCACGTCTTTAGCAGCTACACCGTCGAGATCAACGACGTGACGATCCGCTACGGCAAAGCCCCGAATGGGTTCGCTGGCGCGAGCAACAACACCTGTAACGGCAGCAATGGTGGGGGGATCTACCAAAGCGCTTCCAGTACCTTGATTCTGAACGACTGTGTGGTTATTGATAACCGCACCGGCGATGGTGGCGACGGCTGTACCTCCGCATCTCCTTCGGATGGACGGGGAGGCCTTGGCGGGGGCATCTATACCATTGGCAAGCTGGAATTGAACAACACCCGCGTCAGGGAAAACGTGACCGGCACGGGCGGCGATGGCCCCGCGGGCGGCAATGCCCACAAAGGTGGGGATGGGGGCGGGATCTACTTATCCTCCTCCAGCACGGCGACATTGACCAACTCTACGATCGGCTACAACGTCACCGGCGATGGCGGCAGCGGTGGCGATGGCGCCTCGGGCGGCAATGGCGGCTACGGCGGCATTGGCGGTGGGATCTATAGCGTATCTAGCGACCTGACGTTGATCGGCAGCACCGTCGTCTCGAACACCACTGGCGCCGGGGGTGATGGTGGCAATGCATCCAGCGGCGTCGGCGGTGCTGGCGGCTACGGCGGCTCTGGCGCAGGCATCTATGGCAGCGGCACGATGATGGTGGCGGTCGATAGCGTCATCAGCAATAATCAGACCGGCCTTGGCGGCAGTGGCGGTTCGGGTACTACCCCCGGTGCCGCAGGCCTTCGCGGCAACGGCGGCGGTTTCGCTCCCAGTAACGGCTCGCACGCCACGCTGACCGAGTGCACTATCGGAGACAATAGTGCGTTGCTCGGCGGCGGCCTTTACGTCTATGGCAGTGGGACGGTCGTGACGCTGGATGGCTGCACCGTCAGCGGCAATGTCGCAGACGAGCAAGCGGGCGGCATCTCCATCAGCGGTGGGGCGACCCTGGCGTTGACCAACAGCACCGTCAGCGGCAATCGCGCGCGCAAGGATGGGGGCGGCATCTTCAACACCAGTGGGTCGACCACGACACTGACCTTCGTCACGGTCACCGGCAACACCGCCGACCTGGATAATAACGGCTCCGGCAATGGCGGGGGGATCAGGAACACCGGCGCGCTCACCATGACCAATACCATCGTCGCCAGCAACTATGACAAAGGCGATGAGAATCCTGATTGTAGCGGCTCGATCACCTCAGGGGACTATGACTTGTTGGGGATTGGCGATAGCGTCGACTGCACCTTCACGTCGCAGCCTCACGACCTGGTGGGCACGACCGCGTCGCCGCTCAATCCCGGCCTGGCGTTGAACCTGGAAGATAATGGCGGTCCTACGTTAACCCATGCTCTCAAGAATAGTAGCCCGGCAGTTGCTTGGATTCCCAATGGTGTCAGCGGCTGCGTGATGGGGGTCCGTGACCAACGCGGGATGCCTCGTTTCCCACCGTGCAACATTGGCTCCTACGAGCAGGACCAGATCGAGTATATCTACCTGCCGCTGGTGCTGCGTTCGAATTGAAAATATAAGCAAGAAAATACACCAATATACGTAGAAAGGAAAGAAAAAATGATCGAGAATCGAACGTTGAAGGCTGTATGTGCGCTGGCTTTGCTGCTGGCGTTGAATGGAGGGCTGGGACTGGCGCAGGGGCCGGTGCCCCAGGGCGTGCCGCTAGGCACGGCTTTCACCTACCAGGGACGGCTGAATCGAGACGGTGCGCCGTTCACCGGCGCATGCAACCTGCGCTTCGGCGTGTACGATGCCGTCTCTAATGGCGTCCAGATCGGTTCGACATTGACCCGCACCGGGGTCAGCGTGAACGACGGGCTGTTCACCGTCGCCGACCTGGACTTTGGCAGTGGCGTTTTTGCCGGCGAGGCGCGCTGGCTGGAAATTTCGGTGCAGTGTGCGAGCGACACGGTGTATGTCAGGCTCAGCCCCCGGCAGGCGCTGGCAGCCGCGCCGTATGCCCTGGCCTTGCCCGGCCTGTGGACGCAGCCGCACATTTACAGCCCCAACCTGATCGGCGGCTGGAGCGGCAACGGCGTGAGCAGCTATGTCTATGGGGCGGCGATTGGCGGCGGCGGCAAAAGCAACGCGCCCAACCGCGTGACCGACAATTTTGGCACGGTGGGGGGCGGCTATGGCAACCGGGCCGGCAATGACGCAGGAAGTCTATTGGACGCGGAATGCGCCACCGTCGGTGGGGGGGATTACAACATCGCCAGCAACCTCTACGCAACCGTTGGCGGGGGGAATGGCAACGATGCCAGCGGCAGTTATGCAACCATTGGCGGGGGGAATGGCAACGATGCCAGCGGCAGTTATGCAACCGTTGGCGGGGGGGATGGCAACGATGCCAGCGGCAGTTATGCAACCGTTGGCGGGGGGCGTTCCAACATTGCGGCAGGGGACTATAGCTTTGCTGCCGGGCGGGGCGCCCAGGCCAACAACCCGGGCTGTTTTGTCTGGGGCGACGCCAGCACGAGCCTCATCAACTGCAACGTTGATAACCGCTGGATGGCGCGCGCCGCCGGCGGCGTCTATTTCTACACCAACAGCAGCCTGACCACCGGCGTATACGTCTCGGCGGGGGGTGGCAGTTGGAGCACGGTCAGCGACCGCAACCTCAAGGAGAACGTAGCGGCGGTGGACGGGCGGGAGGTGTTGGCGATCCTGGAGACCATTCCGATCAGCACCTGGAATTATCGCACCCAGGACGCCTCCATTCGCCACATCGGGCCTATGGCACAGGACTTTTACGCCGCCTTTGGCCTGGGCGAGAACGACATTTCCATCACCACCGTCGACCTCGATGGCGTGGCGCTGGCAGCGATCCAGGGGCTGCACAGTCTCTCGCAGGAGCAGGCCGGGCGCATCGAGCAACTAGAAACGGAAAACGCCCTGCTGCACCAGCGGTTGGATGGCCTGGACGCACGGCTATAGCTGTTCCGAAAAAGATTTGGGGTTGACCAGCACTCGTGTGAGATTT
>CAYRXM010000115.1:0-15706 GCA_964428175.1 uncultured Anaerolineae bacterium
CGGCGGCTCAAAGCACAAATAACGCGGCGGCTGGTCGACGCAGTCGGCATAGACGCCGCGATTTTTGGGCGGCAGCAGGCGGACGATCTGCACCATCATCTCGTCGGTGATGGCCTGGCGAAGCGCCTGCCGCGCATGTCCTTTTGGCGCCGTCTCCCCTGCTGGGGAGGCGATGTAAAACGGCACGCCGATGGTGATGCGAATCGGCGTGCGGCGCAGACGCTTCAGATACGACCAAAAATCTTCTACCCCCTCAAAGGCCACCGGATAGATGGGAATGTGCGTGCCCGCGCGCAGCAAAATCAGGGTCACACCACCCAGGCCGCGCTGCGTCTCGCCGCTGTGGTTGCGCGTCCCCTCTGGAGCGACGTACAGCACCCAGCCCTTTTCCAACACTTCCAGGCAGGCGCGGATCGCGCTCAAATCGGGCGTACCTCGGTCGACCGGGATGGCATCGACCGACCAGGCGAAAAAGTTGAACAGGAAGCGGTGAAAATTTTCCGAGGCAGTCATCCCCTTGACATAGCGGCGCTGGATGGTATAGGCCAGCACCGGGTCTAAAAAATTGACGTGATTGCCGATCATCGCCACCGGCCCGCTGAGCGGGACACGCTCAATGCCGCGCACGTCCAGTTTGACCAGAAAACGAACGATAAAACGCACCAGCGAAACCATGATCGGGTACAGCCAATAGCGCTTGGGACGAATGAAAGGTTTGATGAATCTAGGCATCGAATGAATACCTTTACAAAAGAATGCTGTTATACATACCGTTATACCATTGCAGCCAGCGATTGCGCCGTTCGGGATCGCCGGCGTTTTGAGCAACGTTCTCATCGACCAGCGGCAGGGCATAGATCACTCGCCCTTGCCCGTGATGGTTGTGCAGCAAAACCGGCAGCCGGTCGCCGTCGCGGGCCAGGATGGTCGCCGTGTCTGCGCGCAGTTCGACGCGCATCCCGCGCCGGTAGGTGTCGAGCATCCAGGTTTGGCCAAACGCGTCGATCCGCGCCGGGCGCACGCTGCGATAATCGACCGGCCGCGCGCCGAGCAGCTGCACCAGCTCGTGCCCCCAATTGACCGGGTCCAGCCCGTGCCAGATCAGCCGGCCGCCCTCGCTCACCCACTTTTCAAGCGCCTGCACCTCCAGCGCGTCGAGCACAGCGCCGGGGATGAGCAGCGTCTTGAGGTCGTTGGGCAGCGGCAGGCGCACGATGCGCGTATAGTGCCCGATCTGGCGCAGCGCCCAGTTGGCTATTGCCAGCCAGCGCGACAATCGCTGCGGCTGGTTGCCAGGATTCAGCGGCGCGTCGCGGTGATAATAGTGCCGGGGCCAATAGAGGCCCACGGCATCCGCATCATCGACCGACAGCGCCGGCCACTCGTGGATCGAACGCGCAAACTCGATGAAATATTCCAGCCCCGGCTTGACCCGATCCTGGTCGTCGACCAGACCCAACATGCTCTCAAAGCGGTTCGACAGGTACGGATGCACATCGGCCCGAATGTCGCGCAGACACCACCACAAAAAGCCGTTCGCTCCGGACACCCAGCAAGCCGGCAAGACCGCCTTGAGGTATTCGTCTTGCTGGCGCTGCCCAAAAGTGACGATGGTACCAAACTCTTGCACCATCACCGGGCCAAACGCGCGCGCGATCTGGGTGTAAAAGGGCAGCAGCGACTGGCACAATGGGTCGGTCATGCCGTCGAAATCGAGCGAGTGCCACGCCGGGACGGGATAGCCGTGCATGCTGTACAGGTCGGTGCCGGGCTGGGCCTCGAAACGCCAGCCGGTATCGTTGACGATCTGATTCTGCTCGTTGCCAGAGATGATCAGCGCCTGAGGATACGGGTCGCGGATCGCCGCATTGATCGCCGCACACCAGGCGATCACCCGCTCCGGCGGCGCGGCGACGCTGTCGGACAGGCAGCACAACTCGTTGCCCTGGTCGATGCCGAGCAATCTGGCGTGAAAAGGGGCGATGGTTTCGGCCGCACGGCGCGCAAACGCGGCACTCCGTTCGACCAGCCAGGGATCAGCGAACAGGTTGCGTTCGCCTTTCCAGGCCGGCCAGAATGTGCCGCCGCTCATCCAGCCGACAAACAGCGATGGCTGCGCCCACAGCTCGTACTCGCCGCACCAGGCAAGAAATTGGGCCAGCCGGTCAAACATGGTCGCATCATACTCACCGGGCTGCGGCTCGAAATCCTGCCAGCGCAAAAAAAAGCGGACGCTGTTCAGGCCCAGGTCCCTGATCAGGGCCAGATCGTGCCGGATTTCAGCCTCCGGCCAGCGCAGCCACATCTCGACACCGCACGAGCCGGGCCAATAGTTGACGCCGGCCGGTACGACATGCTGCCCATTGTGTGAAAAATAGCCTTGTTGATCAAGGGTCAAACCGGGTTGTTGAAGCATCTTGATCCCATCCTGAACTCAAGCTGATATTTATGGCGTGTACGTCGTGCAGTCGGGATGATCGACCCAGAACTTGTTCTCAGCGCGCTGCCCACCCGACTCGACAAAGAATGTGCCCACTGCCGAAGCCGTCGCGCCATAGGTCAGTTCATAGACATACTGCGTCTCGTTCGTCGGCCCATAAATCTGATCGATGTCCCGGAAATATGTATACTGCCCCTTGCCGCCGCTGACCGTGAGCCGGAATTTCATCGTCCATTGGCTCTTCGAGATACACTTTTTCTCGATCAGCTCCCAGTTGATCGCCAGCGGCGCTGGCGTCGGCGTGATGGTCGCCGTCGCAGTCGGCGGGGGCTGGGTCTGGGTCGGCGTCGGAGTTGGCGGCGCCACCGTATCGGTCGGCTTGATCGTTGATGTCGGCGGGGGCGTCTCGGTCGCCGTGGGTTCAGCTGTGGCAGTCGCCTCGGGCGTCACCTGCTGCTCCGGCGTTGAGGTCTCGGTCGGTGTCGCCGGCGCCTCCGGCGTCAAGGTCTGCGTCGGTGTCTGGGCCGGCAAAAACGTCTCCGTCGGCGTCGGCGTCGGCGTGGACA
The DNA here is from genome assembly GCA_964428175.1 of uncultured Anaerolineae bacterium. Classification (GTDB taxonomy): domain Bacteria; phylum Chloroflexota; class Anaerolineae; order JAFGEY01; family JAFGEY01; genus CAYRXM01. The sequence continues at coordinate 3,007 of CAYRXM010000115.1, forward strand.
GTTCGACCAACGTGGCGGTTTCGGTGGGCGTAATCACCAAAGTCGCCGTCGCGGTCGGGGTCTTGGCCGCAAACGGGTTGGGGATCACGTTGGTCAGCACCAAGGCGACCAACAGGACGGCAATCAACCCCAGCAGAGCCAACACACCGCAGCCGACCAACGGCCACAGCCACCCGCTCCCAGATTTGGTCGCTGCTGCAGCCGCACCGGCCGGCGGAGCCGCAACCGCCGTGTACTGGGGCATCGTCAACTGGCCGACGCCGGCGGACGATTGGGCCGCGCCGCCCCACTCGAGCACAAACGTGACCTCGGTGCCCAGCGAGATCATGTCGCCCGGCTGGAAAACCTGCGCGCCGCTGATGCGCGCGCTGTTGATAAACGTGCCGTTGGTGCTGCCCAGGTCCTGGATCGAGAACCACTGCTCTTGATAGCCCAATTGGGCATGCCGGCGCGACACGCCCGGCACCGAAATCACCACGTCGCAGCTCTCATCGCGGCCAATGATCACCGGGTTGCGCTGCAAGGGAAAAACCTGGCCGGTCATCGGCCCCTGAACGATGCGGATGTACCAAAGCTCTTGTTGTGGAGACTGTGCAGACATATCAACTCCTCACTTTTGATTGATCCAGGCCAGATTGAACCGGTAGTGCAGCGCACTGGAAATCAGGTGGATGACCCCATCCGGCGATTGAGTGGCGGCCATGTAGCCCATCGGCTCGGCGTGTGTCGCGTCGAGCCGGAAACTGCGCGTCCAGGCCCCACCATCCAATTCCTCGACTGCGTGGCCGGGTGTGATGGGTCGGCGCACCGGCCAGGTTTCACCCTCGTCAAACGACAGCGCGGCAAACAGGCCATAGCCGCGAAACTCGTTGCCTCCGGCGTCCCAAAACAACAGCCCCTCGACCGAAGGCCAGTGTGGGTCGTTCCGTTTTTCCGACGAATCGGTAAAGGACACCAGCAGCAGCGGCCCTTCGCGCAGCCGCATCAACACCAGCCGCTGCCCGCCGTTGATGGGTGGAAAAGGCCCCGGCGCATAATGCCAGGTTTTGCCCAGGTCGTCGGAACGGCTCATGGGCATTCGTCCATCGATCGTGTCGCCGCGCCCCAAAGCCAGCAAACTACCGTCGCTTAATTCTACCACACCTGCGTGGATACCGGCAATGGTGCCGCCCGTTGCGCCGCGCCGGAAATCGGACCGCGGCGTTGGCGTGCCAGGATCGCTCCAGGTCTGGCCGCCGTCGCGGCTGAGGTGGAGCGCCGTGCCGCCGTCTCCACCATAGACCGCGTCGCAGGGCTGGATCAAGACCCCATCGCGTGTGCGGATCGTCCCGCTGATCACCTGGTTGCGTGGCTGGTGATCGGGCACGATGAGCCGCGCCCTGGACCACGTCGCACCACTGTCGGCGCTGGTGCGCATGGTCACCGCCAGGTTGGCCCACATCCCGGCCGCCTCCAGTCCGTTGAAATGGTACAGCGTGCCTCTTGCATCGTTAAACAACGCCGACCCGGTCATGTTGCGATCCTGCGCGTTAAAAAACTCGGCCGGCTCATCCCACTGCGCGCTGCCCCGCCGCAGCCGGCTGGCCAAAATGGTCATTTCGCGCCCGCGCTCGCGCTGGCACGAAAACCAGACCGCCAGCAGGTCGCCGTTGTCGCACCAGGTGATGCTGGGGCAGTGATTGTGCTCGTACATCGGTGCCCGTTCAGCGTGTTCCGGCCGGCGCACAAACGAAATTGGCCCTTCGAAATAGGGCTGCGCCGGATCGCGCGCCGGCCAGGGACAAGGCCTCTGCGCCACATCGACCGCCCAGGCCGGCGGCGCGGGTGCGGGCAGCGGATCGCCTGCCGGCAATTCACCCTTGACCACGCGAAAGCCGATCAGCCAGTGTTTGTCTTCGGGCAGCGTGCCCAGGCGGTTGGCCGAGCGCAAAAACTGCACCTCGACATTGTGACTGCCGCCCCGCGTGACCTTGAACTCGCCATCGGCGCGGCCCAACGGATCGATCTGGCTTTCGGCCACATACGGGCCATACCAATCCCGGCACCACTCCTCGACCAGGCCGTGCATGTCGTGCAGCCCCCAGGCGTTGGGCGGCGTCTGCCCCACGCGCAGCGACGCCGGCGTCGGGTGCCAGCCTTCCTGCTGGTGGCGATGATAGACCTCGGGCAGCGCATCACCGGTATAAAAGGCGGTGGTCGTCCCGGCGCGGCAGGCATACTCCCACTCGGCCTCGCTGGGCAAGCGATACGGCTCGCCCTCGCGCTCAGACAGCCACGCGCAAAAGGCCGCCGCATCGTGCCAGCTCACCCAGATGGCGGCCTCGTCGTCTTCGCTCGACAGCCCGCGCGCGCCGCGATAGCGCCGGTGCGCCGGATCGAACTGCTCGTACTGGGCGTTCGTGACCGGCGTCGCGGCAATCCAGAAAGGCTGCGAGATATGCACCTGGTGGACTGGACGTTCGTCGAGGTCACCATCGGCCTGGCCCATTGCAAAGCGGCCCGCATCGACGCGCACCAGGCGCATCCCCAAAGAGTTGATCATGCCAGCGACTCTTTCCTAAAAAAAGAGATGGAATGCTTGTATCATTATATCCAGCAAGGCGCAGATAGGCAATCAAGACCGCCGTGTCAGGCGGCGCAGGCCGCGCCGCCCGCGCCGCATCAGCCGCTCGATCCAGCCGACAAACGGCTCCGGCGGCAGTGGGTCGATCAACGGCCAGGGCGGCAGTTGACGGGCGCGCAGCACTGCGTTGGCCGCGGCGATGCCGGTAACGCAGGCGCGCTCCATGAAAAAAGAGGGCGACGGATGGCGCACCCAATCGCCGCAGCAAAACAGCCCCGGCCACGGCGTCTCGATGCCCAGGTGCCGCTCCGCAGGGCCGAGGCCAAACAGGGTGTGCGTCGGATCGTTGCGCTGTATCGTGCGGTGGATCACGTGACCGCCCAGCTCTGGAAAAACGCTCAACACCTCACTCGACGCCTGGGCCAGCAGCACCGCGTCCGGCTCGGCGAGCAGTTCCGGCGGGCCATAAATGTGCCCTTCGACCGCGCTGCCACCCGTCTGGCGATGCCAGCGCACGTACGTCTCCTGGATGCGCTGCAGCCAGAAAAAATTGTCGAGGATGAACGCACCGCTCAAAATGCCCGCTTCGGGGCACGGCTCCGGCGCGCGGTCGAACCAAAAACGCACCACCGCCGTGCCCATGCCGCGCGGCCAAACCAGGTGATTCGTCGCTCCGGCCAACGCCGGGCTGGACAGCAGCAGATCGCGCGCGTTGGCCGCATCGACGGCCAGGATCACCTGCCCCGCGCGCACGCCACCCTGATTTCCTGCCTCGGTTTTCCAGGTGATCTGATGGGTGTTGGTCAGTGGTTCTATCTTGGCTACGCGAACACCATTGTGGACAAGACCGCCGCTGGCCAGAACCCGATCCAGCAGCGGCTCGATCAGGCTGCTGCCGCCGTCGGCGGGCAGGTAGCCGAACGTCCAGGCGTCGCGGCGAAGCAAGGTGTAAAAACGCAAAAAGGCGACAAATCCCGACAAGGGCACCTCGCCCGGCCTGGCCGACAGACCGTTGCGGGCCAGACCGATGAACAACGCGCGCAGCGCCGGCGACCAGCCGCGCACCAGGTTGTCCAGCCACAGCCCCTCCAGCGGTTGATCTTCGCCCAACGGATCGACGCCGACCGCCAGAATCAGCCCGTACCAAACCAGCGGCAGCGACAGCCAATCGCGCAGTGAAAGCATGCCCAGGAATCCGGGACGGAGGAACAGGTTGAGGTAATGAAACGGCGCAGGGATCCAGCTTTGCCGGATCGCACTGCCAATGTCGGCGCAGCGCACCTGCCCGCCGCGCCGGTAAAACCAGCGCTCTTCCTGCGCCGGCGCCAGTGTCGGGCGGATGGCGTGCCGGGTGAGCATCGCCTGAAGGTTGCGATACGCCGACCAAACCGCGTGCAGGCCGTGCTCGGCGGGAAAGCGCCAGCCATCGATCTCAACCTCATCGCCGCCGGAAACGCGCCCACCGCAGCGGGCAGGATCGGCTTCCAACACCAGCGGAGACAGCCCCCGCTCGGCCAGGTGCAGGGCGGCGATCAGTCCAGCCAACCCCGCGCCGACGACAACGACCTCGGCCTGTTCGGGCAATGTGGAATCGGGCATCGACTCACCCCGGTGCAAACGTGGTCAGCCCGGCCCGGCGGCTGACCGGAAAACACAACCACTCGGACAGGAACGACAAGGGTCGAAACTGCATCAACGACGGCTCGGCATAGCACTGCTGGAAACAACTGGCGCAAAAGCGCGGCGGGCTGCCGTAAACTCTGACCGAGGCGCGCATCGCCGCCGCCCAGTTTGCAGCTTGGACCAGATTCACCGGCCGGCCGCCGTGTACACTGTCCTCTTTTTCGATGGCCCGGCAGGGAAAAATCAGGTCGCCGTTGGGCAGTACGCGCGGCGTCAGCGTGGGAAAGCAGCCATACGGCGACCAGTCGATCAGCGCACGCAGGTAGGCCAGACTGCCCACCACCGGCGCGCCGCGCCTCTTCAGAGCGATCAACTCGCGCACAAAAGCCTTGTAAGCCGTCGAAACCAGCAGATCATAGTGCGGCCAACCGTGTACCGACTGGGGCGAAAAGGAAACCCACAGCCCGTGTTCGACACAGAAATCGAGTACGGCGCGGGCATGGGACAGCGTCTGTGGCGCGATCACGCAGTTGGCGACGAGCCGGTAGCCGAATTCGCGCTGCCGGGCGGCATAGGCGGCGACGTGATCGACGATTTGCCGCGCGGTTTGCTCCGCTACGCCGAGCAGCGAACACCAGCGCGCCGGATCGATGTCGTCCAGGCTGATCACCAGGCGGTCGATCAGCGGCAAAACAGCTTCGTGCTGGGGCAGCAAAAGGCCGTTGCTCAGCACGGTGATCTGCCGGAAGCGCAGATCGCGGCGCGCGCGGGCGATCAACTCGTCGATGTGGGGATACAGCAGCGGTTCACCGCCGGTGAGGATCAGGCTGTCGACCACAGCGCGGATTGCGCCCAAGACGCGCAGCGCCTCATCGAAGGATACATCCGGACTGGCCTGGTCGTTGCGCCGCACGCCGAAATCCTCACAGTAGGCGCAGTTGAGGTTGCAGTGTGTGGTGGGATAATAGGCCGCCACCAGGGGCAGCAGCAGGTCATCCCGGCGCAGCAGCCTGAGCAGATTGAGCCAATAATGGATCGATGATCGCGGTGTCATGTCGATCATTATAACACAGACCGCGCTGCTTTTGCCAACCCATCCGATCTATGCTATGATTTCGGGCAGTATCATGCGCTTTTCTACGAGTTCTCTCAACCGAGTCATATTGTGAGGAGGATGGACAATGACAATGATAATGACTCCCCCTTCGTCGTGGACTTTGCCCGAGCAAATCCGCCAGCGCCTCGGACAAAAAAGCGCCGGCAAGCAACGGGCCATGATCGCCGACGAGCACCTGCTGCTCGTGCTGCACAAAGCGCCGCGCGGCGACACGCTGCGCCGTCAAAGCGTCTTTTTCTGGCGCGATCCCCAAGGACAATGGTTTTTCAGCGGCTGGGGCGATGGCCTGGATATGCTGTGGAAACACATGGAAGAATTCAACAGCGCAGCCGCAGAATTTCTCCAGGCTTTTCATAATGCCAAGACCGCCCAGGATTATTTCACCATCCTTGACGATATGACCTCGCTGCACCACGCGGCCAAAAATCTGCACGCCACGCTGCAAGCCGCACGCGAGGGCATCCCCCAGGATCGCAACATCATCGACCTGCGCGACGAAGCCTACCAGATCGAGCGCACGCTGGACCTGCTCTACACTGACACCAAAAACGCGCTCGATTTTCTCATGGCCAGGCAGGCCGAAGCACAGGCGCAGTTGAGCATGCAGTCGCTCCAGACGGCACACCGGCTCAATGTTCTAGCGGCGATCTTTTTCCCGCTCACCGCCATCGCCAGCATATTCGGCATGAATATGAACAGCGGGCTGCAAGACTCGCCGGTCTGGGTCTTTTGGCTCGTCTTTGTCGGCGGCTTGCTGCTTGGATTTGTGATCCGCGGCTGGGTGTTGAAAAAATCATGACCCAATCAAGAGGACCCGACACTATGAACGCGGCCCATTCCAACTATCTCGGCCCCAAACTCGGCCAAGGGCGCATCGCTGAAATCTTTGCCTGGGGTGACACACAGGCCATCAAACTTTTTCGTCCGGGCTGGTCGATGGACGAGGCCGAATACGAGGCACGGCTCACGCGCATCGCCCACCGGGCCGGGCTGGCAGCGCCCGCCGTCTACGAGGTCTGCCAGGTCGATGGGCGAGCGGGGATGGTGATGGAGCGCATCGATGGGCCATCGATGCTGCACGTTTCGCTTCGCCGGCCGTGGACGCTGTGGCGCAGCGCCCGCCAGCTCGCCGACTTGCACGTCCAGATGCACCGGCTGACGTGTACCGATTTGCCCCCACAGCGCCAGGCGCTGTACAGAGACATCTCGCGCGCGCCGCACCTCGACCAGGCGACCAAAGAGCGGCTGCTCCAAGCCCTCGCCCGGCAGCCCGATGGCGACGCGATTTGCCACGAAGACTTTCATCCCGACAACATTTTGCTCACCGCCCGCGGCCCGGTGATCATCGACTGGGTCACCGCCCGGCGCGGCCATCCTCTCGCCGACGTGGCGCGGACGGTGCTGCTGCTTTCGATCGGTGAGCCGCCCGACACGCCGCCATGGGTGCACGCGCTTTTTCGAATCGTCCGGCGCATCTACCTCAATACGTACCTGAAACGCTACTGTACGCAGCAAGGTGTTTCTCGCGCCGAAATCGCCGCCTGGATCCCCTTTCGCGCCGCCGCCCGGCTCAACGAGCGAATCCCCGGCGAACAAGATGCTCTGCTGAAATTGATCGGGGCATCAACTTGATCGAGTTAGGGAAGCAAGCGCTGGTCGAGTAGGCCTCACCGCATTTGTGAGGCCGTATCGAGACCACGCAGGCTACGCAAACGCGCTCGCGTGGTCTCGATACAGGCTTTAGCTTTGCTAAAGCCTTACTCGACCGACGCTCGACCTGTTTGCCTGAGCAATTACGATCGAGTTAGGGAAGTCTGCGCTGGTCGAGTAGGCCGAACCGGGGTTGGGTTCGCCGTATCGAGACCAAGCAGGCAGCATTTGCAAGCGACCGTTGGTATTACATCAAGCGCGGGATCACCCTGGCCTGTCCATCCTGATAGATGCTGCGCACGGGCAGGCCGGCAAACGCCCTTTCGATCTCGGCCATCTGCGCCGCCGACACCGGCCCGCCAAGCGCGGGCTGGAGCGGCGTGTCAAGTTGGACTTGATCGGGGTCGTGCGAGCGGGCCAATGCCGCCATCTGCCCGGCGGCGTGACGGTTGGCCTGCACCCACATCATTTGCAGCACAAAACGTCCGGTGTAAACCGAACGAAACTGGCGGATGCCGTCCAGCACGGCGTCAAAGGGGAAACAATAAGAGGATACCGGGCGGTTAATCTGACGAAACAATGCCTCGTCCGGCGCATCCAGCTTGATCGCCACCGTGTCGAAAACAAGCAGATCGCGGCGCACCTCCGACAGCGGCATCAGCGCGCTGCCGGTCAAAATGACGACGGGCAAGTCCAGCGCCGCGCGCACCTCGGCGACCAGGTCGGGCAGGTTGAGGGCCAGTGTCGGCTCACCCAGCCCGGCAAAGGTCACGCAGTCCGCCTCGACCGGGCCAAGCTCGATCAACTCCTGCCGCAGCCGTTCGGGCAGCACCCAAACTTGCCGCCGCAGCGATCCATTGGCTGTGGGGCCGTATTGGCAATATATGCACGACAAGGGACACTGCTTGGTTCGCTGCGCCAGCGGATCGACGCCCAGCGAACGCCCCAGCCGCCAGGAATCGACCGGCCCGTACAAAACGCGCATCGCAACCTCTTCACGAATCGACCAACGCCTCTTGAAGCGAATGCACAAAGGTCAACATCTCGCGCAACTGCCTGACCGCCGCGCGATTCTCAGCCAACCGGCTGGCATACTCGGTCGCCATCCCGCTGATCACCACCTCGGACACGATCAAGCGGAATGCATGCAGCATCTGCACCAACCGGGCCAAACCGTCCCCGTCAAAGTGCGCGCCGCTCAAATCGATGACCAGCCGTCGAAAAAAGCGCTGCTGAAGGCGGGCAAAAACCCCCTCTTGAATCTGCTGGACGCGCGCTGCATCGCAAAAACCCACCACAACCAGCACCCCTGCGCCGCGCTCGCTCTCGATCAGCGGCGTTTGGAGCGCACGCACCGTATCCAGCAGTCGATCCTGCTGTTCGACAGCCCCGGTCAAATCGCGCAGCATGTTCTCCAATTGCGCGTTGCGCTCGGCCAGGGCGCGCTGCGCCGTATCGGCCTCGGCGGTTGCCTCGTTCAACGAGCGGGCGATCAAATAGATCATGACCGAAGCGGTCACAAACGCGGCCGGAACGTACGGACTGAGCAGCCCCATCCCCAGCGAAAACCAAATCAAAATCAGCACCTCGAGGACAGTCAGCACCAACCCGACCGCCGGCCAGACCAGGCTGGCAATCAGCACGGCGCATGCCGCCAGCACAACCATAATTTCCCGCAAGTCTGTCGATGAGAATGCGCCGGCCAGCGGCACGCCGGCCAAGAGCACGGACATGACCAGGGCCACCCAACGTGACATGTTCGGCATGCGGCTCAAAAGCAGGTGCAGCCCGCCGAGCGTGAGCACCAGGCCCAGGTCAACAGCCGCCAAAAGCCAGTTCGCGCGCACCAAGTTTATCGCCATCAACACGCCCAGGCCGACCATCCCCACTGCCAGGATCGACTTGATGATCCGGACTACCACGCTCATTTTTCCGCTCCTTCTTCCCCCTCCAGGTCACCGCAATCCACCATATCCTGAACCCAACCGTTGTCCAACCCGGCCTCGACCAGCGCCTGGAATGCCGCGTCGTACTCGTCGGCCGTGATCTTGCGCCCCAGCAGCGGGTCATCGACGCATTCGAAGGCCGGAAAATACTGCGCCATCAGGCTCACATGCACGCCGGGCAGGTTTTCAGCCAGCCAGCGCATCACCCCGGCCGTTCCGGACAAGCCGCCAGGCAGCACCAGGTGGCGAACAACCATCCCGCGCCGGGCCAGGCCATCCTCGTCCAGAACCAGTTCGGCCCCCACCTGACGGTACATCTCGCGCAGTGCCCGGCGATTGTATTCCACATAATTCGAAAACCCGGAAATCGACCGCGCCGTCTCGTCGTCCTCATACTTGGCGTCGGGCAGCCAGATATCGATCACACCGTCGAGCAGGCGCAGTGTTTCGATCTGCTCATAGCCACTGCCATTGTGCAGCAGCGGCAGGTGCAGGCCGCCATCGACGGCCTGCGGCAAAGCGGCCAGGATCGCCGCCGTCCAGTGCGTGGGAGTAACAAAATTGATATTGTGCGCGTCCCGGCGCTGCAAATCAAGCATCATTCCGGCCAGCCGCTCGACGCTCACCGTCTGCCCCACCCCCATCTGGCTGATCGGATAGTTCTGGCAGAAACGGCAGCGCCCGGTGCAGCCGGAAAAAAAGACCGTGCCCGAGCCGCGCGTGCCGCTGAGGGGCGGCTCTTCCCAGGGGTGCAGCGTCCAACTGGCCACCCGGGGCAGCGCGCCGGATCGACAGCGCCCCTGCTCGCCGTTCAGCCGGTCGACGCCGCAGCGGTGCGGGCACAACTCGCAGTGACCCAGACTTTGCCAGGCCATTTCCGCACGCCGGGCCAGCTCACCCGAACGGGCCAGCGTGAGGTAATTGGGCAAATTTTCGTTGTTGTTGTGATTCATATACTGGCTATGCGAATAACCGCTTTCATCACACCGTCCCGATACGAGGCGACCAGGCGGTAGGCGTCGGCGGTCTGCGCCAGCGGAAAGGTATGCGTGACCAGACTCTTGACATCGATCAGTCCATCGCGCACCAGGGCAATCGCACGAGGATAGGTGTGCTTCATACGCCGCACGTACTTGATGGTCAGCCCCTTGCGCCGCACGGCGTGCGCCGGAAAGACGGCCAGGTTCTCGCGTGGGATGCCGCACATGATCAGCTTGCCGCCGCGCCGGGCCATCTCGGCCACCAGCCGGGTGGTCGTTTCGTCAGCCCAGGCGGTTTCAAACGCCACATCGACGCCGCGCCCGCCGGTCAAATCCATCAGCCAACGCACCGCGTCGCCCTCATCGGCCTTGAACGTAGCCGCCGCGCCGAACGCCTGGGCCAGCGCCAGCCGCTCCGGGATCAAATCGACCACATAGGCCGCGCGCGCGCCGGAGCACAAAGCCACCTGCAAGGTCAACAGGCCAATCGGCCCCGCGCCGACGATGGCGACCGTGTCGCTGGGATGCAGCCTGGCCAGCCCGACGGTGTGCAGGGCCACGCCCAGCGGTTCGAGCATCGCCCCCTCGGCGTCGTCGATCTCGTCGGGGATCGGGAAGCAAAGGTGCGCCGGGTGGGCCATGTACTCGCGAAACGCGCCCTCCGTCGGCGGCGTGCTGCAAAACAGGATGTGCTCGCACAGGTTGGGATGCCCCGCCTCGCAAAACTCGCAGTGCCCGCACGAGATCGCCGGTTCGACAGCCACCCGCGTGCCCACCGGCGGCCCCGCCGCACCCGGGCCCAGCGCCACCACCCGCGCCGAAAACTCGTGGCCAATCACAAACGGCTCTTTGACCTTGTCATCGCCGATGCCGCCATCCAAAAAATAGTGCACGTCCGAGCCGCAGATGCCCACCGAGAGCACTTGCAGCAACGCCTCACCCGGGCCGGGTTCGGGCCTGGAAATGTCATCGACCCGCATGTCACCGGGACCGTACAATCTTGCCGCTTTCATCGTTCGCTGCCCTCCGCACAGATGTATTTGAATCGATCGCCGGCCGCTGATGGACAACCGCTGATCGTTGATCGCAGTATAGCACAAAAGGGCGCAATCGACCAGAAATTGCCCGTCGGGCAAGCCTGTGTTATACTGCTGGAGGAGATGTCAATTTGTTCATCGCGCTTGACCTTTTTTCAAGGGAGTCCAAAATGACTTCCAAAACCCGCATCGATATGCTGCTCGTCCAACGCGACCTGGTCTCCAGCCGCGCCGAGGCGCAGCGCCTGATCATGGCCGGCCAGGTGACCGTCGATGGGCAGCCGGTGACCAAGCCGGGCACGCCCGTCCCCACCGATGCCGGGATCACGGTCGCCGAACGGCTGCCCTACGTCAGCCGGGGCGGGCTGAAACTCGAGGCCGCGCTCGACGCCTTTGCCCTCGATGTGCGCGGGCAGGTCGCCGCCGATGTGGGCGCATCGACCGGCGGCTTTACCGACTGTTTGTTGCAGCGCGGCGCAGTGCGCGTCTATGCCATCGACGTGGGCTATGGGCAGCTGGCCTGGGCGCTGCGCCGAGACGCGCGCGTGGTGACCATGGAACGCACCAACGCCCGCTACCTCGAATCGCTTCCCGAAGCCATCGACATCGCCACCGTCGACGCCTCGTTCATCTCGCTGACCCTGCTGCTGCCGCGCATACGCGACTGGCTCAAGCCGGACGGGCAGGTGATCGCGCTGATCAAGCCCCAGTTCGAGGCCGGCAAGGCGCAGGTGGGCAAGGGCGGCGTGGTACGCGACCCGCGCATCCACCGCGAGGTGCTGGCACACATCCTGACCTGGTGCGGCGAAAACGGCCTGCCGCCGCAAGGGCTGATCCGTTCACCGATTACCGGGCCGGCGGGGAATGTGGAATTTTTGGCCTTGTTGAAAAGATATCTTGAGGTATCTTTAGATATTCAAATAATGATCCAAAATGTGCCATTGTAAAAAACTCAGGCTGTTCGTTTTTCTCCTGCTCCCATTGATCATCCTCGGAGAGCAATGTATACATGGGCAAGTTCAGGCCCAGGCCCCTGTCACTGCGAATTTTGAATTGGTCGGGCAGTTGGGCGGCGATATCTCTGCCGTTTTCGTTCAGGACAACTATGTCTATGTCGGTGAAGGACCACGGCTGGTCGTCTTGGATGTGTCTGATCCTCGTTCTATTCGTATTGTTGGCCGAACCGATCCTCTTCCCGGCCTGCTATGGGATGTATTCGTTGCCGAGAGCACTGCTTATGCCATCATCCAGGGTAACTTGTGGATCATAGATGTTGGCGATCCATCCTACCCGACTGCGTTGGGATTTTACGCGATGGGAGACAAGGAATGGAGCAGTTCCGTCTATGTCAGTGACAATATTGCGTACGTGACCACGGAAAGTGGCTTGACGATATTAGATGTAAATTATCCCAAAGGCCCAAAAAAGATTGGGGATTACAAGATTTCGTCGTCTGCTCATGGAACAGATGTGGTTGTCATAGATCATACAGCCTATATGACCAGTTGGCCTGGCTTTTTCGTCTTGGATGTAAGCAATCCCGCAGATCCCCAAAAATTGAAATTCTGGGACATTTTTCTTGCCAGAAGTGTTTTTGTTGTGGAAGATAAAGCTTACGTCACCAGCGACTCGGGACTGGTCATCGTTGATATCAACTCTCCGAATCCTCCGCTTATTATTCCAGGCGAAGACAAAGGAAACATGGCTGTTTATGCCTCAGATCATTGGGTCGTATCTTCTCAACAACTTGGGGACACTATGCGGCAACCCATGATACCCCCAGG
>CAYRXM010000116.1:0-15705 GCA_964428175.1 uncultured Anaerolineae bacterium
AGAATGCTTTATAATTACGTATAATTCAAACAGCCAAGTTTCCATCTACTGAGCCTATCGATTATTCTGTGAGAAATCATTCGTCCAAGTCATGATAAAATCCAATAGCGCGAGGTCATGGCAAAAGCGCCCTTCATTCGAGCGCAATGCCGCGCATCATCCAGAGATAGGCATCTTTGAGCGTTGGCTGTGAAGGACGCGCAGCGGGAAGGAGCGCGGCATCTGCAAGAACTTGGCCTCTGCATGCTGCGCTAACCTCGCCGTTCAATGGCCTCATCGACCGTTGGCAACGTGAACCAAAAGGTGCTGCCTGCGCCCGGTTTGCTTTGCACGCCCACCTCGCCGCCCAATTTCCTGACAATACGCTCGACAATGGACAAACCCAACCCGTGCCCTTCGGCGCGCACCTCGTGCAACCGGGTGAACTGGGTAAACAGCCTTTGCTGCTCTTCTTCAGTCAAGCCCGGCCCATTATCGCGCACCCAGAACACAAGTTTGGATTCAGGATTGTGGATTTTGGAGAAAAACCTGGATGGGTTTGATTGCAAAACCGTATAGCCGAGTTCTACACGCGGGGGCTTTCCGCCATATTTCAGGGCGTTGCTGATATAGTTAACCCAGACCTCTTCCACCCACGGTGCGTGGCCCAACGCTGCCGGCCACACATCGGGCAGGTGCAGGTCGGCCTCATAGTCTGCCAGCATCGTTTCCAGACGCTTTTCCACTTCGGCGACAATCGCGTCCATCTGCAAGGTCCGGCGCGGCACCTCTTCGATTTTGCGGATGCCGGAAAGCAACAATAGCTCGTTAATGATGCTGACCATTTTATGGCTGGTACTGGTGATCAGTTTGATGTTTTCACGCGCAGTGTGCGCTGGCATGGTTTCATAGCGCGATGCGAGCAGTTCTCCATAGCCGACAATGACTGTAAGCGGGTTTTTGAGATCATGCGCAACGGTGTGCGCAAAAGCGTCCAATTCGGTGTTACTGGCTTCTAGTTCTTCAGCGTAATGGCGCAGGGCAGCTTCGGCCTCTTTGCGCTCAGTGATGTCCTCTTTGACAGCGACATAATGCGTAATCTGGTCGGCAGCATTGATAACGGGAGCAATGGTGGCTATTTCCCAAAACAATGTGCCGTCTTTACGGCGATTGCGAAACTCGCCCTGCCAGATTTTGCCGGCGTTGATGGTATCCCACAATGCCTTGTAATAGACCGGATCATGTGCGTCCGATTTCAAGATGCGCGGGTTTTGCCCCAGCGCCTCTGTGCGGGTGTATCCTGTCAGTGCTTCGAAGCGTGGATTGACGTATTCGATTGCCCCCTCCTTATTCGTAATGATGACGGTGTTGCCGCTTTGCTCCAGGGCCAAGAAATATTTCTGCAGTTCGTCCCGGCTTCGTTCTGCCCGGTCGCGCGCCTCGGCCAGGTCGCGGGTGCGTTCGGTCACCCGCGCTTCGAGCAAGTCACGCTCTTCCTGTAACAAGTTTCGTGCCTGCGTTTCTTGCTGCCAGGCTGTGTTGATGCTGCGTAACAACACACTGCTGGTCACCCACACGGCGGTCGCCGAGGCCAGGAAAACCAACAGGCTGGACAGGCCGGTCTCGACAGTGTGGGGATCGACAAGCGTGTCCACAGCGCCAAGGGGAATATAGTGGCCCCGTCCGATCTGCCAACCCAGGCTTGCCAACGTAAACAGGTTGATGCCGAGCATAATCAAGCCGTTGCGCGGGCCGCGCAGGAGCACTGCAAGCGCAACCAGTACCAAGAAATACATAAACGCTTCGACCGAATACCCATCATACACGACTTGAACCAGAGCAAATGCATAGAACAGGATCATGAATGCGTGTACGCGATAGTCGAAATTGATCTGCCGCACCAGGCTCAAGCCCCAGAGCAAAACCACAGCGCCGCCCAAAGCCAGAAATTTGCCACCGGCCGCGGCCAGGCTCGAAGGCCAGAGAAGCAGTAACGCCAGGGTGCCGAATAACCCGGCAAAGCGCAACATGCTGGTAAAGGCTCGCTCCAGCGCCTGCGTCACGAGGGGATTGGTGTCCGCCGGCGTTTTCAGATCCAGTTTGGCTGGCGGCAACACAAAGTCAGTTATCAAGCGTACAAGCGGCGCGCGCAGGGGGGCAGTTGGCGCAAAGGGACTCTCGGTCGCAGCAGGAGGAGCGGGCATTGCGGGGTGCGGCGCTGCGGGCGGAGGAGGTGCGTCAGCGTCCAGCGCGTGGATGATGACGACACGCCCGATCATCCGTTGTTGGCGATCTCGCAGCGGCGCGATGCGCACCCGGTAGCGGCGCTGGGTTTCTCCCTGGCCTATGGCAATGTCTTCTCCGTCTTCCAACACATCTTGGAAGCGGTCTATCAGGTGTGGCCAGGGGGCCAGCACGTCTGCTATTGTTTTACCCAATGCTTGTTTGGCGGGAAAGCCAATCAGCCGTGCCGCCGCGGGGTTGATATCAACGATTCGCCCTCGACTATCGAGGGCGATCATGCCTTCCTGCAATCCTTCAATGATCAGATCGCGGGCAATCGGCGCGACATCGCCTAAACGATAGCCAAAAATCCCCCAGGCTAAGGCGATGAGGGTGATGGTGAAAGCAAAGGGGGTTAAATCCAGTCCCGGCAGCGGGCTAAGCCCGGCAAAGTAAATCGCGTTGCTCAACCAGGGCGAACTCACCGCGATAATCACGGCCACGATTTGCGCGCGATAGAGACCCTGCCCTCGACGGATCGCGTACAAGAGAATAATCGCGCCGACCAGTAAAAAGACGTAGGAATAGACAAAGTGAATCCAAAACCAGGCTCCATGGGCGACGCCGAGCACACTAAATGTACCACTTGCTTTGATAAAGGTGGTGGTCCAAATCAAGCCGTGCCAGTGGGTGGTGAATGCCAAACCAATGGTCGTGAGCGGTAAAAGCGCCAGCCAACGCCACTTGCGCCAGTCCCAACTGTAGAATTGCTGCGTATAGGCCAGCACAAACATCAGCCACAAATATGGGGTGAGCGCAATGCCCAAATATTGCACCTGTCCCCAGAATAGTTTGGTAGCCAGATCGGCGCCGGCGATTTCGAGCGCATAGCCGGCAGCCCAGATCGCAATCGCTCCAGAAATCACCATCACTTCAAGCGCGCCCGGTGTGCGGCGACGCGGCGCCATATACACGGCCACCGCTGCAGCCACTACCGCCGCTGCCAGCAGCGGCACAATCAACGGTGAATAGACGAAATTTAACATAAAGACCTCATCCAGTGATGGCCCGGTGACTCGCCCCCATTCACCTGACACAAAGCCCGGCGCGTCGGCTGCAACGGGATTGAGGATCGCTGTCCTAGATCACTTCAAGCCCATCTCGATCCGGCAGCGCTGGGAACAGCGCGGACGGCAGGGTCTGGTACCAGTAGGCCACCGAGGCAATGTCGTCTTGCAGCGGCAGATAGCGCCCATAGGAGCGCCAGCCCAACGCCTGGATGGTCACCCGCAGGTCGCTTTGAAAGCGGATCGGGTCGGCGATGTGCCAGCGATACAACCCAAAGCGCTGCTGCGAGCGATAGACACCGTCGGGGCGCAGCACCTGGTGCAGCCCGGCATAGGGCGTGGTAAATTCCTGGTACTGCTTGGTAGCCTGGTTTTCAAAGTTGTACGAGCCGCAGAAATAATCCTCGGTGCCGGTGCCGCAGATGGTGGGAAACGGATCGTCGCCGTCGATAAAGAACTTGATCTCGCCCTCACCCCACCAGTCCGAGTTGTTCACCCCCCAGGCCATATAGGTGCCCACGTAATGGCCCTGGCCCTGCACACCGTCGAGGATGGTGTAAACATCTTTGTAAGGGAGCGGGTTTACGCGCCGGAATTGGGCGTGAAAATAGGCCGCGTCGTCGGGCACGTCGGTGAGGGTATAGTTGATCTGGTAGTAAAGGCGCATCGGCTCTTCGGCGATGTTTTCCAGCGTAAACCGTGCGCGCCGGCGAAAGGGCATCTCCCAGTAACAGTTAAAGGCGCTACCCGGATTGACGCACACCGCCAGCGACGAAAGTTGTGCGTAACGCCCCCAACCCATGGCAAAAAAGTCACCCACCGGGCACTCGATAGATGGCTGCTCCTGGTCGTCCCAGTAAACGCGCAAGATGCTGAACCGCCAGTTGCCGGTCGGCGTCAGCCAGATTTGCTGGATCGCGCCCGAACCTTCGATGTCGGCCATAGTAAAGGTCTGCCCCGGCTCGATCGCCACCGAGGGCGAAATCTTCCAACCCTGGCCCAGATCGCGGGCGCAAAGCGCGCCAGTGCCTTCCAGGGCCATCCCGCCGTGCCCCTTTTCGCCGCTGAAATTCTCCGGACTGATCGAGCGCGTCTGTGCGTTGGACAGCCGGGCCAGGTTGCCCATATTCATCCCCAGACCATTAAACGTCATTGCTGTTTTCCTCCTTGAAAAAACAGAACCCAGGTGTTGGTCAAACACCTGGGTTCTTCTGTGTCTAGTGATGGCTGCACGTGCCGCATGAATGCGAGCCGCATCCGGCGCAGCTGCTTCCGCCGGCGACGGCGCTGCTCGTGCCGCCGCTGCCCTTGCTGAACGCTGCAAACTGGGAGATGCCTCGGCTAGTGTGCTCGCTGCCGCATTCCGGGCAGGCGGCGGCGGCATCGACCTGGCTCATCGGACGGCGCTTTTCAAATCTGGTTCGACAATCCAAACACTGATATTCGTAAATCGGCATTGACCTCACCTCAAATATAATCTTGTGTATTCTACTCATCTTGAGTGGTTTGGTCAAGCGATCAAAGCACATCCAGCGGATCGATATCCACGTGCCAGGGGGGTGGAATCTCGACCCGCGCCAGCAGCGCGCGCGGATCGTCGCCGCGCAGGACGATCTGCCAGCGCCAGCGCCCTTGCAGGCGCTTGAAAAAACAGGGCGCCGGGCCGAGCAAATCTATTCCGGTCAAGCCAGATCGACGCCGGGCCTGGTCGAGTTGTTCGGCCAGATCGAGCGCCTGGCTACGGGCGCGTGCGGCGCTTGGATCAGCCAGTACCAGTCGGGCCAGACGGGCAAACGGCGGGTAGCCGACCTGGCGTCGAAAGGCCAGCTCGCGTGCGTAAAAGGCCTCATAGTCGTGACCGGCCGCGGTTTGTACCGCGTAATGGTCGGGTGCATAGGTTTGCACGATGACCTGCCCGCCGCGCTCGCCGCGTCCGGCGCGCCCGGCAACCTGCACCAGCAGTTGAAAGGTGCGCTCGGCGGCGCGAAAGTCGGGCAGGTTGAGCGCACCGTCGGCGGCAATCACCCCGACCAGCGTCACCAGCGGCAGGTCTAGCCCCTTGGCGATCATCTGCGTACCGATCAGCACATCGGCCTCGTGGCGGGCAAAGCGGTCGAGCAGCGTCTCATGGCCGCCGGCTTGTCGCGCGGCATCCTGATCCCAGCGCAAGATGCGCGCCTGCGGCAGCAGTTCGCGCACGGCATCTTCCACCCGCTGCGTGCCGACGCCAAAATAGCGGATGCGGCGGCTCGCGCAGGTTGGGCAGAGATCGGGCACCGGCTGCTGATGGTTGCAGTGATGGCAGTTTAGCGCTTCGCCCTGGCGATGGTAGGTCAGCGGGATGTCGCAGCGCGGGCACTTGACCACTGTGCCGCAGTCGCGGCAGAGGACAAAAGTCGACGTGCCGCGCCGGTTGAGGAACAGGATCATCTGCTCGTCCGCCGAAAGCGTTTGTTGCACCGCCTTTTGCAGCGGTCGGCTGAACATGCTGCGATTGCCGGCGCGCAGTTCGTGGCGCATATCGACCACGCGCACCGCCGGCAGGACAGCGGTCAACCGTGGCGCATGGGTATGGTCGTTGATGACGCGCTGCGTCAGGCGGAGCAAGTGGATGTCCGGCGTTTCACGGGCCAGGTAGCTCGATTCCAGATCGGGCGTCGCACTGCCCAACAGCACCGTCGCGCCATGGACGCGCGCCATTTGCCGGGCCAGGTCACGCGCGTGATAGGCCGGCGGCCGATCTCCCTGCTTGTACGAGCCGTCGTGCTCTTCGTCCAGCACAATCAGGCCAATGTCATCAAACGGCGCAAACAGCGCCGAGCGTGGGCCGATCACCAGCCGGATTTGCCCCTGCCGCACGCGCCGCCAGGTGTCATAGCGCTCACCGTCGGACAGTGCGCTGTGAATGATGCCCAGGCCGCCTTGAAACTGTGCAGCAAAGCGGGCGGCAAAGCGGGCGGCAAAGCGCCGAATGGCCTGTGGGGTAAGTGAGATTTCGGGCACCAGGACAATCGCTTGACGGCCCTGGGCCAGCGTCTGCTCGACAGCGCGCAGGTAAAGCTCGGTTTTGCCGCTGCCGGTGACGCCGTGCAGCAAAAAGACCGCCGCTTTTCTTTGCGCCAGACACGGCTCGATCTCGGCCCAGGCCCACGCCTGCTCCGGCGTCAACGGCGGAGGTCTGTCTGGAGCAAACTGGCGACCACGCAGGGGATCGCGCCACACCTCGCGCTCGCCCAGTTCGATCAATCCGTGCCCTTCCAACGCGCGCAGGTCGTCGAGCGTGCAGCCGGTTTCGGCATAGACCCAACTGACCCACGTCCACTCGTCTGCCGGGCGGCCAAGCAGGTAATCGAGCAGGTGGTGCTGGCGCTTTGCACCGCGCAGCTCGATGATTTGCGCCAGCGCTTCGGCCCGCTCCAGCCTTAGATGCACCGTCGCCGGCTCGACCAGTCCGCGCACCAGGCCGCGCTCTTGCAACGCGCGGATGGACGAAGCTGAGGCGCCGACCGCCTCGCGCAAGGCCTTTTCCTCCACCGGCACGCCCTGCGCCAGCACATAGTCGAGCACAGCACGCTGCTTTTCGGCCCGGCCCAGCTCGGTCTGCTCAGCGCCGGGCGCGGGCTGGATCAGCCGGCGCTCCGGCTGCACCCCAACCCAGCCCTTACGCTGCACGGTGGCCAGCGTCGCGGCAGAGACAGCGTCGCCGCTTGGCGTTGTGGCATGGGCCAGCACGCGCTCGACTGTGGGCAGCGGATCGTCGAGGTCGAGCAGGGCTTGCAGCAGGGCGGCCTGCGCCGAGGCCCGTCCCAAAAGCGGGCGGGCGCCCTCTACCTGCGGCGGCGAGGCCGCGAGGCGCACGAAATTGACCCGCTTGGGCTTTGCACGCGGCGCGGGCAAATCGCCGCTGCGAATCACCAGACCCTGCCGCACCAGTGCGCGCAGTGTCCGGCTGGCTCGTTCGCGGCCGCCGAGCCGCCGCGCGATCTGGGGCCGGGTGAGTGTGGGGTGCTGCTGCAACAGCTCGACCACCCGGGCTTGCGCGTCCGGCAGGTTGTTGGGGATTGGCGCTTCGGGGTGCAGTCGAAAAACGGCGCGGGGTTGGCGCAGCATACCGGGGGGCAGCATCAGGCGCAGGCAGTCGATCAAGGGGGCGAGATAGAATTCGCTGAGCCACAAGGCGAGGGCGATCTGGCGTTCGGACAGGATCGGCGCGTCGAGCAGCGGGCGGCCCAGCGGCCGGGTTTCCGGCACCGGCGCGCGCTCGGCCCGGCCGATCACGATGCCCTGCACCTGTTTGACCCCAAAGGGCGCCTCGATCAGCATACCGGGGGCCAGCGGCCCGGCCCAAGAGGGCGGAATGTGGTAATGAAACACCGGGCCGGGGAACCGCGCCCCATCTTTGGGCGGCCCGGATAAGGTGAATGCGGTTCCTGCGCCGTGCGCGGCCGCGTTGACCGCCACGACGGCAAAATCCGGGTTATCCGCCATTGTGCGCCTTGAAAATCACCCCCGCCGCATAGCCGACCACGCTGTTCATATCGCCGCTGACGTGCCCGGAATGGGCGTAATGCAGCGTCACGGCCCGGTCGGCGCCGAGCCGCTGCGCGGCCAGCATCACCGCCACCACCGGGCCGCCGCCGCAGGCCTCAGCCTTGTGCCCGGCCAGCGCATGCGACAGGCCCTCAGGATCAAAGGCATCGATGCGGTCCGTCACCACGCGGTCCAACCGTTCCGCATCGTGCGCATGGTGAAAGTGCGAGAGGTCGGTGCTGGCGACGAGCAGCACATTGCGCCCGGCCAGCAGGTCGGCCAGCGCGTTGGCCAGATGCACACAAACCGTCCAGGCCTGATCGCCGAGCATGATCGGCAGCAGTTCGAACGGCCCCAGCGCGACCTGCAAAAAAGGCAGTTGAATTTCCAGCGCGTGCTCGTTGTCGGCCGGCAGGCGCACCAGGCCAAGCCGCTCGTCCAGCGCGTCGACCAGGTCGGCGGCCAGCGGCACGTCGCCCAATGGCGTCTGGTACGCGCCGGCAGCGGTGGTGGCATAGACGCCAGCGTACATGCGATGGATAGGCGAGACGACGCACACCACGTCGAACGACATGCCGCGCACCAGGTTGTAGGCATAGGCGGCCACTTGGCCGGAATAGACATAGCCTGCGTGCGGGCTGATCAGACCGATCACCTGGCCCTTGAACTTGACCGGCTCGACGTGGTCCAAGAACCCGGCGATCATGGCCTGCAATTCGCTGGCCCGTCCCGGATACCACTGCCCGGCAATCACCGATTTACGCACCTTGAGAGACATTTCAAGCCTCCTTTCAAACACCGAACCGGGAGGATTTGATGGCAATCGCCAGTGCGGCGCCCACCACAAACACCACCACGCCGATCAGGATGGTCGTTCCCCACTGGCGTGTCGTTCGCTGATCGACCAGCCTCGGCCCGTTCTGATCGATGAGCGGCGCATAGCGAGGCATCGTCCACCAGCCCAGGGCCAGGCCGGACAGCAGCCCGCCGAGGTGGCCCCAGATGTCGATGCCGCTGACGGTAAAGGTCATCACCAGGTTAAAGACGATCACACTCAGCGTGTTCTGGAACAGCCGCTGTCCCTGTGCGCCCAATGCTTGCCGGTAGCGATAGAGGTAAATGGCCTGCGCGCCGATCAGTCCAAAGATCGCCCCGGATGCGCCCGCCGAAAGGTAGGGGCTGAAGGCAAAGCTGAGCAGCACGCCAAACGCCCCCGAAAGCACATAGATGCACACAAAGCGTGCCGCGCCGAAAAGCCGCTCGATCTGCGGGGCGATGGCATAAACGGCATAGGAATTAAAGAGCAAATGGACAAACCCGACGTGAACGAAAATTGGCGTGATCAGCCGCCACACCTGCCCGGCGATGATCAACAGATCGAACTTGGCCCCGAACAGAATCAGCACCTGGCTGTCGGAACTGAGAGTCAAGGTCTGCAACAAAAATTGTTCAAATGAAAAAGCCTCCCGCGCCAGCAGGCGGCTGGTCACCAGCCAGGCTGAAAAGCCGACCATTGCCAACCAGACCAGGATATTGATCCAAAAGACGATCCAGGCAGCGACGGGTTTGGACTGTGGAAGGGCAAGACGAACGGGCGGCGGAGCGGGTGCGTCGGAAGGGGGAAGCGCAGGATCGACGTTCATAGACGGGCCTGGCGCGGCACCGCGCGGTGTCTTTCGGCAGTGATGATCGAGACGATCACCTCGACCGTCTCATCCAGCCGGCCCTCAACGTTGGGAACGACATAGTCAAACTCGACGATGCGCCGCATCTCTTCGCGCGCGGTCTGGATGCGCACGTCGAGCTGGCTGGCGATCTCGGTGTGGCGGCGCTTGAGCCGGGCGATCAGTTCTTGCTCGGAAGAGGTAGCGATGAAAATGAGCACGGCCTCGGGAGCCAGGCTGCGGATGGTGGCTGCGCCCTGCACATCGAGGCGCATCACCACGTCCTTGCCGCTTTCCATCGCCTGGCGAACCTGCCGCCTGGGCACGCCTTTGTACTGATCGTAAACCCGCGCGTATTCGAGCAGTTCGCCAGCGGCGATCATGCGCTCGAACTCTTGGGTGGAAACAAAGATGTAATCTAGACCATTCACTTCGTCTGCGCGGGGCGGGCGCGAGTTGGCGGTGACTACAAAATGGATCGGCGCGCCCAAAGCCGCCATCCGCCGGGCCAGCGCCTTGACCACCGAATCCTTGCCCGCACCCGACGTGCCGGAAATCACGATCAGCAGCGGCGGCTTGTCAAAACAATACAATCGTTCCACATCGTCATCTTGGGTCACAACTTGCGGCGACCAGGTCGCCTGGGAGGCCAATACCTCGTTCGTCCATTCGCTGGTCAATGCTTTGCACCTCGCCCAAATTTGCACTATAATAAAAAGCCAGACACCAAAATTCAGGAGATGAATTATGCCGATATATGAATATCAATGCAAATCTTGCGGCCAAAAGGCCCGCAAATTCTGGCGCACTTTTGCCGGAATCGACGAAAGCGCGCTCGAATGTCCGCGCTGCGGCGAGCAAAATTTCCAACGGCTGGTCTCGCGCGTGGCCGTTCTGCGCTCCGAGGATGCCCGCCTGGATGACCTGGCCGATCCATCCAGCCTGGCCGGGCTTGATGAGAACGACCCCAAATCGATTGCCCGCTGGATGCGCAAGATGAGCCGCGAGGTCGGTGAAGATATGCCGCCTGAATTCGATGAGGTCATCGACCGGCTGGAATCTGGCCAATCGCCTGAAGAGATCGAGGAGAGCATGCCCGAGCTGGCCGAGGGCCTCGACGGTATGGGCGGTATGGGCGGCGACAGCTTTGTCGACCTGTAAAAATCGTGTGAGCGCGGTACGTATGCCGCGCTCACACAACCTGCTTAAAACCGCTCATAGCGGTGTACGTTCAAAATAAAGACCACTGCCCCGCCCACCTGCACTTCGATCGGCGTGGGCATGTACAGCTCGCCCGATTCCATCGTCGGCGGCAGGGGGTTGACGTATTGGGTGCGCGTGTGGCAATTGTCCTTGATGATTTTGAGCACAGTATCCACATTCTCATCAGGGACGCCGATCAGCAGCGTCGCATTGCCTTCGCGCAGAAAACCGCCGGTGGTGCTGATCGTTGTTGCACGGTATCCATCGCCCATCAGGGCATCGATCAACGGGTGCATGTCGTCGCTGTTGATCACACAGATTAAAAGTTTCAAGTCCGGCCTCCCTTCCTCTCGGTCCATTCAAACAGGCACGCCGCCTCTATGGGTCTGCTATTCGCGATAAATTCGAACCCGCCGGTACGGCTCTTTGCCCTTGCTGTGTGAAACCAATTGATATTCTCGCGCCATCTCGTGCTGCTGGCGACGAATGGACGCATTTTGGGGCGCAAGCTCGATCATCTTGGCCCCGGCGATCACCTTGCGGATCGCATCCTGGGTCTCGCGCACGGCCCGCTCCAGTTCATCTTCGCCGGCAAGGTCGAATAAATCGGCCAGGCAGCGCTCGATCTGAACCACCGTGTTGGCGCGCAGTACGTAAATAGGAATGCCCGCGTCTTCGGCCATCACCAGCATCTTGGGCCGGTCGCGATAATATGACTTGAGCGTGATCACGGCATCCACATTTTCCAGGTCGTCGGCGATGGTGATCGGCAGGACCAGCCTTTGCACGGCCTGCTGCAAGCGATTGCGGGCCACGCCATAAGCATAGACCCGCATCGGCCGCAGCGCGCTTGCCGCGGCGACGGCTGCAGCCGGCGGCCTGGGGGGCGGTTCTTCGGCGGCGACCACTTCGCTGTGGATGTCGCCGCCGGCGTCGCGGTAGCGAATTTGCGGCGGCACCGCCCGCTCGCGCAGCAGCCCATCGACCGAGCGGCCCACGTCGGGGTGGACGGCGACCCGGTTCCAGGCCTGGATTTCGACCACCACGTCAAAAGTCGGCGGCGCGCGGCGTTCCAGCACCGTCTTTTGGGTGTGCCGCCGCCGGGCTTCCTCGTCGCTCAAGGTAACGCTTTCGATGCCGCCGATCAGATCGCACAGCGTGGGGTTGAGCATCAGGTTTTCGAGCGTGTTGCCGTGCGCCGTGGCCACCAACTGCACGCCGCGCTCGGCGATGGTGCGCGCGGCCAGCGCTTCCAGCTCGCGCCCGATCTCGTCGATGATGATCACTTCGGGCATATGATTCTCCACCGCCTCGATCATCACCTCGTGTTGCAAAGAAGGTTTGGTCACTTGCATGCGCCGCGCCCGCCCGACCGCCGGGTGCGGGATGTCGCCGTCGCCGCCGATCTCGTTGGACGTGTCGACGATGACCACCCGTTTCTTGTCGGCCAGCACGCGCGCCGCCTCGCGCAGCATCGTCGTCTTGCCCACGCCGGGGCGTCCCATCAAGAGTACGCTTTTGCCGGAAAGGATAATGTCTTCGATGATGCCGATTGTGCCCTCAATCGCCCGCCCGACGCGGCAGGTCAGGCCGACCACATCGCCCCGGCGGTTGCGGATGGCTGAGATGCGGTGCAGCGTTCGCTCGATACCGGCCCGGTTGTCGGCGTCAAATTCGCTGATCTGCGAAACAACGGCGTCGATCTCTTCGCGGGTTATCTCTTGATCGCTCAGAACAACTTCGCAGTCGACAAAACGCGCTTCGGGCACACGCCCCAGGTCGAGAATTACTTCCAGCAAATCTTTCAACTGTCCGGCCCGACGCAGCGCCCGCTCGATGCCGGGCGGCAGCACGGCCAACAGCGCCGTCAAATCATCACTGTTTTTATCTCTCATATACCCCAATGACCGTCTCACCGGTTGAGACCGTTGCAGTCGGCGCCTGGACGCGATTTTCCAGGGCCGGAACCAATCCACGCGACGTCTCGGCAACGCGAACTGCCGTGTGCTTGACCAGGCAGCATTGTGTCGAAATGGGTTGAAAGCCGCACGCTTTGAGCGGCGCACGCACGCCGCCTTGATAATGCCGGACGACACAATAGACCGGGCGAGGTGGATAATAATTGATCAAAGCCAGGCTGTAATTGACCAGTCGATCGGCCCGATCATAGGCCCGTGGATGAACCATTAGTGTCAGCCAGTGGCCGGATGGGCCGGGAGCCAGGTATCCATACCCGGCCACACCCTGTTCGTCGGGCAAAATGAACCCTTCACCGTGGCTGTGCGCCAGCGGGCGATAGCGCCCCCGGTCGTTCTGCAAGCGACCGATCCACTCTGCCTGCTGCACCAGGTGCGGCGTCAGCGCCTGGTAGAGCTGATCGACGGCCCATCCCTCAGCCTCGGATTCAGGGCGAACATCTGCGCCGGCGACGGCCTGCGGGTGCGCATCGGCGGCCAGCCGCAAGATGTCTTCACGCGCATACGTGCTAAACCCGGCCGCAAGCAGCGCCTCCAACTCGGCGCTCCCCTCACCCGCCGAGGCACAAAGCTGGTGCAGCCCGCGCTCCGTCGCCACTGCCATCAGGTGGTTGAGCAGCCGGTGCCAGACGGTCTGCACATCTTCGCCCTGATCCAGGCGCGGCGACAGGCTCAACAGATGCACCCTGGATTGGCCTGCCGGCTGGAACGCCTGAACAAACCCGCGATTGACCTGCCCGTCGCGTCCGGCCTGGTCGAACACATAGGTCAGCGTGCGGCCATCTTCCAGCGCGAAAAACGAAGCAAGTGCGCGCCCAAGCGCAGAACGGGCCTGGGTCAGCGCCTCAAGCGGACACAAGACCTGCTCCGACCTTTGCAGTTCGGCGAGCAGCAGCGCCTGATACAGTTTAAAAGATACGACCCCGGTCGATGTACTCACCTATCGTATGCACCCTTGCTGTCGAGACCTGGACATATCCGGCTCGAAAAGCCTATTCTACTCGCTTTCAGACGAGTTGGCAAGTGTTTTGCCCGCTTGGGCATCCCTGGCGCGGCGGCAGTGCAGCCACACACGGACGCTCAACGAGATCGCGCCGGTCAAAACAAGCAGCGTTCCTCCCACCAGCACCGACAGCCACATCGATCGGGGCACCTCGTCGCTGTTCAGCCACGCAGTGACAAGCGGCACAAATTGCGCCAGACCGAGTAACGTGCAACTGATGTCCGCGCCGACCTCGCTCACGCTGTACCCCGAAGAAGAGACGAGCAGCGAACCCAACCCGCGTATCACATGCGTCCGAAAGCCGCGCACCTCTTGCTTGAGCAGCACGCCCAGCGCCGCCAGCGAGACCGCCGCCAGCGGCCAGAGCAGCCAGACCTGCCCTTGTGTCATCTCGTCGAAACCGGCCGTGATCGCATAGAGCATCAATGCCAGCGACAGGCTGGCAAAAAGCACCACGCCGATGTGCAGCCCCAGGGTTATGACAAAACGCACCACCCCGGCCCACATATCGCGCTCTTGAACGTGCGCATCTTGGTCGACGGTCATCGCACTCGATCCTTACAAATCCGGCATGCTCTTTTTGAGGATGTAATAGGTGCCTTTTTTGGCCCCGATCTTGAGTAAAACCCCGCGGTCGACCAGATCGGCCAGATCCAGACGCAAGGTTTCGGCAGACACATCGGGGCAGAGCACGCGATAGTCGCGGTTGGTGATCCGCCCGTGTTCCTGGACAAAGGACAATGCGTGCAACTGGCGTTCGTTCATGTTCGATTCCCAGGTCATCACCGGGCGGCGCACCCGGTTGTTGCGCAGGGTGACGGCGAACGAATAGGACGTATCGCGAAATTCGGGTGCGGGGTGCCCGGCATTGACCATGTCCTCGATCATGCGGTCGATGCCCAGCCCCAATTCTTCGATGAACCCCCATTGGAAAAGCCCGTTCACCAGGCGCGGGTTGCGCGAAAAATGCTCTTCGACGATGTTATCGACGGTGATATAGCCGGGCAGCCCGCCGGGGCTGATCACTTCCAGCCGGTCGTCGAACATGCGAATTTCAATGCGCCGCCCGGAAAGGCGGTAATCGCGGTGGCAGACGGCATTGACCAGCGCTTCGCGGACGGCAAAAGAAGGGTATTCGGCTTTTTCCTCGCGCACCAGCCCCTTGACCACCGCCGCGACGCGCATCTCTTCCCACACCACCTGCCACGATTCTTCGATCAGCCGGGGCAGCGGGCCGGCGATCTCTTCGCGGCGCGAATAGCCGGGCAGCCCGCCGGGGCCGCGCATTTCCGTCCCAGCAAAGCGGACAAAAATCAACTTGCACTGCGGCAAAAAATTCTGCGGCTCGCGGGCAAAGAGCAGCATGCCCAGCACCGTCGGCGTGCCGTCCTCGGTCAGCGCGCCGGCGTTGATCAGCATCGACACGTCATCGCCGGCAATGGGCCGGCGCTGGCGTTCTGCGCGGTTGGCGCGATATTCGGCGATCAGGCCTTTGTCCAGGTCATCCAGCGTCGCTTCCAGGATTTGTTCGCTCTCAAAATCGCCGCTGGATTTGGTCGCTGCCAGGTGAAGGATCTGACTGCCTCCCAGCGGGCGGTTTTGCAGCCCGGAGCGGACGAGCACGCGCCCATCTTCCAGCGAGTGCAGCTCGCTGCTGCGCGGCACGTGGATCACCACCACCGTGCCGCCATCTGTCTCGCTTTGCTGCCACTCGGTGCGCACGACCGGCCGCCCCTGCCCCAGGGCCAGGCGCAGCACATCCTGGACATCTTCGACGGCCAACCCGCTTTGAATCCGTCCCGCCGAATCCGCGCCGACGACGATCGTGCCACCATCGCTGTTGGCAAAAGCGACCAATACCTCGGCCAGCTCGTCGACGTCCAGATCGGGCATGAATTCAAGCGTCTGACCGGGCTGCCTCTCGGCCCAGTTGGACAAGGATAAACGTAAAGACATCGACATTCCCTCACTACCCCCAACAAGCGTGTATCGATTCCGGTCGGCAGAGCTAGCATCAGTCTGAAACGGCCCTTGAAAAATGATATAACTGGAATCAGGGC
>CAYRXM010000117.1:0-15689 GCA_964428175.1 uncultured Anaerolineae bacterium
AGATAATGAGCGGTGACTGGAGTTCAGACGTGTGCTCTTCCGATCTGGAAAGCATTCCCTACCAGTTCAAGCAGCCGGGCAAGGGTGGCACCGACGCGGGCGCGATTCACCTGGCTCAGACCGGCGTGCCGACGGCGCCGGTTTCGGTGCCCAGCCGCTACATCCACTCGCCGGTGTCGCTGTTGAGCAAGGCCGACTTTGAGAATACCGTCAAATTGATGGCAGCCACGCTGCGGCGGCTCAGCCCCGCCGTCGTTGCTGAATGCGATTGAGTCAAGGAGGACAAGATGAAGGATACAATCAAAAAACTGGTTGAAGCGTTTGGCCCGTCGGGCTATGAAGATCAAGTACGCGCTGTTATCAAACAAGAGATCGCCGGCCTGGTCGACGAGGTGCGCGTCGACGCGCTGGGCAACCTGATTGCGCTCAAAAAGGGCAGCGGCGGCGGCAAGAAAATCATGCTCTCGGCGCACATGGACGAGATCGGCGTGATTGCTTCCTATATCGACGAGAAAGGGTTCGTGCGCGTCGGCGCTATCGGCGGGGTGCGCACGCTGTACGAGGTCATGGGGCGCGTCCAATTTGCCAACGGCACGGTGGGCGTGATTGGCGTCGAAAAAATGGATGACCCCAATAAAGTTCCGCCGATGGACAAGCTGTTTGTCGATGTGGGCGCGACCAGCCGCGAGGACTGCCCGGTCAAGGTCGGCGACGTGGCCTGTTTCCTGCGGCCAATGGTCGAAATGGGTGACAAACTCGTCTCAAAAGCAATGGACGACCGCATCGCCTGCGCGGTGTTGATCGGCACGTTGCGCGAGTTATCGTCGTTACACGACGCAGAGTCGCCGCACGACCTGTATTTCGTATTCAGCTCGCAAGAAGAGGTCGGCCTGCGTGGGGCGACGACCAGCGCGTATGGCATTGCCCCGGATTTGGGCCTGGCCGTCGATGTGACGCTCGCGCCAGACACGCCCGAACCGGCGATCAAGATGGCGGTCGAATTGGGCAAAGGCCCGGCGATCAAGGTCAAGGACGGCGGCATGCTGGCCACACCGTGGGTCAAGGATTGGATGATCGCCACGGCGGAGAAAAACGGCATTCCGTACCAGTTGGAAGTGCTGCTCGGCGGCACCACCGACGCGCGGGCAATCCAGACCACCCGCGACGGCGTGCCGGCTGGCTGCCTGTCGATCCCCACTCGCTACGTGCACTCACCGTCGGAGACGGTCAGTTATGCCGACGTGCAGAACTCGATCAAACTGATGGTGGCCTTGCTGTCGAATCTGATTGAAAAAGGGTAAAATTCAAACATGGGTAAAATACGGCGACTGGTTCTAGACACGCTCAAACCGCACGATCCTTCGATCATTCTGCTTTCGCAAAGCTTGAGCGAACTGCCCGGCGTGGAAGCGGTCAACATCAGCATTTACGAGATGGACCGCAAGGTAGAAAACGCCAAGATCACCATCGAGGGCAGCGACATCAATTTCGAACAAATCAGCCAGGTCATCCTGGATGCCGGCGGGGCAATCCACTCGATAGACGAGGTGGTCGCCGGCAAGATCATCATCGATGATGCCAGCACACCGCAAGACCCGGGCAATTGACAAGCTCACCCATGCACAGGGTGTCACCCCTTGCAGGGCGGCGGTTAACAAAACCGCCCTACACTTGCCCCGGTCTATTGAAAAGATACGCCTGATTCAAACCTTTGCAAGGGTAGGCTGAGCGATTACGGCAACTGATTGAAAAGAATCTGATAACTCGCTAAAGGAATAGGACAATGTCTCAAGATATCAAATGGTATGGTTTGCCCATTCCCAAGGTTGCCCAAGAGCTGGAGACTGATCTCGACAAGGGGCTTTCAACAGCTCAGGTGACGCAGCGTCAGGCCGAATTTGGCCCCAATGAACTGGCCGAAAAGCCACGGGCCGGTTTTCTGGCCCGCCTGTGGGCGCAGTTGAATGACTTTTTGATCCTGATTCTGATCATCGCAGCGATCATTTCGGTGATCGTCGGCTGGAACGAGTTCCGGCACAGTGGTTCGATTACCGAGTTTGTCGAGGCGTTTGCCATTATGGCGATTGTTACCCTGAACGCCGTGCTGGGTTTGGTTCAGGAGGGCCGCGCCGAGCAGGCGCTGGCAGCGCTCAAAAAGATGGCTGCGCCGAACGCGGCAGTGATTCGCGACGGCCGCCACCAGACTTTACCTGCATCGGCGCTGGTGCCCGGTGATCTGGTGGTGCTGGAAACGGGCAACTATGTCCCCGCCGACGTGCGCCTGGCCGAAAGCGTCAACCTGCGCATTGAGGAAGCCTCGCTGACCGGCGAATCGGTGCCGGTGGAAAAATACGCCGATCTGACCGTGGGCGAGGACGCCGGCATTGGCGACCGGCGCAACAGCGGCTATATGAGCACCACCGTCACCTATGGGCGTGGGCGCGGCATTGTGGTCGCCACGGGGATGCGGACCGAGATCGGCAAGATCGCCGAAATGATCCAGTCGACCGAAGAAGACCCCACCCCGTTGCAGATCAAGCTGGAGCAGCTGGGCAAGTGGTTGGGCATCGCCTCGCTGATCATCTGTGCGCTGGTGGGCATAATCGGCATTGTGCGCGACACCAATTTGGATTTGCTCTGGACGGCAGGCATTGGCGCCTATTTTTCGGCTTCGCTGGAAACGCTGGTCGAGATGTTTATGATCGCGGTCAGCCTGGCCATCGCCGCTGTGCCGGAAGGGCTGCCCGCCGTGGTCACCATCTGTCTGGCCCTGGGCATGCAGGAAATGGTCAAGCGCCACGCCTTGATTCGCCGCCTGCCTGCCGTGGAAACACTTGGCTCGGCGACAGCGATCTGCTCGGACAAGACCGGCACGCTGACTCAGAACGAGATGACCGTCACCGCTGTTTATGCCGACAGCACCCTGATCCAGGTTTCCGGGCAGGGCTATGCGCCAACCGGCGAATTCAATGAAGATGGGAACCCGGTAACAGTAGAGACCTATCCCGGCCTGGACAAACTGGTTCGCGCTGCGCTGCTGTGCAACGACGCCAAGCTGGAGCGCGGTTCGGAGGATCAAGACGGCTGGCGAATGGTCGGTGACCCGACTGAAGGGGCGCTGGTGGTTCTGGCCGGCAAGGCTGGCCTGTGGCGCGGTGAGCTGGAAAAAGAATATCCGCGTGTTGACGAGGTACCGTTCGACTCGAAGCGTAAACGGATGTCAACAATTCATCATACACCCCAAGATACCTACGAGGCTTACGTCAAGGGCGCGCCGGACTTGATGCTCGAACTGTGCGACCGCATCTATGTTGACGGGCACATTTTTCCGCTGACACCGGAACGCAAAGCGCGCGCGCTGGAGGTCAACAGCGAGCTGGCTTCGAATGCGTTGCGCGTGCTGGGCGTGGCTTATCGTCCGCTGGATGGCAAGCCGGAACAGCCGACGGCGGAGGGTCTCGAGCAAGACATGGTTTTTATCGGCCTGATCGGGATGATCGACCCGGCGCGGCCTGAAGTGCGCCCGGCCATTGCCAAAGCCCGCCATGCCGGGATCAAGACGGCGATGGTCACCGGCGACTATGAAGACACGGCCGTCGCCATCGCCAAAGAACTCGAGCTGCTTCGCAGAGACGATGACCTGAACAAGCGAGTGCTCTCTGGCCGCGACCTGGATCAGCTCTCCGATGAGCAGTTGATCGAAAGAGTCAACGATGTGGTGGTTTACGCTCGCGTTTCGCCGGAGCACAAGGTGCGCATCGTCGATGCGCACAAACGGCGCGGGCACATTGTGGCCATGACCGGTGACGGGGTCAACGATGCCCCGGCGCTCAAGCGGGCCAGTATCGGCGTGGCGATGGGCATCACCGGCACCGATGTCTCCAAAGAGACCGCTGATATGGTGCTCACCGACGACAACTATGCTTCGATCGTCTCGGCGGTCGAACAAGGGCGGATTATTTTCTCCAACATCCGCAAATTTGTCTACTTTTTGCTCTCTTGCAATATGGGCGAGATCATGGTGCTATTTGTGGCCATGATCGCCAACCTGCCCTTGCCGCTGACCGCGCTGCAGCTGCTGGTGCTCAACCTGGTCACAGACGGCGCACCCGCGCTCGCGTTGGGTATGGAAAAGGGCGACCCCGACATTATGGACCTCAAGCCGCGCCGCGTCGATGAGCCGATCATCAACGGCCCCATGATCAGCGGCACGCTCGTGCAGACTCTTGCTATCGCCGGCTCGACACTGGCCGCCTTTTTGATCGGCCTGTTCCGCGAGAACTGGACCTGGGGCGGGCCGGTGTCCGAGTATATGCTGGCGCACGGACAAACGATGGCCTTTGTCACCCTTTCGGCTTCTGAACTGTTCCGCGCCTACACCGCCCGTTCTGAGCGCTATTCGGTGTTCAGCATTGGCGTATTCAGCAACAAGGTGATGCAGTGGGCCGTGCTGGTGTCGCTGCTGGTACTACTGGCGACAGTGTATATCCCCGGCCTGAATACCACGGTGTTCAACAATGTGCCGCTTGACCTGACCGACTGGCTGGCGGTGGCGCCGTTGATGCTGGTACCGGCGGTCGTGGCCGAAATCAACAAGGCGATCCTGCTCTGGCGTGTCCGGCGGCAGGATGCCCAGGCCTGAGCGCAATCGATCTGGTGGCAGTCCTGGTTTTTTTTACAACCTATATTTGACAGGATGGCCTGCTTGGAGTATAATGCACCTTTGCTGGCAGTAAGGTTTCCCCCTTGAAGGCTGTCTTGTCACAGGGGGATTTTGTTTGCCGGCCAGAACTGCGTGGGAGGAAAGTGTCGTGTACGCAATCATAGAGACGGGCGGAAAACAATACAAGGTCAATGCCGGGCAGATGCTCGATATCGAGCTGCTGCCCCAGGCGGTCGGCGAGGCTCTGGAGCTGACCCAAGTATTGATGGTTGTCGATGGTAAGAATATAACGATGGGCAATCCACTGGTCAATGGCGCGGTGGTCAAGGCGACCGTGGCCGAGCAGGTTGGCGGGCCTAAAGTGCGGACGTTCAAATACACGGGCAAAAAATATCGCCGGCGCATCGGCCACCGGCAGCAGTATACCCGGCTGCGCATCGACGAGATTACCGTAGGTTAAGGGAGTGAATTATGGCACACAAAAAGGGCGGCGGCTCGGCAAAGAACGGCCGCGATAGCATCTCGAAACGACGGGGCGTCAAAAAATTTGGCGGTGAATATGTGATCCCCGGCAATGTCCTGGTTCGCCAGTGCGGCACCCGGTTTCATCCGGGCACCAATGTTGGAATGGGCCGGGACTATACTCTGTTTTCGACCGTTGAGGGCTATGTCAAGTTTGAATACATCCCCGGAAAAAATGGTCGCAAGCGAATTAGTGTGTATCCAGAGAGGCAATAGCGAGATGAAGCAAAGCATCCATCCCACATATTATCCAGAAGCGGTGGTGCGCTGCGCGTGTGGCAACACCTGGACCACCGGCTCGACCAAGGCAGAAATCAGCACCGACGTTTGCTCCAAGTGCCATCCCTTTTTTACCGGCGAGCAGCGCATTGTTGACTCGGAAGGCCAGGTCGATCGCTTTTACCGGCGATTGCGGCAGGCTCAGGAGCGTCAGGCTCAATAGCAGGGCAGCCCAATCGTTTCTATTTGATCTTGGCATACAGGGACAGACATCGTCTGTCCCTGCTTTGTTCAGGGAGAATTTACATGCATCGCCAGGAAATTGCCGGTCGTATCGAAGTGGTTTGCGGCAGTATGTTTAGCGGCAAAACGGAAGAATTGATCCGCCGCGTGCGCCGCGCGCAAATCGCCAGGCAAGTGGTGCAGGTGTTCAAGCCGGCGCTCGACGATCGCTATGGCGTGCAAAAGATTACTTCGCATAACGGGCTGTTTGTCGAGGCCGTGCCAGTGTTGGATGCGGTCACCCTTCTCAGCCTGGTTGAGCCGGAAACCGACGTGGTTGCCATCGACGAAGTGCAGTTCTTCGACTGGCAGGTGGCCGCCGTATGCAGCACATTGGCCAACCGCGGGCTGCGGGTGATTCTGGCCGGGCTGGACCTGGATTTTCGCGGTGAGCCGTTTGGCCCCATGCCGCTGCTGCTGGCTCTGGCCGAAGAGGTCGAAAAATTGCACGCCATCTGTATGGTCTGCGGCCAGGATGCCAGTCGCACGCAGCGACTGATCAACGGAAAACCGGCATCGTACAACGATCCGGTTATCCTGGTAGGGGCCAGTGAGGTCTATGAAGCGCGCTGCCGGATGCATCACCAGGTGCCGGACAGACCTCAGGATTGGCCGGCAAGGATATGACAATGAATTGGCAGCAGTACGCATCCAAAGTATTGATCGACGAAAAGACCTTGCAGGCGCGTATCGCCGAACTCGGCGCGGTCATCTCGCGCGATTATGCTGGCAAGGACCTGCTGCTGGTCTGCGTGCTCAAGGGAGGGGTGATGTTTCTCACCGACTTGATGCGCCAGATCAGCATCCCGCACAAGATCGATTTTATGGCCATTTCCA
Organism: uncultured Anaerolineae bacterium; assembly: GCA_964428175.1. Classification (GTDB taxonomy): domain Bacteria; phylum Chloroflexota; class Anaerolineae; order JAFGEY01; family JAFGEY01; genus CAYRXM01. The sequence goes on from CAYRXM010000117.1 coordinate 6,524, forward strand.
GCTATGGCACGGGCGTGCGCGAATCGACCGGGGTGGTGCGCATCCTGATGGACCTGGGCGCAGACATCCAGGGCAAAGATGTGCTGATTGTCGAGGACATCATCGATACCGGGCACACGCTGGAATACATCTTGCGCCTGCTCCAGGCGCGCAGCCCGGCCTCGCTGCGGGTGTGCTGCCTGCTCGACAAGCCGGAACGGCGTGAGACCGGTATCGTGGTGGATTACCTCGGCTTTTCCATCCCCGACGAATTTGTTTTCGGCTACGGACTGGACGTGGATGAACTGTATCGCCAAGTGCCGGTGATTGCCGTGCTCGATCCCAGGTATTACGATCAGACCATTGGCTAGAATTGCCGATCAGTGGTGATCGCAGCCAAATCGTAATTGCTCAGCCTGAGCGGCGAGAAACCAGGTTTTTGATATAAAACGATACCTTTTGATCAAAAGCTGAATCGTCAAATAACACAAAGCTGCTTAAATGTTCATAAAAACCTGGTTTCTGACACCCCCTGAGCAGTTACGCCAAATCATCTAAATGGCATAGATGAGATTCATCGACAAATTGTTTGGCAAAAGGAAGGCACTGGGGAAATGAAAAAGCTCTGCCTGCCAAGAATTGGCTACCTGGCATTTATTCTAGTCATCCTGGTTGGTGGATGCAAATCCACTCCCCCAAATCCGGTTTCTCAGTCGACTGGCGCCCCAACCGCGGCTGCTTTACCCACTTGGACTAGCACGGCAATCTCGACGCCGCTAACTGCTACAGCGACTCCCGAGCCAACCGCTACCCTCACGTCGACGCCAACCTCAACGGCGACGGTGACCGCCGCTGCAACAGCAACACCAACCTCAACAAATACTCCGCTGCCCACCGCGACTGCAACGCCAACATCGACACCTTTGCCGCAGGTTGTGGTTCTTAATGAGACAGTTAACCTGCGCGCAGGTCCCGATACGGTTTACGATGTTGTCGGTGCTGCACGAAAAGGGGATAGTTTGCCTTTGCTGGCGCGTACGCAGAGTAGTGATTGGTGGCAGGTTGAATACAACAGCAAGGAAGCTTGGGTTTTTGCCTCACTGGTTGAGGCGAACCGAGAACCGGGTGCCGTCACCGTAGCGCAGGAGATTCCTCCCACGCCAACATTACAACCCACCTCTACTCCACTACCGACACCTACCCCATCGGCTCTCCAGTCTGGCGTTTATCCACTCACAAATGCGTGTATTGACTACAAGCCTATAGACGGCGATCAAGCCATCATCCATTGGTGCATAGAAAGCGTCGAGATAAAAGAAAACGGGACGATGTGGTTCTGGTCATCGTGGACTGCGGATCTGACCTTGTCCTGGCATACATACCTAGTCAAAGAACCCGATTCTGTTTATCGTATGTATATACAAGACAATTTGGGAAATTATTACTATTTTACTGAAAATGGAGGCGCATCTAAAGATAAGAGCGGAGTAGTGCATAATGGAACTTTGCGTGGCTGGTTTCTGTTTCCGCCGCCCCAACCGGGCGCGTTTTCCTTTACTTTCCACGACGATGACCAGTGTGTTCGCAAGGAGCCTTGTCTGATCGAGAACATTGTTCTTGAGAAACCGCAATAGGTGGGAAAACACAACTGCGCATCCGGCAGCTGTCTGTGTAGGCGTTTGAATATCTTGGCCAAAAGAATAGGAGGATTTTCATGATCACTATGTGGCACAAAATCCGGGGCATGCTTGGCAGTCTGAAAGCGTTGGCGCTCTTTGTTCTGATTATACTGTGCATCTTTGTAATTTTTGCCGTGCAAAGCACCTACACTGCATTGATCAACCCAAGCGATCCCCAACCGGTGGCGATCAGCCAGATCGTCGATGGCACGGTTGGCACGCGCAAATACGTCCAGGTATCCGGTTATGCCAATTATAGTTTCAATTATACGCGAACCGAAGACGGCAAAACCACGGCGACCTATTTTGTGCTCCTCGATGACAACAGCGGGCACCTGCTGGTGGTCAAAGCCAAAGAAGCGACAGTATACGGGCGGCAAGACAGGGATGTGACCCTTTCAGGGGTGTTGTACACCACGCCGAGCGAGCTGAAAAAACTGATCCAAAGCGACGAAGCCAAGATCAGAGATGCAGGGTTTGTCGCCAATGCAAGCATCTACCTCGACGAAGAAAGCAAGCCCCCCAGCCTGATTGGCTCGTTGATCATCACCCTGCTGTTGGGCGGCATTTGCTTTTTCTGCCTGATCACCTTTTTCTTCCCCAGCGTGGTTTTTGTCCCCACCCCGCTCGATCTGGATGTGCCACAGCCGGCTGAAAAAGCCAACCCCGGCGTGCATGCAACGGGCAAATTCATCAAGCTCAAGCAGGTGCGGCCCGAAATCGTGCTCGGCACCAGCAGCCGCAAGTTCGAGAATGCCGTGGCCAACATTGTGCCCCGCGTCGCGCGCGACCTGCTGATCTATATCCACCACATCCAGCGTACCAAAACCTACGGTGTGACTGTTCACAAGTCGGAGACCGATTGGGGGGCATTCCTCAACGGAGATAACATGATCGCGGTCGAATCGGGGCTGCTTTACGGCTGGAAAAACCGCCGCGCGGTGCGCCTTCGCTATACCAGCGACAAGGGCAAGGAAGAAAAACTCATCTTGCGCTTCGACTATGATTGGGCGCACGCCGACGCGGTGAATTTGTTCCAAAAGATGGGCTTTACCATTGAAACCGGGGCATAAGCAGGCTATGCGCGCGGCCAGGCCGGGTCGAGAAACTGCTGAATCTCGATCAAATACCCGTTTGGGTCGCGCACCAGGCAGTGATAAATGTTAAAGCGGGGATTTAGCGCCGGTGGTTTTTCAAACACGACGTTCTGCGCGCGCAGGCGCTCGTACCACGCATCGACCTCGTCTGTTACCAGGGTAAGAATGACGCCGGACAACCCGGCGTCATTTTTTTGCAGCACCCCGGTTTGGCGACAAAAGCCGACGAACGCCGTCGCCGTGACCCGGTAGATGCGGCACGCGCCCTGGTCGAGCGCGAGCGGCAGGCCGAGCACCTGCCCGTAGAAATGGGCCGTCGCGTCCAGGTCGGCGGTATACATAAAGGTGACCTGCTGGTCAAATGTGATTTGCATCCTGTAACCTCTGGGAGGCATTATGCATTATGTGACGATTAGTTGGGATGATGGCTTTAGCTGTTCGGTCGGCAAAATCGCCGAGATCTATGAGCGCTGTGGGTTGCGCGCCGAATTCAACGTGGTGGTGACCTTTCACCAACACGATCCACAGACGTTTGGGGATTTCGGATTGTGGAACGAGTTGCAGGCTCGCGGTCACATCATCCAGCCGCACGGCTACGATCACAGCAACCTGGCCGAGATGCCCCTGGCGCAGGCGCAAGAGAACATTCTGCGCTGTCTGGAGGCTTTCCAGCAGTCGTTGGACGGCTTTGACGCGCGCCGGACGGTTTTCAATTTTCCGTACAACGTTTCCACGCCGGAACTGGATGCCTGGCTACCGCAGGTGGTGCGCGCCTGGCGCGTCTCGGGAGAGATGATCAATCCCCCCCCCACGCCCGGCGCCACCCGCCTGACCTCTCCGGCCTCGCAAGACGCCGAAGCGATGATGGAACGCTGCCTGGAGGCATTGTTCGCCCGGCAGGACGGTTGGCTGCTCTACACGGCGCACGGCCTGGACGGCGAGGGCTGGGGGCCGCTGCGCAGCACTTATCTGCAAGGTCTCCTGGAGCGCCTGTTGCAGCACGCCGACGTTCTCGTTCTGCCCACCCAGGCGGTTTTGGATACGGCAGTTGCATAGCGCCGGGGTGCGCCCCTATTCAAAATATTGATCGATCTCTTTTTGGGTCAGCGGCGAAACCTTTTGCGCCAGCGCGATGTCGTACACATCGTTAAAATTGGCGTAAAAGACCCACACCGTACCATCCATCACTGCCGCGGCGACGCGCCGGCCATCCGGCGACCAGGCCACACTCCAGATGCCATGCCCGGGGCCGGGCAGCACGGCCCGGCTTTCTCCGGTTTTGAACTCCCAATCCCATATCCGCACCGTGCCATCGTCGGACGCAGTAGCAAAGAGCATCCCATCTGGCGCAATCTGCACATCGTTGACCGCGCCGGTGTGCGCTTGCAACACCAAGGGATCGATGTCACCGTCCAATGCCCAGATGATAATGGTCTTGTCTTGCCCGGCCGAGACTAACTGATCGCCTTGCGGGTGCCAGCCCACCGACCAGACAATGCCAGTGTGTCCGGTCAGCACGTGCGTGTTTTCCAGTGTTTGCGCATCCCATACCTGCACCAGGCCCAGCCGCGACGCGGTGGCGATCTGGTGGCCATCAGCGCTCCAGGCCGCGCTGGTGAAACGGTCGCCCGGAGCTTGCGGCAGTTCACTCTCGGCCTGCATTGAGAGGTCGCTGCCGGGCTGGGCCGCGTCCCAATCTGCGCTGCGCCACAAGCGGATGCCGCCATCGGACAGAACGACGGCCAGCCGCGCGCCGTCGGCGCTCCAGGCCAGGTTGGCGACTCGCTCGTTGCTTTGAACGAGGCGAAAGGTACGCAGGTTGCCATCGCGCTCCTGCCCGGCGACGCCCTGGCGGTTGACAAAGATCAGCGCTGCATCTGCGGTCGGCCAGCCCAGGCCATAGACCGCACTGCCCAGAGTGTACACCCGGTCAAGTTCCAGGTGGCGGCTGTCCCACACGCGCAGCGTGCCATCGTCGGCGCCGGAAGCCAGCCAGCGACCGTCTGGACTCCAGGCCACGCGGCGCGCCTCGCCTTGATGGCCGGTCAGCACTGTCACGCTGGGGCGAACCAGCTTCCAGATGCGCACCATCCGGTCTTGTGAGGCCGATGCGATGTAAACCCCGTCGGGGTGCCAGCGCGCGTCGAACACCCAGTCTTTGTGCCCGGTCAATTTGGACGTGCTGGCCCCGCTGTTCACGTTCCACACGCGGATGCTCTTGTCGACCGATGACGAGAGCAGGTGCGTACCATCGGGACTCCAATCCACGCTGCGCACCTCGCCCGCATCGTGCCCGACCAGAATGTCGATGCTCGGCCCGCCAGTGGCGTTCCACAGACGGATGCCGTCATAGGCAGCCGAGGCCAGGCGCGTGCCGTCGGGACTCCAGTCTACGTCGAGCACATAGCCGGTATGTCCACTGAGGACAATCGTGCTGGTGACGGCGTCAATCGGTAGGCTCAGTACATCCTGCGTCTGCCAAATTTTGATCGTCGCGTCGTCGGAAGCGTAGGCAAAGCGTGTCCCATCGGGACTCCAGGCCGCCTTGTTGACCTCGTTGCCGGGCGCTTCGCTGACCACTGCTCGCGTCTCGCCGCTTTGCACGTCGACCAGGCGCACCGTGCCGTCCGAGCCGGACACCAACAGCAGGCGGCCATCGGGGCTCCACTCGACGGTGTTGGGGTGCGCCTCGCTCCAGGTTTGCAAGACAGCCGTGTGGCCGATCCAGCGCTGCGGTAGCTGATCGACATCCCACAGGCGCAGCGTGCCATCCCAGGAGGCCGAGACGATCTGCGCGTCATCGGCGCGCCAGTCGATGCCGCGCACCCGGTCGCGATGACCGACCAACGTGGCCAGCAGTGTGCCATCGACATCCCAGATTTTGATCGTGCCGTCATAGGAAGCCGAGGCCAGGTAGCGTCCACTGCGACTCCAGGCCACCAGCCGCGCCGCCCCTTCGTGGCTGCCCGGCGGCTGGAGGGCTGTGTCGGTCAATTCTTTCCAGGGATAAGCCGAGAGCAGCACCCGGCGCAGGGTGTTTTGCGCCTGCACGGTTTGCTGGACATCGAGCGCAGTGAGCGCCAGTTGCAGGCTGAACGAGGCGTCAGCATCGAGAAAGTTGATCGCGTCGGCGGCCAGGGCATAAGATTCGGCATCATCCTTGGCCTCTTGAGACTGGAAAAAGAAAGACAGGCTGAGCGCAGCCAGGACAAGCGCAACCATGCCGATGCCGGCCAGAATCCAGGCCCGGCGGCGCAGCTGCCGCGCGGCCTCGGTCTGGATGCGCTCGCGCGCGGCAGCTTCTTCGGCCAGGCGGCGCGCGGCCTCCAGTTCGCGCTGGCGGGACTCCTCGCGCTCGCGCTCGGCGGCGTGCAGTGCTTCGCGGCTGGCCTCGACCAGGTCGAGCAAGGTCTGATCGTAGCCCAGGTCGGCGGCGTCGACGCTGCCGAGCCACTGCTCGGCCTCCAGCAATTCGACCTCTTCCAACAGGCCGCCCTTGCCTTCCAGACGCAGCCATTCGGCGGCCTTGGTCTCCAGCCGGCGGCGTATTTGCTCAGCTTCGCGGCGCTGGTCGAGCCAACCGCGCAGGCGCGGCCAACCGCGAATCAACGCTTCGTGGGCAATATCGACTTTTTTGTCAGCCTCACCTTCTTCGGCGCTGACGATCAGCAGCCGGTTCTCGACCAGGTGTTCAATTGTTTGCCGAAGAGCCAGCGGGTTGTCGTTGACCCCGCACAGCCTGGACATGACCTGTTGGCGGCGGGTATCGGCGCGGCCTTCGCCAAACTGCACCAGGCGGATAAAAGCGCGGCGGGCAATGGACTGCTGGTCGGGCAGCAGTTGATCGAATGCCGCATCGGCGCGGCGAGCAATGGCCACGTGCAGCCCGGTGACGCCGTCCAGCCCGCCATAGTCGGCGCGGCTGAGCACCAGCGCCTCGTAGGACAGCAGCGGCAGAAAACGCCGTTTGACCTGTCCCCACAGCAAGACCAATGTCTCTTGTACCAGCGGCAGCACGCCTGGCTCGCCGGCTGCATCTTCGACCAGCCGCTCGATCAGCGCGGCATCCATATAGACACCCACGTCCTCAGCCGGGCGTTGGATGCACTGGCGCAGCCCGGCGCGGTGCATGGGCAAAATTTCCAGGCGATGGGACTGAACGTGCGGCCACAGGCTGCTGCTCATCAGGTCGGCGTAAAAGTCGGCGCGCACGGTGAGCACGAGGTAGCAGGCTTCGACCTGCAAAAGCGCCAGCAGTGCGGCCTGAAACGCCTCGGCATCTTCTCCGCCGAGGGTAAACAATTCTTCAAACTGGTCGATGATCAGCAGCAGCTGTTTGTTGCCGGAGCGGGTCGCCAGCAACTCGTGCGCGGCCCGAGCGGGATCGAAAGGTGAATCGTCTGCCCCGGAAGGGGAGCCGGCCTCTGTCTGCACGGGCTGCACCGATTGGAGCATGGCCTGCCGCGAAAAGATGCCCGATCCGATCAACGGCCCACTGCTGAGCATTTGTTTCAACCGCTCCATTGGCGCGTCGCCGGGCCGCATGGCACGCACCTGCCAGCCACCGCTGAAATGGTGGCTCTTGCGCAGCGCGGGCACCAGGCCGGCGAATACAAGCGATGACTTGCCGCTGCCTGACGCGCCGATCACGGTGAGGAACGGGTGCAGGCGCAGCCGCTCGATCATTTCGTTAACCTCGCTCTCGCGGCCAAAAAAACGGCTGCTGTCGGCCTCGCCAAAGGGCACCATACCGGGGTATGGGCAGGGCGGGACGGGCGGCGGAGGCGGGAGGGGTTTTTGCAGTTCCCGGCACAATCGCTCGATGGCGCGATCCCAGCGGTCCGGTTCGGCTGCGTCGAGCGGGCCAAGCAGTTGCAGGCGCGCGGGCAGATCGACCGGGTGGAGAATGACCGGAACCACCGGCCAGGTGCCCGTCTCCAGGCCGTAGGTCTGTGACAGCAGATCGGTGAACTGGGAAAACTGGTCCGAGAGGTAAGCCTGAGAGAGGATCAACAGCGTGCGGCGGCTGCTCTTGATCGCCCGCTCAAATTCGACCAGGCGCGGCACGCCGAGGGCAAAGGCTGCTTCGCAGTGAAAGGCGATTTCGGCCCCGTCGAGCGCGTCCATCAAATATCCCTCGACCCAGGCCGCGTCGGCGTCGGCATAAGAAATGAATACGTCGTGTTGAAATTCAGGTGGTTCAGACATGGCTTCTCCCCCCAGGTTGTCTGGCGCGTGGGATTGGGGCAATACGAACACATTATCCGGTTTGACGCTGCACCGGTGCGCTCATTTTCTTTTCGGGCGCGGCGACAGGAACCGCTTTTGTACCATCACGCCGAGGACGACCAGCGCCGAGGCGATAAACAAGATGCGCATGGGCAGGTTTTGCACATTGCCGCCGATCAAGATGCCGTGTACCGTGGCCAGCCAGAAGGCCAGGTAGTTGAGATAGTGCAGCCATTTCCAGTTCTTGCCGATCGGCTTGCGCAGCGCGGCGACCAGCGAGGCGATGACGATCAGAAACCAGGAAGGCCGCCCGCCCAGCAGCAAGAACTGGTACCACGAACTCGCGTCGGGCACGAACACACGCAGGCTGAGCTGCTTCCAGGCCACGCCCAGTGGGTGGACCGTGACCAGCGCCAGCCCCACAATCGAGGCGATGTGATGCACCTTGAGAAAGGATTTGCCAAAGAATTGGGTCATCTGCCGCATGTAGGCCGATGAGACAATTGCGGCCAAAACGCAGAAATAGCCAGCCAGCGCAGTGACGCGGATCAGCCAGTCGACCGGCTGGTTGCGGTCTTTGGGGATCGTCAGTTCGACGATCAAGACCAAAATCACCACCACCGCGCCGATCACGACAAGTAACGCCGGGTTTCCTCGTTTGCTTTTTTTGGTCATCGGGCCTCCCAGGGGATCAAGATGTGGAGAAATTGACGCGCGAACGGGCGCACGGTTTCATTCATTATGCCATAAACCGGACTTTTTTACCAGCCCGGATTTTGGTAATCGCCCTTTTGAGTGCTGTTGAAAAATGAGCCAAGATCACCACATTGACCCAAGCAAAGCACAGGAGGGCAACAAGCTCAAACTCGGCGAGTTTGCAAGCTCAAAGATATTTGACGTTCTGATCATTTTGGTCTGTTTGTCGCAATTGACCTTTTTTCAGGGGAATCATTATTTTCAAGGGATTCTTTGGCGGCCAACGCAATATGAAGAGAATTGCAGGCAGATTCAATGCCGGGCCAATTCGGAAAGGGCTACCTCTCTCTAGCGGCCTGTCGGAGAAATGGAACAGAAACCGGGTTTATGCTTTTATATGAACATAAACTATCGGATGGCACATTTGATAGCCCTAATCGTGTAATCAGCACGTGTTGACAGGTGCAGCATCTGGCGCATCTGTCA
>CAYRXM010000118.1:0-15560 GCA_964428175.1 uncultured Anaerolineae bacterium
GTGGGCGGCAAGGTCGCAGTATGCGTCGGGGCCAGCGTCGGAGACTGCGTCGGCGCAGGAGACTGCGTCGGCGTCAGCACCGCCGGCAGGGTGCACGCCAGAAGCAGCAAGGCCAAAATCGGGACGATGGGCAGGGTGGGATGTTTCATCGTTGTGTCCGTCTAGGAGCGTGCTGAAAAAGTGGCAATTCTCGCGCAAAGCCGCCAAGAACGCCAAGAATAGCACAAAAGAAAGAAATTCTTAAATATTTTGCAGTGCTTTGCGGCGCCAACCGGTGGTTGGATGCGCCTTTGCGTGAGGCTGGGTTTTTCAGCGGTCTCCTAGGCCAGGTCTTTAGCCGGGATAAGCGCCCGTTTTTTGGGCGACGAATCTCACCACGCGCGCGGACGGCGTGATCGAGTTAGGCGCGATTTCGACGATCTGGTCTTCTCGGAAATGCAGTCTCAAGCCGCCGCTAAGCCGGATTCCATACGCTCTGCCTGTCAGCCGCTCTATTTTGGTCAGGTCTTTCCACAACACGCGGCGGCCATCCCGCCGGGTGATGCCTTCCTGATCGATGATCCGCGGCCAACGGCGTGTGTTCAGCCACAGGTAAACCACAAAGCCGACCAGGCCGGCGGCTATGACGAGTCCGAGCCAGTTTTCAAAATCGATCGACATCCAGATCATTACTCCGGCAAGGGCCAGAAAGAACAGCGTCAGCCCGCCGCCCACGATCTTGAAAAAAAGGCTCACCCTGACTTCTATTCGATCTTGTACCCTGGCTTCCATCTTGGCCACAATCAAGTTCCGGTGCGCCTGGATGGACTGCGGGTCGAGCCTGACGGCGGTCTCGTATTCCTGGACCGCCGCCGCCTTGAGGCCCTGTTTTTCCAGGATCATTCCGCGCAGGTTGTGCGCCTGAGCACAGAGTGGGCTGGCTTCGAGGACAATTTCGCACTCGCGCAGCGCGCGCTCCAAGTCTCCACTTTTCCGGCAAGCGTCTGCCGATTCCAGATGTTGTTGGATTTCGAGTGGCAGATCGATTGATGTTGGCATGGTTACTCCTATTTCGAATAAATTGGAACCGAACAGGGCTTGGTCGCTCGGGGCGAAATTCTTGCCCTGGCAATGGTTTCCATTGCCAGCAACGATCTTGGAGGATCGCCCTGTTTCGAATAAAGCGGATAGATACTCACGAGTCCCCTGAAAAAAAGTCTCTCACGCCAAGCCGCATCCAACCAATGGTTGGCGTGAGTTTTTTCAGTCAAGTCAAGAATAGCACAAAGAAAAATATTGGTCAATTTTGAGTGCTTGCCTTGCCGAGTGCGGGGACGATCCGGCGTCATCTATACCGATTGCGCCAACGCATGGTTCACAAAAAAGTGCAGGCGGTTGATAAAGTTAACCTGGCTCACGCCGGCATCTACATCCAGGAAGAGCAGGTTCATGTGCGGGTATTCCTGCTGCATTCGTTTGTGCATCCCTTTGGCAATGATGTGATTGGCAATGCAGCCAAACGGCTGGAGGCAAAGCACATTCTTGATGCCCTCCTGGGCAAACGATGCGACCTCGCCGGCGATCAGCCAGCCCTCCCCATACTGGTGATTCAGGCTCAGGATTTTCTGCGCATTGGCGGCAACCTGCTGAATCGGTTTGTGGGGCCGGTAGCGACGATAGCCCCGCATGACTGCGGCAAACCGGTGATGCAAATAGCCAGCCAACTTGAGTCCCACACTATACAAAAGCCACAACAAATTGCGCTTGCCAAGATGTGTCTTGACGGCATAATCCCGGCTGAGCAGGCCACCGTCGAAAAATTCAAAGAAACTGGGCATAACCACTTCCAATCCCTGATCCATCAGCCAGCGGGCAACGTGGTTATTGGAAAAGGCATTATACTTGACGTAAATTTCGCCAATGATGCCCACCTGTGGATGCTCGCCGGGGATCGTTTCGATGGCGTTGAAATCCTGCACGGCACGTTTTAGCCATCGAGGCAGGGCGCTTGTCACCTGGATGGTTCCATCCATAAACCAGTTCAGATACCTGTCTGCCACGGACTGCGTTTCGCCCTCGTTCTTTTCGCGGACAATCGTCGAATGGTACATGTCCGAGAGCGCGTCGTTGAACATCATGCCGAGGGCGGCCTTATAGATGTATTTTGGGGTGTTGAACCTGAAACCCGGCTGATCGTTGAGTGCGCTCAGGCTGGTGGAAAGCGTCACCACCGGAACCTGCTCAAAGCCCGCCGCGACCAACGCCTTTTTGATCATAGACGGGTAGCTGGTTGCCCGGCACTGCCCGCCAGTCTGGGAAAAGCCAATTGCCGTGCGATCCAGGTCATAGTTCCCGGATTGCAGCGCCTTGACCAAATCTCCCAGCGTGATGATGCCGGGGTAACAAATCTCATTGTTGGTGTATTTCAGGCCGACATCTACCGACATGTGATCCGGTTCGGGCAGTTGCACGATCTGGTAGCCCAGGTCGATGAATGGGCGCACGATCGACGGGGAGGTAAACGGGGAGAAATCGGGCACAATCAGGGTGCGGCCGCGGTCCTGTTTCTGGTAGGGTTTTGTGGTTTGGCGCGGAACTCGGACGCGAGCAGCGGGGTGTCCGGCCTGCCGCAGCGACTCCATCATCGAACGGAGCCGCAACCGGGTCGAGCCGGCGCTTTCTATCTCATCAATCCGGATGACGGTGGGACGTTTGCCATACTCGGCCAAAATGGTGCGGATTTCGTCCAGGATGAACGGGTCTGGCCCGCAGCCGAACGAGTTGAGCTGCACCAGTTCGATGTTTTCGTGCTGGCCCACCCAGCGTGCGACGTGAAAGTAGCGGTTTAGATATTCCCATTGGGTCATGACGTGGCGGTTGTCGAGCGCCACGCCAGCCATAGGGATGCAGTCTTCGGTGATGACATCTGCGCCCAGGTCGGTCAGTAAATCGGGGATATGGTGATTGATGAGCGGATCGATGTGGTAGGGCCGGCCCATCAGCATAATGAGCGTCCGCCCGTTCTTTTGCGCATCCTGAATGACCCGCGCGCCCATATCGATGACCTGTTGCTTGAACCCGGCCTGCGCCGCACGCGCCGCCTTGAGCGCCTTTTTGATGCGCGTCGGCCTGACCCCCAACCCGGACAGGTAGCCAGTGCAGGTACGGTCGAGCAGATCATCATCGCGAAAGGTGATGGCCGGCATGTCCAGCGGAACACCGTATTGGCCCGCCGGGTCGATGGCCGAGCGGATGACGTCTGGATAGCCGGAAACCACCGGGCAGTTGTAGGTGTTGTTGGCGTCGGTGAACTCGCTTTTCTCATAGAACACCATCGGGTAAAAGATGCGATCCACTCCGGCCCGGATCAAATCCATAATATGCCCGCTGACCAGTTTGCCCGGAAAGCACAGGTTTTCCGACATGATGTGCGCCGCCCCAGCCTGGTAGAGCGCATTGCTCGACGGCGCCGACAGCCGCACGTCGATCCCGCAGGCCGTAAACAGTGCGTGCCAAAAAGGATAGTTTTCGAACATATTGAGTACGCGGGGAATGCCAACGGTCAGCCCCAGGCGAGGAAAATCGGCCGGTTCACCCTTGCGGCCATCGCGCTCGAACAGCAGCGCGTACTTGAGCGACGGAACGCTTACCCCCTTGCGCCTGGCCTTGCCCCCATTGGAAAAGACCTTTTCACAACGGTTGCCGGAAAAGAAATGATGACCGTTCGCAAAGTCCAGCCTTGTTACCGTGCATTTATTCTCACAGCCCTTGCAGTACACATCGCGCCGGCGGTACTCGTCCATCTCGTCCACGCGATCCAGCCCAATGAACGTGCCTGGCTCCTGGCCCGGAAAAGGGCCGCTGTGCGGGGACATTGCCAGCCACGCATCGCGCGCAGTCAGCGCCGCGCCATACGCGCCCATCAACTCGGCCAGGTCCGGGCATATCACCGGATGTCCGATCAGCATTTCCATCGCCTTTTGCACCGCCGGGTTGCGAAACGTCCCACCCTGTACCACAATGTGTTCGCCCAAGACCGCGGTATGGGTAATTTTCAACACTTTGTGCAGCGCGTTCTTGATGACCGAATAGGCCAGCCCCGCCGAAATGTCGTTGATCTTGGCGCCCTCGCGCAGTGCCTGCTTGACGCGCGAGTTCATAAACACCGTGCAGCGCGTCCCCAGATTATACGGCGACTCGGCCGAGCAAGCCAGCTGCGCAAAATCGGCCACATCGTAGCCCATATTCCGCGCAAACGACTGGATAAACGAGCCGCATCCCGATGAGCAGGCCTCGTTGATCTCGATATGGCGAATTTGCCCGTCGGCGATGAAAATCGCCTTCATGTCCTGCCCGCCGATGTCCAGGACGAACGTCGCTTGCGGGTCAAAGGCCTTTGCCGCCCGAAAATGAGCCAGCGTTTCGACGATCCCCTCATCGACGCCGAACGCCGCGCGGATCAAATCTTCGCCATAGCCGGTCACTGCACTGCGGGCAATTTTCGGCGGCAGGGTTCTCTTTTTGAAGGCCTCGCCCAGGCTCTTTAGGCCAGCCTGTACCGCGGCAATCGAATTGCCGCCGTTATTGGCATAATGGCTGAATGCCACCCGCCCTTTGGGGTCGATCAAGACAACCTTGGTCGTTGTCGAACCCGAGTCGATGCCCAGGAAATATGGCTCGTCGCCGCATTCTGTTATATCGACCCGTTCTATGCGGTGATTTTCCTGCTTTTGCAGCCAATCCCGGCACTGCTCCGGCGATCCGAACAAGGCCGCATGCCGGTTCTCCTGCGCCTGGGCATGGACGCGCGCCTGCGACAGAATATCCACCAAGCCTTGAATAGACGCTGTTCTTGGAGCGGCATTCTCGGTCAGCGCGGCGCCGAACGCCGGGAGCAATTCTGCCGCCTCAGCGCTGACCACATCCGTTTCGACCAGGTTCAGCACCTTGAGGAAGGCCCGTTTCAGTGATGGCATGAATGTGAATGGCCCACCGCTGAACAGGATAGCCGGGCGCACATCTCGCCCGCGCGCCAGCGTCGCCAGGGTCTGCAAGACGACGGCATGAAATACCGAGGCGGCAATGTCCTCCTTGGACACCTGCCGGGCGAGCAGGTTCTGCAAATCAGTCTTGGCAAATACGCCGCAGCGCGACGCCATCGGGTAGATGATGGTGGATTTGCTCGCCAGCCCATCCAGATCGGAGACGGGCACGCCCAGCAAGGTCGCCATCTCGTCGATGAATGCGCCCGTTCCTCCCGCGCACGAACCGTTCATACGGATGTCGGGATGATACTGCTCGTCAAAAAAGATGATTTTCGCGTCTTCCCCGCCAATGTCGATCAGCGTCCGCACATCCGGGTAACGGCGGTGAACAACCTCTGCCGAGGCGACGACTTCCTGGATGAACGGCAGATCGTACATCTCGGCTATGCCCATCCCGGCCGAGCCAGTGACCAGCAGTTCGACGGTCGCATTCCCCAGCCGGTCTATCGCTTCGCCCAGGATGCCGCGCAGCGTCGCCAGCGTCTCGGCATTGTGGCGGCAATACGCCGAGAACGCACATTCGCCGGATGAGTTCAGAAACACCACCTTGGCCGTGGTTGAGCCAATGTCGATGCCCAGGCGGTAATCACAGGCTCCCAACGGGTCCACCTCCCTTTCACGCCAACCGGTAGCCGTTTTGCTTTGCCCTTTTTGCGCAAATCATGCTGGCCTTGCTTTGAAATCGGGCACTGGGCCGTCGAGTGAAATTCGAGAGCCGGCGATCAAAATCGGAGCAAGGGTGCAGCAAACACCTGACGGCCCAACCCGCCTCGCAAGCCGGGATTGGGCAGCCAACATTTCATTTTTTATCGCTCTCGAGCAAGGTAATCGTATGTTCGAGCAGCCCCGGATCAAGCCGGTCGCCGTGCCCGGGAACCAGCACATCGAAATCGAACCGGCCAAGATCGCGAACCGACTCGGGCCAGGCCTCCAGGTCGGCATCGGAAGTGTTCCCCACCTGATCCCCGCCTATGATCGCGCATGTTCCAAACAGTATCTTGCGATCCGGGAAATAGACGACCACATTGTCCGGTGAGTGTGATGGACCTGGAAAGTAAACCTGGACGATTTCATCCCCAAACTCCAGTTGCAGCCCCTTGTTTAGATCAAACAGGTGCGTTGGTGCGACGTATGCCAAAGCCGCATGCGCTTCATAAAAGCGCTGATATTGGGGAGCTTGAAGCCAGTCCAGGGTCATTGCCCGCATCGCTTCCCCGCGTTCCTGGAGCAATTCGACGGTTGCTTGCGAGCCATAAACCGGGATTCCTTGATCGATCAAGTAACTGTTGCCGCCCAGATTGTCATAGTGGAATCCGGTGTTTATAGCAGTGATCGCGCGCTTGCCGAGCCGGTTTTCGATCCAGGCCAATACCTCGCCCGTTGCTTCCGGCGTGTAGGGCGTGTCAACCAGAACCAGGTCGGAGCTTTTCATCTCGACAATCATCGAGTTTCCGGGCCAGGGAAACGAGTGCGTGATGACAAACACCCCATCTTGAATCTCGCGCACGTACAAATCCTTGCTGATGTCAAAACGCTCAACCCGACCCGGCACCGTTTTGTCCTCGGTTGGCTCGTCCCTGACTGGAAGCCGCGCAGCCTCTTGTGCAGGTGTCGGATCAGGCGACACGCCCCGACACGAAACCAGGAGCAAGCCTAAAAAAAGCCAGGAGAGCATCCATTGTAGTTTTTTATCACACTGCATCGATAATTCTCCTGCAACAAGTCCCTCACGCCAAGACGCCGGTGCTTTGAGAATAGTCCTATCAGCCGGGGGCCTGGTTTGTAAACAGGCTGATCCTGAACAGGGTTTGGTTTATGCAAACATCAAACTGATCGCCCAGCTGCTCCCAGCGCAACCTGAAATAAAGCGATTGAAGGAAATTCTTGATGTTTGTTCGAATGACGATCTTGTGCGGCATTGATTCGACACGCAAGGCGAAAGGGGCAAAATCCTGTATCCATTGAGTGAATGCTGCGTCGGGCAGCACCCGGCGTTTGATCATGGCAATCACGGCCGTAACCATGCGCTCTTCTTCGCCACAGGTATAGGCCGCATCTTGAATGCCGATGACGGCATGGATCGCCTCGAGAATGTCTCGCAGATCGTTTTCGCCCATTTCAGCGCATTGGACCAGATCATCAAGCGCGTCTGCCGTATGGGCGACGGCGTGCGCCCAGCCCTTGCCGTTCACAAAGCCCCGGCGGTCTCGTTCATTCTCGAGATAACAGAGCAATTTTTCTTTCACTTGCAAGATTTCTGTCTGGGTGAGAAAGGGGCGCGCGCGATGCCGGATGAGTACAAGGGGAAGAAGCAAAACAGAGAACGAGCGCCGAAACACCGAGTCGGTGTTTGCCTCGCCGATGCCGTAAAACATGTGCCGGTCGCCGAGGATTTGCTGCAACAGGTCGCGCAGTTGTTCCGGGCTGAGCATGTCGTAGCCCAGTATCCAGTGTGCAAAAGCGGTATAGATGAGATCGTCGCGCAAGGACTCGTCTGTCGAGCCAATACCAAGCAGCATATCCGGGATGAGCGCCGCCAGCTCGTCATCTGCTGCAGGGCGGAACTTGGTTTGGGCAAGCGCTTGCAGCTTGTCTTTTAACTGCGTTTCATCCAACATCATTTTTCACCTCAATCGAATTCACTGGCTATATGCGCCTGACTGCACATCCGGGACGCCGCGCTCCCTCACTTGAGGTCGGGGCGAAGCGCGATGTAAAAAACACCATCAATTGCCCGCGCGACGCGATCCACCGCGTCTGCGATGGGCTGCCCCGTACGTACCCGGCAGGCGATGCCCGGATGGCCGCCGGGCGGGGCCTCGACCAGCTCAACCTGGAGTTCATCGAGCAGCTTGCGAATCGCGGCCAGATCGAGCGTTTCAACCGGGACATAGGTCGAGTTGCGTTCCCGGTACAGATATTCAAAGGTCTGGTGTCCATCATCGACGCGAATCCCGTTGCCGTCGTCGGGGTGGATATACACGGTTTCCAGGTTCTCGCAGCGCACCTCAAGGATGCGCGCTGTTCCACGCTCCCAATCTGCATCATCGCCAGGGTCGCTCATTCCCCAAGCTCCGTCCTCTCTCTCGTCAACAATTCGACAAGGCGACTGTCATTATGCGCTCCGGCGCGCCCGGCTGGCAGGCTACCCGCCGGCCAAAGCCCGCATGCGTTCAGCGATTGCCGCCAAAATCGCCCAATCTTCCAGGCGCGCATGATACGCCAGATGTTCAAGCCCGATGTGCAGATAGCTGGCCAAAAGCCGGGCGTCTTGATTCTCCGGCGTGTAGCCCTTTTCCATCCATCGCTGTTCGAGCGACAATCTCAAGTATGCGACATTCAATTGGGGATGCCAGGGCGCCCAGAACTCGAACCACGCCAGATCGTATAGGTGATCACCGTACACCGAGCAGCCCCAATCGAGCACGCCGGTGATTTGATCCCCATCCACCAGAACATTACGATTCATCAGGTCGCAGTGCAGCAAACATCGCGGCACTGCATCATCCACCACCTTTTTCAGCAAGTCGAATCCCCACTCAAACGCCGCCGCGCCGTGGGGCGACCTGGCCAGCCGTTCATGCCACCCGTGGCCACGTTGATCCGGCGTGTCCTGGTCTGCCGACAAGAGCCGGCTGGCCCAACCGGAATGGCCCGCATTCCCATCCGCGCCCCACCCCCCAAAGCCCACCGTGGCAGTCAAGTCAGCCGTGCGCAGCGCTTCCAGCGCAGCCACGACGGCGGGGACCAGCGCCATCCACTGCTCCGCGCTCACCTCCTCCAGCGGCAGGCCATAGACGCGCCTCGAAATGGCGTAATAGCCATCCGCTGCCGGCCCGATCTCGAGAACCTGGGGGATTGGCAAATCCGGTGTGGCGTAGGTATGAGCCAACTGATCCTTTTGAAAATCATCGACGTATTTGCCAAAACGAATCACAAGCGCCTGACCATCACACGAAAAGCCAAAACACCGCGACCAGGCTCCCTCCCCTAATTGAACAACCTGCACAGGTTCAACACCCAGATGCCCGGTCAGAAATGACCGGGCCTGTTGAACGTCGATTGTATGTTCTCTAGTCATGCTTCTCCTGACGCACCTGCCAATGTCGCATCCGCGCTGTTCTCATACCTGACATTCGGCACAAACCCATCCAATGGCGCGACAAATCCAGCCAGGTTCGACCACCAGCCTTAACCCATAACTGCCGCCGATGCACATGAACCCCAAGACCGCCAGCGAGGTTACGATTCCTACCTGCCTCACAACCGGTGAAGGTGTTTTTCCAATCCTCCTTCTCATCATCACCTCCGGCCAACAACGCTCCCTTTTGCTTGCTGGTTCGTCGCACTCGCCCTTTTTTTCTGGAAACTCGCGTTTGATCAGGTCTATTCGACAATCTTGAGATGCAGCTCGTCCAACTGCTTTTGATCGACCTCGGACGGCGCGTCGGTCATCGGGTCGGTGGCGCTGGCCGTCTTGGGAAAGGCGATCATTTCGCGGATGTTGGTTTCGTCGGCCATGAGCATGGCGGTGCGGTCGATGCCGGGAGCGATGCCGCCGTGTGGCGGCGCACCGTACTCAAAGGCGGTCAGCATGTGCCCGAAACGGGCGTAGGCCTGCTCGATTGAATAATTGAGCAAGTTCAACACTTTTTCCTGCACATCGCGGCGGTGGATACGGATACTGCCGCTGGCCAGTTCGTAGCCGTTGCAGACCAAGTCATAGCAGTCGGCGAGCACCGCGCCGGGATCGCTGTCCAGCAGGTGGATGTGGCTGGGCTTGGGCGCGGTAAAGAGGTGATGGGTGGCGTCCCAGCGGTTTTCGTCCTCGTTCCACTCGAAAAGCGGAAAATCGACTACCCAGCCAAAGGCCAGCAGGTCCGGATCGGCCAGGTTGAGGCGCTTGCCCATCTCGCTGCGCAGCGCGCCCAACGCGGCGGCGACGATCCTGGGCCGGTCAGCAACGATGGCGATCAGATCGCCGGGGGCGGCTCCGGCGCGGGCGGCCAGCGATTGCAGCGCCTCGTCGCTGAAAAATTTGGCGATTGACGATTTGAGGCCGTCTGGCTGCACGGCGATCGTCGCCAACCCTTTTGCGCCATAGATTTTCACCATTTCGGCCAGTTCGTCGATCTGCCGGCGGCTGTAATCGGCGCAGCCGGGCAGCGCCAGCGCCTTGACCTGCCCGCCGCCGGCCAGTGCATCGCTGAACACCTTGAACGCGCAGCCGGCGACCAGATCGGACAGGTCTTGCAGTTCGAGGCTAAAGCGCAGATCGGGCTTGTCGGTGCCATAGCGGGCCAGCGCCTCGTAGTAGGTCAGCCGGGGGAACGGCTCAATGAGCTTTTTGTGCGGGGTGATCGTGTGGATCATTTCGCTGTACAGCGATTCGACCGTTTCCAGGATGTCGTCCTGCTCGACAAAGGACATTTCCAGGTCGAGCTGGGTAAATTCGGGCTGGCGGTCGGCGCGCAGGTCTTCGTCGCGAAAGCAGCGGGCGATTTGAAAGTATTTTTCAAACCCGGCGACCATGAGCAGTTGCTTGAGCTGCTGCGGCGACTGGGGCAAGGCGTAGAACTTGCCCGGCTGCACCCGGCTGGGCACCACGTAATCGCGCGCGCCTTCCGGCGTGCTCTTGATCAAGATCGGCGTCTCGATCTCGATGAACCCGCGCCGGCTGAGGAAATTGCGCATAAAGAGCACGATCTCGTGGCGCAGGCGCAGGTTGCGCTGCATGCGCTCGCGGCGCAAATCCAGGTAGCGATATTTGAGGCGCAGCACCTCGCTGACCTCTTCCTCGCGACTGATGTAAAAGGGAGGGTTTTTGGCCGGGTTCAGGATGTCGACCGTCTGGACGGCGACCTCGACCTCACCAGTGGGCAGGTTGGGGTTGATCTGATCGTCTGCGCGCGCCCGCACCAGGCCGCTCACCTGAAGCACGAACTCGTTGCGCGCCTGGGTGGCGATGCTATGCGCGCCGGGTTCCTGGTTTGAGTCGAAAACGATCTGGACAATCCCCTCGCGGTCGCGCAGGTCGATGAAAATCAGGCCGCCCATGTCGCGGCGGCGATGCACCCATCCCGCCAGGGTCACGGTCTGACCGACGTGTTCGGCACGCAAGATGCCGCAGGCATGAGATTTGAGCATATCTATCCTCCTCTAATAACAAATACCGTTTGCCTCCCGCTGACGAACGGTGGCAAACGGTCGAGTGATCATGCCGCAAAACGCGAAATTTGTCAAGCGTCAGGATGTGTTATGGCTTGCTGACCCAGATGCCCCAGCGCGCGAGGAGCAAAAACATGATTGCCAGGGGGATCAATCCCACGGCAATGACAAAGAGGATGCCTTCGGCCATGCCCTTGTAGCCAAACCAGCCAATGATCACCGCCAGCAGGTTCCACCCGGCGTGGATGCCCATGGCTAGGCCCAGATCGAGCAGCGCCTTGAGCCACTGTCCCTTGTGCAGCGCGCGATGCCAGCCGCGACCGACGAACCCGCTGCACGCGCCGTGCATCATGGCCGCGCAGGTGCGAAAGATGACCATCAACGGCCACGCCCCCGGCGTCAGGCTCAAATAGCCGATGTTTTCGGCAAAGGCAAAGCCCATCCCGCCGGCCACACCGAGCAAAATCATTGTGCGCTCCGAGTGGCGAACACGTGGGGCAAACAGGAGCATGGGCAGTCCCTTGAGCGTCTCTTCGATCAGCGGTGCGGCGACGGAAAAGATGCCAACCAGCCCGGCAAAGATGATCGGTGAGGTGCCGATCAGGCTTTCCAGTTGGTTGACGGCGTCGGGACTTTCGGCCAGGCTGACCAGCCGCTCATAGGTGGCGGTATCGCCCAGTGCGTGCGCGGCGGCGATCATCAGCCCGGCGATGATGGCCACGGAAACCGTCTCCAGAAGCAAGGCCAGGCCGACGGACAGCACCGAAGAGAGCAGTCCCGAAAGAAAAACCGCGTGGCGAGGCCCCAGCCGGCCCAAGAAGGGCTGTCGCTCGGCGGGCTTGCGCAGCCCGCGCAGGGTCGCGGCCACAAAAATGAGCGCTGCGAGCAGTGCGGCAAGCACGATCAGGGGAGGCAAAAACCAGCGCGCCAGGCCCGGCAAAATCAGCACGGCCAGGCTGCCCGGCACCCAGATGACGACCAGCAAGACGATCCACACCCAGGACGGCCACAGCGCGGTATCCAGTCCGGCCGGATCGATCAGCGCGTACACGGCGTGCCAGAGCATGCCGATGCCGACGACGAACACGGCCAGGGCCAACGCGCCGCCGCTGATCGTCGCCCCGCCGAACAGGCTCAGCAGGCCCAGGCCGAGGCCGCCCAGCACCAGCAGGCCGCCCAAAATCACCGCCCCGATATAGCTGCCGCGCGCCAGGCAGCCGGTAGTCGCCACAGGTGGAGGCGGTGCAACCTTGGGCAACGTCGCGCCGCAGCGATCACAGACCATAGTCGTGATGGGCAAAATCTGGCCGCAGCGCCCGCAGATGCGCGTATCGGGCGATTCATCCGTGTCTGTGCCGGGCAGCGTGGCGCGGCAAAACAGGCAGTGCGTCTCGCCGGCGCGGTTGTGCTGCCCGCAACGCGGGCAAACGATAAAGGGCGCGGCTGAAAAATGTGGTTGGGTCATGGCGGGTTCCGTTTGCCAAGCAGTCGTCGCATTTGATACTGCTGATAAAAATAGGTCTCTCTGAGCAGGAATTTCAACCGGCTGTGCCAGCTCGTATAGCGGCTGGTCGTGGTCGGTGAGCTGTAGGCCTCCAGGCCCAGGTCGCGGGCAATGACGACGGCACGTTTCATGTGCAGCGGGTCGCTGACGATGAGCACCGTATCGAGAGAAAATTCGCCCGCAAGCGCGCGTGCGTGAAACAAATTCTGTTCCGTCGTCCGCGACTGCGTCTCGATCAAAATGTCGGCCGGGAGTACGCCTCGGTCAATGGCATATTGGCGGGCCGCCTCCGATTCGGCCAGTGCGTCTTCCGGGCTGCGGCTGCCGGTCATGATCAGCTTGCGCACAAGGCCTTGTTCGTAGAGCGAGATGGCGTGATTGATGCGCTCGCTCAAGACGGGCGATGGCTGGTCGTCGAACACGGCCGCGCCGAGTACGATGGCCGCGCCGGCGGGGCGCGTCTCCGGGCGGGACGCAAAGCTGATGATAGCATAAATCGATGCAGCTGTCCAAAGCAGCAGCGCGGCCAGCACGACCAGCGGAAGGTGATACCAGCGCCACTTGTGCATCTCAGCGAGGTCGCCTTGCCAATGGTGTGAATTTCATCATACTCGATAAACGTTTCGATCTCGACGATAGGGGATGGAACGACGCGCGTGTTTGGGATAGCCCACGATGAGGGCGCTGTAAACCTTGTACCCCTGGGGGATCTGGATCGCTTTTTTGACCGCGGCGTTCGAACTGGAAAACAAAACCATAACAATTCCCGAATAGCACGTCCCCAGACCCAGCGCCGGCGCATACAGCGCCACCGTCTGGGCCGCCATATCCGCCTCGGCCTGCCCCATCGCCTCACCCTTGGGCGCAAGAAAGAGCATCACCGCCGGGGCATTAAACAGGATGGGATCGAGTCCTTGTTCAAAACTATTCTTTTGCTGTGCATAGAACGGCGCTAATTTGGCAAAGACGGAAAAGGCATGCACTCCCAACATTTTTTTGAATACGTGTCGGAGAACGGGTTTGTTGATAAACATTGCGGTCTTGGTCCAAAAATCCATACCGATCCTGGACAGCGCGCTCAGGACATCTGGTGACTCGACGATCATGACATCGATGTATTGAGAGTTGTGGCCGACCGGAGAATACTTGACCGCCTCGACAAGCTGTTCCCAATCCTTCTCGCTGACCTTTTGCTCTTTGAACATCCGCACCGAGCGCCGCATCTTGATCAGATTAAGCGTCGCCTCATTGGAAGGGATCTCACCGACCGGGATCGCCGGAGCAAGATCGCCGATGCGGATAGCATTCTGAGGGCAGACGGCCATACAGCCCCCACATTGCAGGCAAACGTATCCTGCAAATTGATCCTCGATGGAGGCAAAGCCCCCAAATCGCACCAGGGGACATGCATCGAGGCACGCATGGCACTCGATGCACCTGTCCTTGTCGATGGTAATTTGTACGGGATCGCCTTTCAAACCTATCCTGTGAGTCATTCTTTACCTCCTGCTTTGTAGAACGGCTTCAATAGCTTATGCATACGAAAAATACGTTACATAAAATCCATTATAACATAGCCGACCACGTTGTCAATAAAACCAACAGCGAGCCGTCTCACGTCAGCAGCGGCGCGCGGCAACCAAGTCCCTGCCGAGGAAAAAGGCTTTGGCTTGACGGCCAGGTGGCGCAGTGTGTAGCCGTCCTCGTCGCGCGCGACCAACGCGGCGAGTTGGGCTGCGAGGGTGGGCGCAGCGCAGCTCCCTCCTTCCCCTAATCCACGCCCTTTCCCAAGGTCTAAACAGTCACACTCTGGGAACGCACCGCCATTTTTTGAGCCAACGAAAATGTGGTAGGGTAGCAGTACGTGGCGATCTCGCGAGGCGTGTATTGCTCCGGGTGTTCAAGCCACCACTTGACTGCCGTTATGATGATGCCGGCGATAAGCGCGCTTGGGAACGTAATTTGATCCTGAACGATGGTTTTGACCGCTTGACTACGTTCGATAATGAGTTTGGCCAAGAGTTCGTGCAGCTTGGCCGAGAACCACGAACTTCCCCGCGACCCCAAAAGCTCACGATAGAGATCCTTGTATTCTGCAAAGTGCTCGAAAATTTTTATCCATGGCTCTGGCGGATGGTCCGGATCATTACTGAGTGGGCTATGGGTCGGATCACTATCGGCGAGAATCATGTGTTGCGCATCCTCAAAAATTTTCTCAACCAAGTCATACTTGTCCAGATAGTGTCGATAGAATGCAGCGCGGCTCACCATCGCACGTTGGGCAATCTCTCCAACCGTGAGTTTGTCAAAGCCTTGCTCCTTGATCAATTCAATCAATGCCTCTCGCAAAAGTTTCCGAGTTCGTCTTACTCGCAGATCGCCTGAGGGCTGAGTCATTTTGCCTCCCTTGTCACATAAGTAACATTTCTTGCCGGTTGCTACTGGTTTTTCACCAGTGAACTCGTTATAATACAAAAAACGAGATAGTGTGTCTCGTTTTTATCGGTGTGTAACCAATTCGCGCCCTTGTAACATAATGTAAAGGTAGTAGGGCATATCGGACGCGGTCCACAGTGCCCGGTACGCGTGATTTTGTCAAGATCAGTTCAAGTCTAGAAAGGAGATTTCAAATGCCAGAAATACTATCAGAGTGGGATGAGCGCATCGAGCCTTCGCAGTTTGAGGTATACTCGGAAAAATATAAAGACTTTTTCATCATGACCCGTCGTGATGGGATTATCGAACTGCGCATGCACACCGACGGGGGGCCGTTCCATCACACCTGGAAAGCTCACAATGCCTGGAATCAAGCATGGTTGAGATCGGAAGAGCACACGTCTGAACTCCAGTCACCGCTCATTATC
>CAYRXM010000119.1:0-8279 GCA_964428175.1 uncultured Anaerolineae bacterium
AGATAATGAGCGGTGACTGGAGTTCAGACGTGTGCTCTTCCGATCTGTTGACCAAGCTGCTCGGACGTCGAAACCAGGCCCCACTGGCGGGTTACTCGTTCCCACGCTCCCGCGTGGGAACGCCATGTTGGCGCTTTGCGCCAACCCGCGCCGACGGAGACCATCGGCGCGAGTGTGCTAGCTCCACAACCGGTCCCAGGATCGTTCGCTGTCCCATTCGCCAGTCGGCTCAAAGTAGCCGGGCGCGTCCGGATCGATGTACTTGCGCACGGTCTCTTCGTTGAGGTCCTCAAAACCGAGGCCGGGCGTCTCCGGCACCTGGATGAAACCATCCTGGATCAGCGGGTTGGGCAGGCCGGTGACGATCTCGTTCCACCTGGGGTCGTCGACGGAGTGGTTTTCGAGGACGAGGAAATTTTCGGTCGCCGCCGCGCAGTGGACGGCGGCCAGCGCTGCGACCGGCGAACCAGCCATGTGCATCGCCATCGCGATGCCGTGCTCTTGAGCCAGGTCGCCGATTTTCCTGGTCTCCAAAATGCCGCCCGACGAGGCCAGGTCGGGGTGGATGATCGACACGGCGCGCGCTTCGAGCAGCGGCTTGAACCCTTCCTTGAGATAGATGTCCTCACCGGTGCAGACCGGCGTCTTGACCGCGTTGGAGAGGCGCACGTACTGGTCGGTGAACTGCCAGGGGATCATGTCCTCGTACCAGGCCAGCGTAAACTGATCGAGCGCCTGGCCGAGGCGGATGCACGATTCCAGCCCAATGTGCCCAAAGTGATCGACGGCCAGCGGAACCTCATAGCCGACCTCTTTGCGCACCGCAGCGACGTAATCGCACAGCACGTCGATGCCCTTTTCGGTGATCTGGATGCCGGTCAAGGGATGCATCACGTCGTAGCGGC
This sequence comes from uncultured Anaerolineae bacterium, assembly GCA_964428175.1. Taxonomy (GTDB): domain Bacteria; phylum Chloroflexota; class Anaerolineae; order JAFGEY01; family JAFGEY01; genus CAYRXM01. The sequence goes on from CAYRXM010000119.1 coordinate 906, forward strand.
TGAGCATCCCCGGCGGCGCGATCAGTGTGTCGGGAATGCCCTTGAGCAAGCCGATACCGACGTCCATCTTGAGGAACTTGAAACCCTGCGCCATCCGCTCCTTGAGCCGGCGGCCCATCTCGCGCCCATCGGGCTCGGTGTGCGTGTCCGAATAGCACAGGATTTGGTCGCGGAACTTGCCGCCGGCGAGCATGTAGGCGGGCACGCCGTAGGCCTTGCCGGCCAGGTCCATCAGCGCCATTTCGACGCCGCACACGCCGCCGGCCTGCCGGGCGTGAAAACCGAACTGCTTGATCTTGCGAAACACCTTGTCCACGTTGCAGGGGTTCTCGCCGATCAGGCGGCTCTTGAGCATCAAGGCATAGGTCTTGCTCGCGCCATCGCGCACCTCGCCATAGCCAGAAAGGCCCTGGTTGGTGTCGATGCGGATCAACGACAGGCGCATGGGCAGGCCTTTGAGGTTGGTCACACGAAGGTCGGTGATCTTGAGTTCGGAGGGACGGGAATACTGTCTGACATGTTGTTCGCTTGGTGGGGTCACAGTTTTTCTCCTGAATATGAACGAATCATCGAATTCAACCTGCTGTGGAACGCACAAATCCGGTCAGATGGCCTTTGAGTTGTTCCAACGATGGGTCGTGGATGTACATCATGTGACCGGCCTCATAGTAGGCCATCGAGATGTTGTCCTGCAAACCGGCGTCCAGCCCCAGGTGATCAAAGGTGTATTCGGTGGCGAAATAGGGCGTCGCCAGGTCATAGTAGCCGTTGGCGACAAACACCTTGAGGTGTGGATTCTGGCAGATGGCCTTGCGCAGCGTCTCGGCCACATCGACGTACTGGTTCTCGAATTTGGCATAGCTCCACGGATGGACGCGGCTGGTGAGGATTTCGTAGGGCAGGTCGCTCTCGAAACGCAGCGTGCGGCGCACGTAATCGTTCAGCGCGGCGGTATAGGGGCCGGTGATCAGCGCCAAGCTGGGATCGAACTCGAACTGCTCGCCGGCCGCGTCGCGGTCGACGCCGGTGTAACGGCTGTCCAGGCGACCCACGGTCCGCCCCTCGGCGCGCAGCAGTTCCTTGGTGAAACGGAAAATCTCGATGCGCAGGTCGCTGCGCTCGACATAGTCGACGCTCAAGCCGGTGTAGCGGGCCAACTGCCGGGCGATCTCGGCCCGCTCGTCCGCAGGCAGGGACACACCCTTGAACAGGGCGGCGGCATACGGGCTGCGCGCAAACGCTTCCACCTCGTCAAGCGTCCGGCGCAAGTCGCGCTGCAACTCGTCATCCAGGCGGCGGTGATACCAGGCCGTCGCCGTGTAGGTGGGCAAAAAGAGAATGTAGGGCAGGTCGTTGCCGGGACTGAACCGTGCGGTCTGGAAATTGAGGATCGACGAGACGAGCATGATCCCATTCAGGTAGAGGCCGTGCCGGTCTTGCAAATAACCGGACAGCCCCGCTGCGCGAGTGGTGCCGTAACTCTCGCCGATCAGGAACTTGGGCGAGGCCCAGCGCTTGAACCGCGTGACCATCAGGCGGATGAAATCGCCCACCGATTCGATGTCCTTTTCAAAGCCGTGAAAGTCCTTGGCCTTTTCTTCCTCGGCGGCGCGGCTGAACCCGGTGCTCACCGGGTCGATAAAGATCAGATCGGTCTCGTCGAGCAGCGAAAAAGCGTTATCGACCAACCGGCAGGGTGGCGGCAGCGGCTTGCCGTCGGCTTCCAGCACGACGCGCTGCGGGCCGAGCAGGCCCAGGTGCAGCCACACCGACGACGATCCAGGCCCGCCGTTGAAGGAAAAAGTGAGCGGACGGGCGGCGACGTCTTGAACATCATCGCGGAAATAGGCGACAAAGAACATCGAAGCCTGGGGCTTTTCATCTTCTTCTTTGAGCACCACGATACCGGTGTGCGCGGTGTAGGCAATCTCTTGGCCGCCGATTACAATCTTGTGCCGGGTACGGGAAATTTGATCCTTGAGCGGCGGACGGGATGGCTGGGCCTTGTCTGTGGGCGAATTGGGTTCGGTCATTGTTTATTCACTCCTTGTGGGTAATGGTCACTGGCTTCTTGGTCACTGGCTCGTCGGTCACGGACTCGTCGAGCGCTGGCCCGTCGAGCGCTGGCCCGTCGAGCGCTGGCCCGTCGAGCGCTGGCTCGTCGGTCACGGACTCGTCGAGCGCTGGCTCATCGAGCACCTGGCGAACCTTGTGCAAAAAGGCGAGCGCGGTGAACGGTTTTTGGATAAAATGGACACCCGGATCGAGCACGCCGTGGTGAACGATCACTTCGTCGGTATAGCCGGACATGAACAAAACTCGGATGTCGGGGCACACCTGGGCCAACTGTACGGACAGATCACGCCCGCTCACTTCGGGCATGATCACATCGGTGATCAACATGTCGATGTGTTCCCGAGTGGTCAAGGCATAATCGAGCGCCCGCCGGGCGTCCTCAGCGACAATCACCTGATATTGGTAGCGCTGCAAGACACGTTGGGCCAGTTCGCGCACGGCATCATCATCCTCAACCAGGAGCAACGTTTCAGTACCCTGAAGCGGGTTCACGCTGACTCGCTCGCTCGAGAGCGAAACCGGTTTGCTGTCGACGCGGGGCAGATAAATCTTGAACACGCTGCCATGCCCCAACTCGCTGTAAGCCCAGATGCTGCCGCCGCTCTGCTTGACAATCCCATACACAGTCGCCAGCCCCAGGCCGGTGCCTTTGCCCCGCTCCTTGGTGGTGAAAAAAGGCTCAAAGAGGTGCAACTGGGTTTCTTCGTCCATCCCGACCCCGGTATCTGTGACCGAGAGCATCACGTATGCGCCGGGTAGCAGATCGGTGTGCCGGGACACAAACTGGTGATCCAGATTGACGTTGGCCGTTTCGACGATCAACTGGCCGCTGTCGGGCATCGCATCGCGTGCGTTGACGACCAGGTTCACGAGCACCTGGTCGATCTGTCCGGGATCGGCTTCAACCGAACCGAGCGCCGGATCGAGGCGCACGATCAGCTCGATGTTTTCGCCGATCAGCCGTTGCAGCATCTTGTCAATGTCTACAACCACATCATTCAGGTTGATCACGCGCGGCTGAATGATCTGCTTGCGGCTAAAGGCCAGCAATTGACGGGTCAGCGAAGCCGAGCGTCTGGCCGCTTTTTTGATCTCTTCCAGGTCGGCGCGGCGCGAATCTTTGGCCGACAGGCTGAGCAGCAGCAGTTCTGAATAGCCATTGATCGCGGTGAGGTGGTTGTTGAAATCATGCGCAATGCCTGCGGCCAACTGTCCGATCGCCGCCAGACGCTCCTGCTGCTGGACACGGCGCTCGATCTCGCGTTCCTGCGTGACATCGCGAATGACCATCACCCAGCCGCCCGATATTGCGCCCTGCTCGATTGGCCGCGCGATGATCTCGAATCGCTTGCCCTCGACCGCCACCTGGTGCCATAAGCCCTGCGGCGGCGGCAGCAGCAGATCGACAAGTAGTTGATCGCCCAGGCCGGGCAGAGAAACCTGGGTGTATAACTGGTATGGATCGCTGTCGTCGCCTTCCGGCAGGGGCGCCAGGATGCGCAGATCGCGCTGCGCCAGCGGGTTGGCGAGGACGATCCGCCCATCGGCGTCCAGCAGCAGCACGCCCTGGGGCACCGTATCGACGATTTGCTGCACGCGCGATGCCTGGGCCTGCACCTGGGTCAGCAGCGCCTCCAACTGGACGTTGGCGCGTTCCAGGTCGGCCGCATATTGGGCGCGGGCCACCGCCACGCCGATCTGGTTGCCGATGGAGATCAGCAGTTCGACCTCGTGCGCGTCAAAACTGCGCTCGGCCCGCACCAGGATCTCCAGCGTTCCCACTGGCATCGAAACACTCTTGAGCGGTTCGTTGGCCCGCAGCGGCACGCAAAGGTAGGAGCGAAACGCGCCCGCCTGCGCCAATTCGACCATCCAGGGCGCAGAATTCAAATCACTCAACCAGGCGCTCCCGGTCTCATGTCCCGGCAGCGGCGCGAACGGCACACTGTGGCAAGAGGCCAGGCAAGGTTCGGGAATGCCGCTGCTGGCGGCAACCACCAACTGCTGGCCCGGCGCATCGAGCAGGCGAATCACTCCCCCATCGGCCTCAATGGCAGAAACGGCGGCTTCGATGGCCCGGCGGAGCATGGTGTCCATATCGAGCGGGTCGCTGATCGCATAGGAAACGTGGTTGAGCGCCAGCAACTCGCGGTTCTGGACGCGCAAATCGCGCGTCTGGCGGGCCACTTCGGCCTCCAGAGAGCGGTTGAGGTCTTCCAGGGCCTGCTGGTAACGGTCGCGTTCTGCGAGCAGGCGCGATTTTTCCAGCACGCGCTCGACGACGACCACGATTTCGTTCATATCGCGCACCGGCTTGGTGACATAGTCCCACGCGCCCAGCCGCACCGCTTCGATGGCGTCGTTCAGCACGCCGGTGCCCGAAACGACGACGATAGGCAGTTCCGGCTGCTCGGCGCTCAATGCGGCAATGACTTCCAGCCCGTCCATTTTGGGCATGCGCAAATCGATCAGCATGACATCGAAACGGCTTGCCCGCGCCAGGGTCAAACCTTCCAGTCCGTCCGCAGCCGTTTCAACCTCATAGTCATACTCGGACAGATAATCGGACATCACACGGCGGATCAATGTCTCGTCATCGACGACCAAAACGCGCGCCTGGCTCAAGAGTCACCTCCTTGTATCCGGGCAATCAGATCGACAAAGACGTTCATATCAAGCACCGGCTTGAACACGACATCACAATCCGAAAGGCCGATTTCTTTCAATGCCGTAGAAAGCGTAAATTGGGGTGAGCCGGTACAGATGAAAAAGTGCGAGCGCGCATCGACGCGGTTCAGGGCGATGATCGTTTCCACGCCATCGACGCCGGGCATACGGATATCGACGATGCAAAAATCAAAGGGCTGCTCTTGCTGGCAAGCAATCGCCGATTCTCCATCGGCGGCTCCCACCGTCTCGAATCCCATATCGGCCAGGAAATCGACCAGCGAGATGCGCGTCAATCGCTCATCATCGATAATCAGAACCCGTTTGCCGCCCATGCCTGCTCCTCAAAAGGGCCAATCAATCCAGGGCTATGCCGGTTCGCTCCCGACCGGCAACCGGATCACAAAACACGCGCCGCCTTCGTCGCCGGCCTGATAATAGATAGCGCCTCTGTGTCGCTCGACAACGATAGACCAGCAGAGCCACAGCCCCAATCCGGTGCCCTCGCCAACGTCTTTGGTGGTAAAGAACGGCTCGAAGAGGCGCTCCTGTTCCGAACGGGCAATGCCCGGCCCGTTATCCTGGACTTGCAGAACCAGGTCGGTGTCGTGTTGCAGCGTGCGCAAGATCAGGCGTGGATGCCAGCCGGCGCGCGCCACGCTCAACTCGCTTCGCGCGCAGCTCATAGCCTGGGCCGCGTTGCGCACCAGGTTAAGCACAACCTGCTGAATCTGCGGGCCATCGCACAAGAGCTTGGGCAAGTCGGAACCAAGCTCGCGCACAATGTCGATGTTGCGAAAATCGTACTGCCGGCTCAAATTATAGTCGGTGACGGCCAGTTCCAGCGTTTGCTCGACCAGTTCGTTCAAATCGTACAGGGCGGTTTCGGCGGGCCGGTAGCGCGAAAAACTCAACAGGTCAGCGACAATCTTGGCCGCGCGTTCGCCGATAGTACGGATGCCTTGCAGATATTCCTGCACACCGCGCTCCTCGATATAGCGCGCCAGAGATTCGGCATCGACGCCGCAGCGGGCCAGGCGTTCGCGGGTGCGCCGGTGCGTCGTGTCGAAGGCCAGTTGCAGCATCTGCGCGCTCTGGATCATCGCCCCCAGCGGGTTGTTGATCTCGTGGGCTACGCCCGCGGCCAGCCCGCCGACGCTGGCCATCTTGGCCGATTGGAGCATCATTTCTTCCATTTGTACCCGCCGGCTCACGTCGTCGATGCGCAGCACGGCCCCTTCAACCACGTCGGAGACAAGGGGAAACACGCTGACATCACAATAGATTTCGCCACCCGGCGTGAGCAGCCGCTCGCGGTGGCGTTGGGCAACCCGTCCCTTGCGCAAGACTTGTTCAAACATATCGCGGTAGCCGGCCAACTGGATGCAGTGCCTCCAGAACGAATCCACGCCGATCTCTTCGCGGGTATGACCGGTCATCGCATCGGCGGCCGGGTTCCAGAGCCGCACCCGCCCTGAAATGTCCAGCGCGATTAACGCCGAGGGCATCGAATCGGTGATGCTGCGCAGCAGCCGCTGCGTGCGCGAGAGAACTACATTGAGCTGCCGCGAACGGTCCAGCTCGTCGTCGAGGCGCTGAAAGAGCCGCGCATTTTCGATGGTCACGGCCAGATGATCGGCCATGGTCTGCAGCGCGGCCACATCTTCGCCGGAAAACGCCAATTCCTGCGTACTTTGCACGGTGAGCGCGCCGATGCAGCGCCCCCGGTTCACCAGGGGCAGCGCCATCTCGGAACGGGTCAGCGGCAGCAGCGGGTTGTTAAAGCGCACCGGAGCCTGCCCCACATCCAGCGCGATCCGCGCCTGCGCATCAGCCACGCACTGCCCGATCATCGACTCGCCGCCGGCGGCCAATTTGTGCCCTTGCGCCAGCATCTGCCGCCCGGCTTCGCCAGTTCCAGCGCGCAACACGGCAAACCCGGTCTTTTCGTTCAGCAGGAACAATCCAACGTAATAAAAATCGAACCGCTCCTGAATCAATTTCACGGCGCTGGTGATCAATTCTTCGGGGTCGAGCACCGTGCTCGCCGATTGGGCCACCTGAGCCGCGGTTTGCAGCTGGATGTTACGGTGCTCCAGGTCGGACAAAAGCCGTTCACGCTCGGCTTCGGCCCGCTTGCGCTCGGTGATCTCGGTCATAAAATTGAGCGTGGCCGGAGCGCCTTCCCAATCGATCAATACGGCGCGCAGCTCGGCCCAGCGCACCTGCCCCGCCCCATCGACCACGCGAAAGGTGTACATTTCCGGCACCGGCTCGCCGCGCACACGGCGCTGGTAGCGATCCACCACCAGCGCGCGATCCTGAGCATAGATCAAATCGGCAAAGGATGTGTCGAGCAGACGGCTTGCATCCAGGCCAAGCATGCGCGGTACATTGGGGTTGAAAAACCGGATCAGGCCGTTTTGGACGACCAGAACGCTTTCGTTGGCATTATCGACGACACGACGGTAGCGGTCTTCGCTGCGTTCCAGATCGGAGGCCAGCATGCGTGCCCGGCCGAGTGCACGCTGCAACTGGCCAATCGACAGCCATTGCAGCAGAGCCATACCCACCAATGCGCCGCAAGCCACAAGCGCGAATGCAGACTGTGCCTCCAGATCAAAGTTGCTG
>CAYRXM010000119.1:8289-15490 GCA_964428175.1 uncultured Anaerolineae bacterium
GAGAGCCAGGTAGGAAACCAGGCTCAGCGCCAACGCCCACCACTGCGCTTTGACGCCCTGCAAAATCGCGGTGAGCACGATGGCCAGCATGTACAGCAAAACTGCCGAGGTCATAAAACCGGCGTGATAGTTGAGCAGCACCGCGATCAGAAAGAACAATGCTGGTGGGAGCAAGCCGGCCCATCTCCACGCGTCGCGATGGGCCACCCACAGCCCAAACCCGATCACGACGGTGATGCCCAGCATCAATACCACATCTTGGAAAAAAAAGAGCGCGGCCGACCAGCCCCAGGCAATCAGCAGGACAAAGACCAGCATCACGAGCAATATCATTCCCAGCACAACGCGGGTCATGTATTGCCGGCGCACTGAATCCTGATCAACATCATCGGGAAATGCTGACAGCCGGTTCCATATTTGCCTGAAGCGCTTCATACAACGCCCTTTTGCGCGAATGATGATAGCCGACCACGCCCGGATATCACTCTCTTATCAGTTTACCACGAACCGCCATTTCCGCCAACTCTTTTTGACAGAAATCATGGGATAGACTATAATCGGCTTGTTTATGACATTGACCGCTCACCCGGCAACGACTGCGTGCGCACAGACGCAGTCGTTGCGTGTAAAGCGGAATTGTAGAGGAAAGCGCTGATCATGAACCGCAAAACATTTCTCGTTTTACTTGTCATCGTCCTCCTGACCGCCGCCGCCATCTGGATCGACCTGCCCAACAACCCCGGCATCTTGAACCGTGACATCCGCGTGGTGCAAGGGTTAGACCTGCAAGGGGGCATCCAGGTGCTGCTGGAAGCCGATCTGCCCGACGGGGCCAGAGCCGAAGCCGAGGCGATGGAAACGGCGCGCAAGATCATCGAAAACCGCGTCAACAGCCTGGGCATCTCGGAGCCGTTGGTGCAGCGCCAGGGCGCACAGCGGATCATCATCGAGCTGCCGGGCATCGAAAACGAAGAACAGGCGTTGGAATTGATCCGCGAAACGGGCCTGCTCGAATTCATCGACGCGGGTTACGAGTTTTTGCAAGCCGGCACACCGGTACAGACCGATTACATTCCCGGCCTGCCGCTGGCCGAAACGCCGGCGACGGATCAATACGACGAACTGGGCCAGCGCATCTATCACACCGTGATGACCGGCGAGGCGCTCAAAAACGCGGCGGCCACAGTCAACCCCGACGCGCCCACCGGGGCCAGCAGGTATTTGGTCGGCTTTGAACTGCAACCCAACTGGGCCTCCTTTTTTTCTCAATATACCGCGGCCAACCAGGGCAAGTTTTTGGCCATCGTGCTCGACAAGGAAGTGATTTCCTGCCCACAAATCCAGGATCGCATCCCGGATGGCAATGGGGTGATCAGCGGTAATTTTGAGCTTGAAGAAGCGCACATGCTGGCGATCCAGTTGCGCTATGGCGCGCTGCCGGTGCCGCTGCGCATCGAAAGCAACCAAAAGATCGGCCCTTCGCTGGGCCAGGAATCGATCCAGCAAAGCGTCAAGGCCGGCATCGTCGGCCTGAGCGCGGTGCTGATCTTTATGCTGATCTATTACCGTCTGCCGGGGCTGCTGGCCGATCTGTCGCTGATCATCTATGGTCTGCTCAACTTTGCCGTGTTCAAGATGGGCAGCGCCTTTATGATCGCTCTTGCCTTTGCGCTGTTGATCATTTACCTGATCGAGCGCAAAGATACCTGGCAGTTGTGGATGTTTGTGGGACTGTTGATGGCCGCGTTGGTGCTCAATTTCAAGGCCGTCACCCTGACCCTACCCGGCATTGCCGGTTTCCTGCTGTCTACCGGGATGGCCGTCGACGCCAACATTCTCATCTTTGAGCGAATCAAAGAGGAACTGCGCGCCGGGCGTAGCCTGCAAGCGTCGCTCAACGCCGGGTTCGACCGCGCCTGGACATCGATCTGGGATTCGCAGGCCTCAACGCTGATCATTTGCGCCATCCTGTATATTTTCGGCAGTAACTTTGGAGCAGGTATCGTCAAGGGGTTTGCCATTACCCTGGCCATCGGCACGGTGATCAACCTGTTTACGGCCATCACCGTCACCCGCACGTTTATGAGCGCGGTCTTGGAGCCGGCGCAAAAAAGCATCGAAAAACGGCGTTGGCTGTTGGGAATTTAAGCCCGATCCCACTTCAGTCGGAATAGGAGCAATCATGTACGATATTGTCGGTAAACGCAAGTGGTTTTTCATGTTTTCCGGGCTGCTGATCGCGGCGGGGCTGGGAGCGATGATCTATTCGCTGATCCAGTTTGGTTCGCCGATGCGCATCGGCGTCGATTTTACCGGCGGCAGCCGGTTTGTGATCCAGTTCGCCGCGCCGGCCGACGAGGACATGCTGCGCGAGGTGTTTACGCAGCGGGGACTTGATCCGACCATCCAGCAGCTTGGCGAGGCCAGCGCCAACAGCTGGCAAATTCGCACCACCTTTGTCGACGCCGATGAGGTCAACGCGCTGCTTGACGAGATGGCCATTCAGGTAGCGCCCATCGACCGCGAACGGACACGCTACGACACGGTCGATCCGGCCATTGGCGGGGAAGTGACGCGGGCCGCCGCCGTCGCGGTGGTTGTCGCCTCAGCCATCGTGCTGGGCTATATCTGGTTTTCGTTCCGGCGGGTGGCCAATGCGTTTCGCTACGGCGTGTGCGCCATCGCCGGGATGACGCACAATCTGCTCATTGCCACCGGGTTCTTTGCCATCATGGGCCTGCTGCGCGGGTGGGAAGTCGACGCGCTGTTTTTGACCGCCATCCTGACCGTGGTCGGCTTTTCGGTGCAAGACACCATCGTCGTCTTTGACCGCATCCGCGAAAACGCCAAAAAGCGGCGCGAGGCCTTTGAACCGATGGTCAACCGCAGCATCCTCGAAGTTATCCAGCGCTCGATCACCACGCAGCTCAACGCCATGTTTGTGATGACCGCCATCTTGCTTTTCGGCGGCGCGTCGTTGGAGAAATTCATCGCCACCTGGCTGGTCGGCATGATCAGCGGCACCTATTCGTCGATTTGCATCGCCGTGCCGCTGCTGGTGGTGTGGGAACACCTCTCGCAGCAGCGCGCATCCGGCGCTCGCGCCACGGCATAAGGATACATACGGCAAAGCGCCTGCCCGTCTTGAGACGGGCAGGCGCTTTTTGCATACAAGCATGCAGCTCATCTGGTAGGCGGGGCCAACTGTCCGTTTTTCCAGGCTTTGGCGCACTTGGTGCACAAGTCGCCATGCTCGGTCCCAAACGCCCAGCCCCAGCCCTCGGCCAGCTCTTTGAACTTGGCCTCGGTAAACGCTGTGGCTCGCGTGCTGTACTCGGCTTGGCAGTGGTCGCAGTGCAGATGATAGACACCATTTTCGTTCTTGAGCATCGTTTTCTCCTTCACAGCTGGAATCTGTTTCGAGCGATTGCCCCATCCCCCTGATCCCCTTCCCAAAGGAAAGGAAGAGAATCTTTTCTTCCTCCCCACGCCGCGCAGCAGCGTGAGGAAGGGCAGAGCAAGGCGCCCGTTGTTGAACACGAACGCGAATATTTTACCAGCACTTCATTAGATGAACATAAGAATGAGGGCCGGATCGCGTGAAAACTCGGGCCAACGCTTGACCTTTGTTTTTATTTTTGTTACAATAACTGTTGTTTGTGTTTCTTGTTCACAGCATACATGATTGCTTTTTGGGGGAACCAGCTTGCGCAAGATAGCCGTTGTTGGGTTAAAAGGCGGAATCGGCAAAACCACCACCACAGTCAACCTCGCCGCTGCGCTGGCACTCCGCCAGCAGCGCGTCCTGATCATTGACACGGACACCCAGGCCAACGTATCGATTGCCCTGGGCCTGCACGATTACAAGCAGTCGTTGGCCGAAGTGATCACCCGCAAGGCGCGCGCCCAAGAGTGCCTCATCAAGGCGCGCACCAACCTCGACGTGCTGCCCAGCAGCATGGCCCTGTTCAAAGCCCAGCAGCGCATGGTGCTGGAGATGGGCCGCGAAGAGATATTTGCCGAGCAGTTGTCCGGGCTGGACAGCTATGACTTTCAACTGCTCGACTGTGCGCCCTCGGTCTCGCTGCTCACGGTCAACGTAGTCGGTTATGCCGAAGAAGTCTTTGTCCCCGTCTCGATGGAAATGCTCGCCCTGGCCGGCACGCGGCAATTTTTCACCTACCTGCGCACGATCAGCCGCATGCTGGGCAAAGGAGCTGTAATCCGTCTGATCATCCCCACCTTTTACGATCCCCGCCGCCGCGTGAGCAGCCTGGTTCTGCAAGCCGTCACCAAAGACTTTGGCGAGCGCGTCACCCATCCAATCCGCGTCGACACGCTGCTGTCCGAAGCGCCGGGCGTCGGCAAGACGATTTTCGAATTCGCACCGCGCAGCCGCGGCGCCGAGGATTATGCCCGGCTGGCCGAAGTGGTGTTCAATATGCCGCCGCTCACGGCCAATGATAAGGCATAACCTTGTATAATCTGGAATCAACTTTTCAGGTGAGTCCTGGATGAGACAAGCAGAAAGGGAGTAGAACCTATGGCAAGGGTCATCTCGGTTGCGAATCAAAAAGGGGGTGTCGGCAAGACAACCACCACGATCAACCTGGGCGTTGCGTTGGCGCGAATGAAGAAAAAAGTGCTGCTGGTCGATATGGACCCGCAGGGCGCGCTGTCTGCCGGGCTGGGCATCGATGGGTACGAACTGCAAGAAACGATCTATAACACCCTGATGGATCCCGATTTCGCAGCCAACCGCATCATCTATCCCGTGCAGGCCTACCTGGACATCATCCCGGCCAACATCGAACTCGCCTCGGCCGAAATGGAATTGATTGCCGAGATCAGGCGCGAGTTCATCCTCAAACGGGTCTTTGAGCCGTTGATGCCCTGGTACGATCTGATCCTGATCGACTGCCCGCCCAGTCTCGGGCTGCTCACCGTCAACGCGCTCTGCGCCAGCAGCGAGGTGATCATCCCCATGCAGTGCGAGTACTTTGCAATGCGCGGCATCCGCCTGCTGCTGGACATGATCGAGCGCGTACACGAGCGCCTCAACCAAAACCTGGAACTGACCGGCATCCTGGCAACCATGTACTCGACCGGCACGACGCACGCGCGCGAGGTGCTGGCAGAGATCAAGGAGGTTTTCGCCGGCAAGGTGTTTGAGACGGTCATTTACAAAAGCATCCGCTTTGCCGAGGCTTCGGTTGCGCGCAAGGCGATTATGGATTACGATCTGGCGCACAAAGGCGCAGTGGCCTATGAAAAAGTGGCCCGAGAAGTGCTGGATCGCAAACCACAAAGCGATGCTCAAACCGCCGATTGAGCGCCGGCATTCTGCAGCAAATCGCGCCGCCCAACTCGAGTTGGGCGGCGCGATTTTTCAACGGCCGCGTTCAAACCACGCCCAACTATGATCCCCACGGTTCGATGTCGGCCAGCGCATCGAGGGTCATCGCGGCCGAAGAATAACGCGGCAAAGGATCGCGGCTCAACAACGTCAAAACGATCCGCTCCAGCGGCAGGGGAATGCCAGGATCAAACTGGTGTGGCGGAACCGGATCGGTTTGCGAACGCGCCTGCAAAATGGCCTCGACGCTGTTCCCATCAAAAGGCAGTTGGCCGGTCAGCATCAGGTACAAAATCACCCCCACCGAAAACAGATCAGAATGCTCAGTGGCCTCCTGCCCGGCAAGCTGTTCCGGCGAAACGTATTTGGCGTCGTCCAGCGACCAGGGTTGAGCAAGCATCAGGCCAAAATTGATGATCTTGGCCCCCTGGGCAGACAAAATCACCGATGCCGGGCGCAGCATACGATGCAAGACCCGGCGCCGGTGTGCATAATCCAGCCCGCTCAGCATGTCCTGTGTGATGCTCAAGATGCTGGCCGGCGACAAGGCCCGCGTGCCGCCGCCTTGCCCCAGGCGCTGCTCGAGCGTCTGCCCATCGACAAACTCGCGAATCAGGTAAAGCCGGTTCTGGTACTCGATGCAGTCATACACCGCAGCGATGTTGCGATGGTTCAGCCGGGCGACGGCCCTGGCTTCGCTGAGCAAACGCTGGTTGACATCGCTGCCCAACGATTTGGACAGCACCTTGACCGTCACCGGGCGCTCGAACCAGGTATCGAACGCCTTAAAGATGGCATGCTTGGTGCCCACATTGATGCTGTTTTCGATGCGGTAGCGATCGTGAAGGACATGTCCTTCCAACTGCAAATACTGCTTGGCCTCCAGCGCTGCCACCGCCAGAACGACCGAATCATACTGCTCGAACGCCTCGCCAAAGCCCACCCGCGACAGCACATCCTGCACATTTTGCGGCGCCGCCGCCAAAAGCACCGGCACCCCCTGCCCCATCTGCTGAATGTTGAGCAGGGTCTTGAGGCCGGCAATGCTCAAATGATTGATCTTGGACAAATCAATGACCAGGCCCGTCACAGGCTGATCGGAAACCAATTCGGTCAGCCGCCGGTCCACCTGCTCGGATGCGTGCGCGTCAAAACGCCCCTCGATGGACAAAACGACCGCGTCGCCAGCCTGATAGTGCGCCAGGCGAATCTGGCGGCTCTGCCCGATGTCAAACTGGAGCGATTCGGTCGCCAGATAAATCTCGCAATCGGGGTGCGTCGGATCGCTCTTGATGTATTTGAGCGTGGTGTCCAGAATGTCACCGATCTGCCGGTCGGTATAGGTATGGTCAAAGTGAAAAAGCGCAATCCGTTTGACATTGGCGCGCGTGGCCATATCTACCCCGATCAGCGACGAACTGTGCCCCCAATCGATCAACTGAAAAGAATCGCTGAGCGTATACTGGGCGTCGAAAATGAGCAAATCCGCGCCGGACATAAATTCGACGTAACGCCTGGTGTGCGCTTCGCCCAGGTCCTTATATTCCGAATCGGAAGCATAAACGACAACTGTGCCGTCTCCCTCCACCCGGTAGCCATACGAACGGCCCGGATGCGTCTGCAAGATATTGCTGATGCGCACCTGGCCCACCGTTATCGACGTTCCCTCTTGCAATTGAACAAACTCGATATCGGCATTCATCTGATCCAGCCGACGGGGGAAAAACTCGACGGCCTGCTGCCGGCGAAGCCGTTCTTGCAGGTCGGGGAAAGGGCTGTAGACGAAAATCCGGTTTCCATGAGATCGGAAGAGCGTCGTGTAGGGAAAGAGTGTAGGATAGGGTG
>CAYRXM010000120.1:0-15293 GCA_964428175.1 uncultured Anaerolineae bacterium
AAATCTCACACGAGTGCTGGTCAACCCCAAATCTTTTTCGGAACAGCTATAGCCGGGCTTGTTCCGCTCGCCGGGCTGATCGTCGCATTCACCAATCCCAGCAACGTGAGCGGGTATCACAATACCTTTACCGGTCTGCTGATGATCTTTGTCACCGGCGTGGTCTATTTTAACGCCGTTCCTCAAGAATCGACCTTCATGGTCAAGCTGGTGTCCATCACCCTGGGCACGTTGCTGGCTGTCTTGGGACTGGTTGGCTACACGGCAGCCCCCTTTTACCAAGACACCTATCGCACCGACCATGTCGCCGCCCGGCAGACCTGGCACATCCGGCCAGACGGGCAGGGCGGATACGCGATCGCCGCCGTTCCTTTTCAGTTTCAGGACGAGTTGGGAGATAAACTGTACCTGGCCGATGATGGCGTAAAACGCGTGGACCTGCCCTTTGTTTTCCCATTTTACGATCAGACATGGACGGCCATCTATGCAAGTGCAAACGGGCGGACAGCCTTTGACGGCCCAACCTCTGTGTACAAATTTTTGAGTGGCAACCATCCCATGATCGTTCCCCTGTCGACCGCGCTCGATCACGCGGCAGGGGGCGGTGTTTTCATTCGCCGGGGCAAAGAGTCGATGACCATCACCTGGCAGGCGGTGCCCCAGTACAGAACCAAAAAACGCTACACTTTTCAACTGGTCTTGTACCCGGATGGTTCCTTTGACCTGAATTACCTGGACATCCCGGCCCCCATCTCTATCCAGCTTGACGAGTGCATCGGCTTTCGACCGGGCGATCCGTCTTTGCCGGTCGAGGATATTCGCTCCTTTCATGATCTGGATCGCATCCGTGGAACCGGCGGGGTCATCCTCGATGGCACATCTTGGGGGCTGCGGCGCTATGTACACCAGCGCCTGCTGCCCCTGGCCTATCTGATCGTTGGGAGCAGCCTCTTGGTGCTGATTGTGTTTCCCATCTTTTTTCACGCCAACCTGGTCAAGCCGCTGCAGCGGCTGCTGGATGGGGTGAGGCGCGTCAACGCCGGCGATTTGGAGGCAGCGGTACCGGTCAGCGTCGAGGACGAGATCGGCTTTTTGACCGGCTCTTTTAACGACATGGTACACTCGTGGCGGCGCTCGGAGACAAGCCTGCGCGAAAGCGAGGCGCGCTTTCGCGCCCTGTTCGAGCAGGCGCCACTGTGCATCCTGGAAATCGACTGCAAATCAGAGCGGCCGCGCATCGTCAAGGCCAACCGGCAGGCAGAAAAAACATTTGGGTGGTCGGGCGGGGAATGGATCGACCGGCCTCTGGATGCCATACTGCCCACGCTGTTTGGGCAGAGCAGCCGTGGGAAGCACGACCAGATCGAAAATGTGCAAACCTTGTGGCGCAGCCGGGCGGCCGTCTTTGAATCGGCCGCCTGCCGCTGCGACGGGACGACGTTCCCGGTGCGCATCAGCGCGGCGTCAGAGGCGGGGAGCGGGGCAGGGGAATGTATTTTGATCGTGCAAGACATCACTGTCGAAAAAGAGCGCCGCTCCGAACAAGAAGCCATCGCCGAAGAGCGGCGGCGCATCGCGCGCGAGATCCACGACGGGCTGGCCCAGAACCTGGCCAGCATGCGCCTGCGGATAGATATCTGGCACATGCTGCTGGATCAGGACCCGGCCAAACTGCACGTCGAGCTGGATCGCCTGCGAGCGCTGTTGGCCGAAAACATCCACGACGTGCGGCGCTCCATCTTTGCCCTGCGGCCGGTGGCCCTGGAAGAGCTGGGGTTCTATGTCGCGCTGCGCCAGTTTATCGATGATTTGGGCGAACAGAACCAGCTGCACATCGACTGGCAGGTGGCCGGGCCGCCGGAACGCCTGCCTACCCAGATGGAGCCGGTGCTTTTTCGGATCATCCAAGAGGCGCTGAACAATGTGGCCAAGCACGCCCAGGCCGGCGCGGTCAGTATCCGGTTGGACCTGGAATCGGCTGAGGGGATATCTTTGCAGATCCGCGACGACGGGATCGGCTTTGATCAGGGGATTCTGGCGCGGGGTGGCCAAGCGGGGCGCGTGGGATTAAGCGGTATGCGCGAGAGGGTAGAAGAGCTGCGGGGGACATTCTCACTGCACAGCCGGCCCAATCAAGGGACCGAAATTCAAATTGCCCTGCCGCTGCCGCCCACCTCTGAATAGCCCCGCCATCATCGATGCTTGCCTTGTCCCCGGGAGATCTGCGCGCCTATTTCTCGGGGTCCAGCTCCACCCAACCCCGGCGTAGCGCGGTCAGCGCAGCCTGGGTGCGATTGTTGACGTGCAGCTTTTGATAGATCTCGCGCAAGCGGTTGGCCACCGTGCTTTCGGAAATGGAAAGTCGCTCGGCAATGGCCCGGTTTTCCTCCCCCTCTGCTACCAGTGACAAGACCTCCATTTCACCTTCGGTCAGCGTTTCCTCGCCGCCGGCCGCAGGCAATGTCTGGCTCAGGCGGCGAAATTCTGCCAGCACCTGGGCCGCCATGCCCGGATCAATCAGCGCTTCGCCGCGATGCACAGCCTTGACCGCATGGATCAGCGTTTGTCCGTCGGCGTCTTTGAGCAGGTAGCCGCGCGCGCCGGCCTTGATCGCCTCGAAAATGTGGTGATCCTGGCGATACATAGTCAGCATCATCACCCTGGCCTGGGGCACCTGCTCGGCAAGCAGCCGGGCCGCCTGCACCCCATCCATTCCGGGCATCTGAATGTCCATCAAGATCACGTCGGGCTGCAATTGGCGGGCCAAATCGACCGCCTCCTGTCCGTTCGAGGCCTCAGCGACCACTTGAAAGTTGCCGACGATTTCGCAGATCTGGCGCAGCCCCTCGCGAAAGAGGCAGTGGTCATCAGCGATCAATATGCGTATGCGTGACATGCTCACTCCTGTTCAATTTTGGATCGGCGCTTGTATTTGCCTGAAGAATGGGTTCAAGACCCGGTCTTTGCTGATCATCGTACCGTCCCTTCGATGGTCAACCACAATGGCCCGGCGGTGACCTGCCAGCCGCTCAAACGTGACTGCCGCGCCAGTTCTGCCGCTTCGGGCGGGGTGTAGGCCGCGTTCCGGCTGCCCATCGGCTCGTTGATCAGGCGCAGGGCAGGCGGCACGACGAAATGGGTGGCAAACCAGAGCAGCAGCCAGATCGGCATCGCCAGGTCGCGGCGCAGGTCCAAGATCAAAAAGGAACCGCCCGGCCGCAGAACGCGGGCGACCTCGTTCAGCGCGGCGACCGGATCGCGCCAGTGATGCAGCGACAGCGTGCTGACCACCAGGTCAATCGATCCATCCGGGAAGGGAATCGCCTGCGCATCCCCTTTCTTGAACGAGACGCAATCGTCGACGCCAGCGACAGATGCACGTACCTCCCCTTTGGAAAGCATCTCGTCGGCCAGATCGACGCCGGTCACGCGCAGGTTGGGCGCGCGTTGGGCCAGCAGAATGGCCAAGTGTCCCGGCCCGCAGCCCAGGTCGACCGCTGCTCCGCGTTGTGTGAGCGCGAGGGCGCGGCGGGCGACGAACCAGCGCAGCAGGCGCATCTGCGGCATCTCGCTGACCCGACCAAAGCCTTCGGCGATCTCTGGATCGTCCAGCTCTTCGCTGCCGGGGATGCGCGCTCGCGAGCGGCGGCTGTACAGCCACCAGCCGGCGGCGAACAGGGCCAGGGCTGACAGGCCGATGAGGCATCTTGCTTTGGTTTTGGTCATCGTGACTTGCTCCTCTCAGATGGGTGACGATCATTCACTCTCAGCCCGGCAGCCAGACCGCGCGCGTCTGTCCATCCGGCGTCCAGCCGGTGGGCGTCACCAGGCTGGAGGCGGCGAGGGCGAACGGCAAGCCCCGCACTTCCCAAGGCCGCTCGCTCTTTTCGTCGAAGCGTCCAGGCCACGTAAAGCCCTTGCGCCAACCGGTCTGCCGTCGTGCGCACCACCAGCCGGCGTACAGCGTCAAATCATCGATGACACGTACCTGAAGCAAGTGCCGGGTCGAACCCATTGCGCGCCCTCCTGTGTGACGAAATACAGCCTGTCTCTCGATGCTGTACGGCTCAAACTATTTACTGGCTTCTCAAAGCGTTCCAGAAACCACAGACACGCCACCTTGATCGCGCCAAACTCGTGAAAGAAACAGTTGCGACGGTCGGTCTGGCTCGGTGACCTGGCCGCTATGTCTGGCTGTTGGAGGGCGGCCAGGCCCATCTGGTGTACGATGACCGGGCGCAGTATAGACTTGCAAGAGCGCTTTATTTTTTCATCCCATCCGGAAAGACGGTCAGGCGCAAGAGTGTATTCCCATAGGGAACCAGGTCGATCCACTCAAACTCGTCCGACAGGCGTTCGGACAAGCCTTCCGGGTCGGGTAGAGGCGGGGTAAGGATAAAGCGGCCTTCTACCGGGTGATCGAGCATGCAGAATTTCCCATTTTCAAACGAGGGTATGGAGCGAATCACCTGGTCGGTCTCTACCAGGGTCCAGTCTTTGACCCGTCTGGCGGGAACGGAAACGCGCAGGGCCGGATTGTCCAGATCGAGGGGAAACCCGGAAGGAGCATTCCAGGTCACTTTGGCCACCTGTGCCAGAGAATGCTCATCTACAGCCAGAGCGTAGGCCCACGGACTGGTGGGCGCGAGGCGATAGGCTGGGAAGCCGGGCAACATTCGCTGAGGACCGGACAGACGGAATTCTTTGGGGGTTCGCGCCCAATCATCCTCGGTTTCAATCTCGAGCGGGGCTGCCACCGGCAGGCTGAGCGTCAGCGGGCCGAATTCCAGGCTGATTCCGCCTTGAGGCCAGCGTCTCAGGGCAAGCTCGAAAGGCAATGCCAGTACAACCCGGTCTTCGGGTCGCCATTCGCGCTCGATACGGTAAAAGCTGCCCGGGGTAAGGTTCGCGGCCAAGGGCTGACCATTGATGGTTATGGCCGGCCGGCGGCACCAGCCCGGGATGCGTACGGTGAAAATAAAACGCACGGGGCGCTCGGGGATGAGGATAAAACTGACGTTTTGCTCGAATGGATAGCGCGTGTCCTCCCGAATGGTCAGTTGCGTACCCGCCACCTGCGTATCAAGCCGGCCCGGGCCGAACAAGGCCGCGACAATCTCGTCGGCCCGGTCATCCTGGCCGCGCATCCACATCCGCTCGACGAAATTCGGCAAAGCACGCTGGACGTTGCCCGTGCAGCACTGCACCGGGTGGCCCGGACGGTAAGACATGCGGTTATCGCCACGGGACATCGGGTTATGGTTGCTCGTGTTGGTCGCAACCAGTTGGTTGGGGCAGGAAAAATATTGCAGGGCTTTAAAGTCCTTCACAAGAACGCCGGGCAGGGCGTTGAAAATCACCTGCTCGATCTGGTCGGCAAAATGGGCATCACCGGTGATCTGTACAAGATGTCCCAGCGACCAGGTATAATCCGTGATGTTACAGGTCTCGTGCGATTCGAGCGGATCATGCCCACTCATGCCTTCAGCGCTCGAGTGCAGCCCGTCGGCCAGGATGTGGTCTCGCTCAACCTTGGTGTATGCGTTCAGGGTTGCCGCCAGGCTGTCCTTGTCGCCGGTCGCGGCATAGAGCATAGCCCCCAGCTTGGCGATCTCGTTAAAGGTCACGCCATGTGTGGCAACCGGCTTGTCCGAGCGCATGCCGGCCAACGAGAAATCCCGGTCGAATTCCGTCGTCTGGCGGTTGAAACGCGCATAAAGGTCTTGGGCCGCTTCCAGTAAATCGGCCTGACCGGTTTCGGCATAGAGGGCCAGCAGAATTTCGATGCCGGTCACATCGCGGCCAAAATTCATGGGATGGGGTGTGCTTTGGTAGTGACGCACCAGCGCGTCCAGGTAACGCCTGTCGCCCGAGATGGCATATTGAGCCAGCACGGCGCGGAAAAAGACGGTATAGGGCCAGCGGTCGTGGGTGCGAAATATGTCCGGGCCGATAAAGCCATCCGGGGCGGCTTGTTCGATGGCCTGGTCAATCTCTGCCAGTGCCATGTGATAGACCGTATCATCGCCGGCCAGAAAGCCGGCCTTGATGGCGCCGTCGATCCGATACGCTGTCTGTTCGTAAGGCCACCAGACCATATGGGGATCCGGGACATCAGGTAATTGGGTCGGGTTGCCCCAGAAAGTATGGTCAAACGGATAGCCGCTGGCCTGCGGATGCCCGGTGATGCCGGAGCATTGACGTTTCAGAAACTCCATCATCCAGCCAGCCGGTTGGATCTGGGACAGTGGAACCAGAATGTAACGAGTATAGGGGAAATTAGACATAGAAACTCCTTTATATCCACATCGGGAACATCAACTCAATCTGGATGCCGTTGCCGTCAGGTCGATTTTGGATGCGCCATGTCCCGCCGGCGTTCCAGACCAACCCGGCGACAGTAGCCAGGCCCAGCCCCATCCCTTTACTCTCGCCAGTGAAATACTTTTCACCTTGATAATAGGGCTGACCCAGATGGGGCAAATGTTCCGACGCGATATGCACGCCATCATCGAGCACCTGCAAACCAACCCAACCTTGATCGGCCTGAAATATACGAATTTGCACAGATGGTTTGTGTTCCGGATGAAACTTGAGGGCGTTTTCGAGCAGTTCCCACAAGATGAGTTCAACGGCTCGCTGCGAGAGCGGCAAACTTGTCTGACGCAGATCTTGCGAACACTGCACCTCGACGGCGATATTTTCGAGGCTGGAAGCAATTTCGTTGACCAGGGCATCAAATCGAGCCAGTTCGAAACAACTACCGATCTCGGACAGTGAATGAAGACTCAGATAGCCAAGTACATCCGAAAAGGTATCGTAGAGACGACGCGCACTTTCCAACGCCGTCCGAGCCAGCGGCGCCACTGCCTCGCCGGACAGGCTGCTTCCCTTTTTGACCAGCAGTTCCAGGCTGCCCAAAATGCCGGTAAAAGGGGTGCGAATCTTGTGTCGCAATGCATCGTGAAAGCCGCGCATATCAAACCAGCCACAGGCTTCAGCAGTCACATCTTGCAGACGAACGATCCGACTGTCATCGGCATCGAATGGCGGTTTCAACACGGTGAGACGCAGCCAGAATGCCCTGGAGGTAGGTGTTTCCGGACGGATCAGGTAACAATCTTGTAAGGTCTCCACACCTGTCGTTTCCCAGACAGCCCAAGCTGCTTCCGGTTCGCAGCGATAGTGCTGCTGTGCCACCTGCAGAAAACGGGGCAACTGCAAAGCGGTCCGAGTATCCGGCAACTCCAGGAACAGCCGTGCCTGCGGGTTGACATACAGAATTTCGTCGCGATTGTTGAGCCATACATAGCCATCTTGAGATTGATCGACAATCCACTCCAGTCGTGCGCGCTCGGCCAACAAGCGGTGGTAACGGTTCAGCCGCGTGATGGTGCGTACGCGCGTGCGCAGTTCCAACCGATCAAACGGCTTGGTCACAAAGTCATCCGCACCGGCCTCGATGCCGCGCAAACGCGACGCACGATCGTCCAGTGCTGTAACCATGATGATCGGAATTTCGGCCAGGGCAAGGTCAGCCCGAACCAGCCGGCAAACCTCAAACCCGTCCATCTCGGGCATCATCACGTCCAGCAACACGAGATCGGGTCTAGAAGCCTGGATTTGGGCAATTGCCTCGTCCCCACTCGCGGCAAAGAGCAATTCGTATCCCTCGTTGATCAGTAATGATTTTAACGTGACACGCCCCAACGGTTCGTCGTCCACGATCAAAACAGTACTCGAGTTGGTCATTTCGTGTTCTCCTCTTTCACCAACGCAATAAACGCTTGCACCATATCCGGATCGAACGCCCGGCCGGCCTGCTCGTGCAAATGATCCAAAACCCGTGTCTCCGGCCAGGGTCTATGATAAGGACGTGTGGATCGCAGCGCATCCCACACATCGACCACACTAAAGATGCGTGCAGCCAGCGGAATCTGTTCACCGGCCAATCCTTGTGGGTATCCACTGCCATCCCATTTTTCGTGGTGGCAGCGGGGAATATCCATCGCCGGCCGCAAATAAGCGATTGGGTCAAGCATTTTGCAGGCATATTCGGGATGCTGACGCATTGTTGCCTGTTCCTGCGCTGTTAGTGGCCCTGGTTTGAGCAGGATCGCATCTGGAATGCTCAATTTTCCAATATCGTGCAGCAGCGCCCCCCAGCGGATTGCAGTCAGTTCGGGTTCGACAATGCCCACAGCCTGTGCCAAACGGACGGTCATCTCGGTCACGCGCTGCGTGTGTCCCTCCGTCTCGGCGTCGCGCAATTCGAGCGCACGCGCCCAACCGCATAGGGTCGCTTCATAAGCCTCGACAAGCGCCCGGTGCATCCGATCAAGCTCGGCACGCTCCTCAAGTAACTGCCGGTAACGATTGAGAGCAAGTACGTTGCGCACGCGAGTGCGCAGTTCGATCTTGTTGATCGGCTTGCTGACAAACTCATCAGCTCCGGCTTGCAGGCCGCGCAGCCGTGATTCGTCATCATCCAGTGCAGTGACGAAAATGATCGGCACTTGAGCCAACATCGGATGAGTGCGCAGCGCCCTGCAGACCTCAAATCCATCCAGGCGGGGCATCATTACATCCAACAAGACCAGATCCGGAATCGATTCAACGGCCAGGGACAATGCTTCCTGCCCATCGCGAGCAAAGATCAAATGATGACCCTCTGCGATCAATAATGCTTTTAGCGTTTGACGGCCAAGTGGTTCGTCGTCTACGATCAAAATCGTACCTGTATGCTCCAATTCCCCCTCCAGATCCAATGATTATGCCAGGTCGCCCAAACTTGCAGGATGGTGAGCAGTTGCTTTGCGGGAAACTCGCAGATCAATCAAGCATCGCGGCATTGTTCGGATCGATGTGGTGCTCGATCACGCTCAACAGCCGACGCATACCCACCGGCTTGCTCAAATAATCATCTGCCCCGGCCTCGATACAGCGCTCCCGATCGCCGGGCATGGCCAGAGCAGTAAGGGCAATGATCGGCACCTCGGTCAGACCTTCCTGTCGCAACTGACGGATAGCGGTCAGGCCATCCACCTGGGGCATCTGGATATCCATCAGGATCAGATCGGGCTTTTGGCGATGTGCTAATTCGATCGCCTCACCTCCATCGCAGGCCACCATGACCTGATATCCCTTGCTCAACAAATAGTCGCGGACCATGTTGACATTGATCGCGTTGTCTTCAACCAGCAGTATAGACAGCCCACGACCATCCAACAATTCCAGGATCGGAAAGCCAGACCGAACCTCGTCATCCGGCATTATTTCAGAATCAGCACTGAAATCGACAGCAAGAATCCAGGGCAGTGAAATGGTGAAACGGCTGCCTTGTCCGATCTGACTCTGTACGGTTATGCCACCACCGTGCAGCTCGGCCAGACGGCGCGCCAGAACCAAACCCAGGCCAGTGCCGGCATATTGCCTGGACAATCCGCCATCAATCTGGACAAAGGGTTGGAACAACTGTCCTACATCTTTTTCCGAGATGCCAATGCCGCTATCCCATACGGTCAAATGAACGATCTCGTTCACCGGGTCTCCTGCCACCACCAGCCCAACTTGCCCCCCCTCCGGCGTGAATTTGACTCCGTTGCCGAGCAAGTTGACCAGGGCTTGCTTGAGCCTGCGCTGGTCGCCCTGGATAACAGTGACCCGTTCATCCACATCCAGAGATATCTTGATGTGCTTCTGATGCGCGATTTGACGGACCAGTCCCAGGCTGGCCTGACACAATTCGTATACAGACAGCAGCCCCATTTGCAGTTCCAACTTGCCGGCCTCAGCTTTGGCGACGTCCAAAATATCGTTGACCAATGCCAACAAGTGCGTACCGGCCTCGTTGATGTTGTCCAACGATTCGGCCTGTTGATCATTCAGCGACCCATATGCTCCTTCCCGAACGGCCTCAGACAAACCAAGTATGGCGTTGAGCGGCGTACGCAGCTCGTGACTCATATTGGCCAGAAATTCATCCTTGAGGCGAGCCGCGCGGGCAAGCTCGGCATTGGCCAGACTCAACTCGGCAGTCCGTTCGTCGACCCGTCGGGCCAGGCTGGCTCGCTCCTTGACCAATGCGGCGTACAAGTGAGCATTTCGAATTGCAATTGCGATTTGGTCGGCCAACGTCTCCAATACCAGGATGTCATCCTGATCAAAGGCATCCAGGTCAGGGCTTTGTACGTCCAACACGCCGACCAACTCACCGCCAGTGCGAATAGGCACATCCACTTCAGACCGGGTGGGAATAATATCAGCGTAAGGGTTGAGATAACGAGGCTCTTCAAGCACATTGTTGGCCAGCAGCCGTTCACCGTGCAGCCCGACCCAGCCAACCATCCCTTGTCCAATCGCGAGATGGTGACCTACGGGAAACAGGTCGACATACAGACCGGCGCAGGCGCGCAATCTCAAAGCGCCGCTATCGGGATCAAGGATATAAAGCCCAACATGATGATAACCAAAACCCTCACGCACCAGGTAAACTGCCTGGCTCAACAAACGATCAAGTTCAAGTTCGGCAGCAATCTGCTGGCCAAGTTCGTTGAGTAATTTCAAATGGGTTGCATAGCGGTGCAGATGCTCCTCGGCCTGCTTGCGCTGGTTGATTTCGAGCATGATGCCATGCAAAAACAGAGGTACGCCCTGTTCGTCGTGGACGACCACCGCCTCATCATAAAACCAGACCGGGTGTCCATCGCGTGAAATGAGTCGATATTCGGCGCTAAACGAACTGCCGCCTTCGTAACATTGGGCGAGCGCACTCAACACGCGCATACGGTCGTCGGGATGAAGCTGCTTGAGCCATAATTTGCTGCTCTCGGTCCACTCTTTTTGCCCAAAACCCAACAGCCGCTCGATCTGTGGGCCGGCATAAAACGATGGAATAGATTCGCCAAACGGTGTCTCATAGATGATTGCCGGAATGTGTTCGATCAGTGCGCGGTAGCGCGCCTCGGATTTGAGCAATGATTCTTCTGCCCGTTTGCGCTCGGTCACGTCGCGCGAGTTGCTGGCCAGAATAAAGCCTTGCTCGGTCTGAATGGCAAAAGCCAGTGTCTGAACATTCCGCCGCGTTCCATCGGGACGTCGAATTTCGTTTTCGCGCAGCGCGTTCAGGAACGGGCTCCAACCATTCTTGAGCGCATCCTGGATCATCCTGGCGAGATTTTCATAGTTTGCGGACGTCTGTAACGCTTCAAGCGCAACCTGGTACTGCACGTCCCACAAATACCTGCCGATGGCTTGGGACCGGCTCAGCCCGAATACGTGTTCGGCGCCCTGATTCCATTCGACTATTCGTCCCTGTTCGTCGGTGAGCACAATTGCATCTTCCGAGTGCTCAATAAAGCTGCGCAGTTTTTGCTCGCTTTGGTGAATCGCCGCTTCGCTTTGCCGCCGTATTTCCAGGTTGGCAATCCAGCGATCCAATGTGATTTCAGCCTGCCCAGATGACGGCCCCGGCGCGCCGGTATAGTAAAAATTGTCATAGATGTGTTCGCCGATCAACACCAATGGGTGCAGGCGCAACACATCCAGCAGAATGCGGGCGTCAAACTGCTGTCGGTTGTACTGGCAAATAGCCAACAGCGGGCCAGCGGTCAGCAGGTCGTTCAGGAGCGTCTCAAATTTACTAATTTGCTCCGGCTCGGCCCACAGACTGCCGAGCCAGTTCATATCATTGATCACCCGCAGCGCAGTGTATCCTTCGACGATGGTTTGGTCGATCTGATTGCGCAACCAGGCAATCATAGACTCGGGCGTCTCCCATTTGCCCCAAGCGGCAGTATCCTCATCCCAGACCACAAGCTGTCCGGCTGCCAGTACCGGTTCAACCTCTGTCCCTTTCTGCTGCAACGAGTGAATGATACGCTGCGCCGTGGATACATCGGCCAGGCAAAGCACTTTGTGCCGCTGATCCAGCCCATGTCGCACAAATAAAGTGGTCACCTGATTGGCCTCAGACTCTTGTTGGTAGATAAAACACAATTGTTCACCGGGCCTCAAGTCCTGCAACATCTGTGTGGATGTTCCCAGTTCATACGCGGCAGGTGTCCGAACTGCGATATCCGGCAGCCGCAATGTAGACGGTTGGGCAGTGTCAATCGAGGAAATATCGGCCTGCAAGATGCTGGTTGGCTCGCTCAATGTCTGATGCACACGTAGAGCCAATTCCTTTCCCTCGAATGGCTTGTGAAGCAGGTTAATCAGCCCTTCAGACTGCATACCGTCCGACGGCAAACCATAACGCTCGGCCACGTCGCCGGTATACCCCGACATAAACAGCACCTTGATCCTCGGACGCCGGACAACAATTTGCTGGACCAGTGCAGGCCCATTCATTTCAGGCATGACCACGTCCGTCAACAACAGGTCGATCTCGGCTTGATAACGCTCGCTCAACAACAGCGCTTCATCTGCTCCGCGCGCGGCCAGCACAGTGTAGCCACGCCGTTCCAGGACGCGGCGGGCCAGTTCGCGCACACTGTCTTCGTCTTCGACGAGCAGGATGGTCTCTGTCGGATGCACTTGCTGAGACAAATGCACATTGTCTTGTTTGGATTCAGCGAGTTGCGCTTCGGTAGGCGACTGCACCGGCATATCCGCGCCCGGCAGATAAATGTCAAAGCGCGCGCCACGACCAAGCTCGCTGCGCACATCGATGTATCCGCCGCTTTGCTGCACAATGCCATACACAGTAGCCAGCCCCAGACCGGTGCCTTTGTCGGGAGATTTGGTGGTGAAAAAAGGCTCAAAAAGATGCTCCATGACATTTGGACTCAAACCAATGCCGGCGTCCTGCACGGTCATACGGACATACGCGCCAGCCGGGAGATTGGCATGCGAGAGCGTGCGCGGGGTTTGCAGGGTAATCTGCGCGGTCTCGATCGTCAGCGGGCCGCCGCGCGGCATGGCATCGCGCGCGTTCACCACCAGGTTCATCACCACTTGCTCGATCTGCCCCGGGTCGGCCTCGACCCAGGCGGGCGTTTCGTCTAGCCGGAGCGACAGGGCAATATCTTCGCCGAGCAGCGGGGCAAGCATTTTGCTCATTCCAGATACCAGCGTGTTCAGATCGAAAACCTGGGGTTCGCTGCGATCTTTGCGGCTAAAGATGAGCAGTTGGCGGGTTAGCGCGGCGGCGCGGCTGGCGGCCAACGAAACCTGCTCCAGGTCGGCGCGCAGTTCGACGCCGGGCGGCCAATCGAGCGGGTTGTCGGCCCGAATCGAATCCCGTACATAGTCGGTATAGCCAATGATGGCGGTGAGGATGTTGTTGAAATCGTGGGCCACGCCGCCGGCCAGCCGGCCCACCGCAGCCAGCCGGTCACGCTGGCGGGCCTGGCTTTGTGCCTGACGCAGTTCGGTCACATCGCGCAGCAGCAGCAGGGTGTCCGCATGTCCATCTGCCGCCGGGACAGGATAGGCGGCCGCTTCCAGACTGTGCACCGCCGGCTGCAAGCCAAGGGGGACCGCTGTCCGTCCGGCGCACAGCAGGTCATCCAGGCTGTGCGGGCCGAGCCGCGTCAATGGCGCGTCTGGCGCGACTTCCAACCAGCCCAGCATCTCGACGGCGGCCGGGTTGGCGAGCGCGATCCGCTGCTCCGCGTCGAGCAGCAGCACCCCGTCCGGCAGGTTGTCGATCAGCGTGCGCAGCCGGTCCTGCTCGGCCCGCCGCGCCGCTTCCAACCGCGCGTTGTGCAGGGCCACCGCTACCTGGCTAGACACCTCGCGCAAAATCTCGTTCTGCTCGCCTGTCCAGATCATGGGCCGATCACTGACCAGGGCCAAGATGCCGATCAATTGGCCGCCGGCGTGCAGCGGCGCGCCAACGCGCATCCATATTCCGGCGTCGCACAGCGCTTGCAAGGCTGGCGGCAGGTTGGGTTCGGCCGGCAAATTCTCCCAGATTGCGATCTCGTTCTGCGCCAGCCTTTCATAGTCTGCACCTGGAATCAGCAACGTGCGATCGCCAATCTCCAGGCCGATGGGACGGTCTTGATCGAGTGCGAGGATGATGACCTGGCCGGTTTGCAGATCGAATAGGGCAACATAGCCGCCCGTGGTCGGGATCAACCGCCGCAGGTGCGCCAGTGCGGCCTGGGCAATGCCGGCCGGCGAGTGCGCGCCCAAGATGGCCCGGTCGATCTCGTATAACGCGCGCAGGCGCGCGGCGCGGCGTTCTGTCTCAGCAAACAGGCGTGCATTTTCCAACGCAGCAGCGATCTGGTCGGCGAACGCAGCCAGCGTTTCCACTTGGGCCTGCTCGATCCGCCCTTGGGCCGCCTTGTCATAGGCCACTTCGATCACGCCCAACGCGCGATTTTTCATCTTGATCGGCATAAAGATGCGCAACAATCGCTCGTGGCCGAACTGCTCCCAGATTTGGCGATTGAAACGGTCGTCCCACTTGTCGATGATCTCGATACAACCGCTGCGCGCGACATCGGCAATGATGTCTGGATCGTCGAGCGGGTAGCGCGACATCTCGAACCATGCAGGGAAAACATCAAACTGGCCTTCCCAAATGCCATGACGAATGCCAATCATGCCTTGCTGCTCGTCTACCATCGACAACAAGACGTGCTCGCAGCCCAAAGTCTGGTGAATGGCCTGGAGGAGGATGCGGACAGCGCTTTCCTCATCCAGTGACGAGGCAAGGGCGCGGCTGGTCTGGTAAAGCTGCTGCAGGCGGTTCTCGGCCTGCCGCCGCTCTTGCAGCTCTTGCTGCGCCAGACGGTGTAGACGCTGATTGTCGCGGCGCAGCCGCTGCCGTTCGAGCAAATCCTGCACCTTGCTCAATACGACGTCCATATCCAATGGCTTGGTCACATAGGCGTCAGCGCCATCGTTCAAAGCACGAATGGCCGTTTCCGTCGAGGCATAGCCGGTTGCCAAGATCAGTACAATATCTGGATGCAGATGACGAAACGGGGTCAGCAACTCGATGCCTTCAATATCGGACAAGCGAACATCAATCAGTGCAGCATCAAAGGTCTGCCGGTTGGCCATATCCAGGGCGGCTTGTCCTGTGCCGGCTGTCTCAATGGCATAGCCTTTTTTCTCCAGGATCAAGGACATTGTCCGTCGTGTACCGACGTCATCGTCCACAATGAGAATTTGCGCTTGTTCGTTCATAGCATCCCTACTGTTGCCTTTGCTGAAAAAGATCATCGCTATGTCACGCCCGACCTCTTGTGCGAAATCATGATTGTTCCAAGTTGTTGTTACTACACCGGAAACTAAGTTTCTTTAAATTTTTCGTTTGCAACGTTAACATCGAC
>CAYRXM010000121.1:0-15235 GCA_964428175.1 uncultured Anaerolineae bacterium
GGAAACGCAGTGTGGCGACCGGTTCGTCGCCCGCGCGCAGCTCGTACTCCATCTTGAGAATGTTGGATTGAAGCCATTTGAGGGGTTGACCTGATTGAATGTTTAACATCGTGATCCTTTCTTTGTCTTTTTATGATTTTTTGTGGATCGCTTCCTGTTCAAAGCGAGCCAGTTCTGCCTGTCCCTGGCGCAGGCGCTGCGCCAACAGCGCCGACTGCCGCTGTGCCTCCTGCCCGCCCAGGGCCTGCAGGCGCAGCACGTCAGCGACAACGCCATCCATCTCATTAGCCAGGCTCAACAACTGCGCCTCGACGCGGTCCAGTTGCTCGACAATCGTTTGTTGATCGGCCTGTCGGGTCTGCAATGATCGCCGCGATTCCTCATACTCCTGGCGCACCAGCGGGTCTTGCGCCTGGGCGATTGCCTCGTCGATGCGCTTGAGATCGTTCTGGATGGTGCTTTGCGATTCTGCGACCAGCCGGTAATTGTCGAGGTTGGTCATGCGCCGGCAAAGACTGTAGGCGCGATTGACCAGGCTCTCCATTTCGTTTTGAACGGGCTGCATCGCGCGCTTGATATCGGCCGGCGCGCTAGACAGGCTGTTAAAGACATTGACCTGCGCCCGTTCGATGCGATCAAAGTAGCGCTGAAAGCGCCGCGCCAAACTGGCTCGCCCGTCTCGGCCGGCATTGATCTTGAGCGCCGGGTCGCGGGCGACCATCACCACCATGATCAGCCAGAAGAGCAGGCCCAGTGGAAACATCCACCAGGCCGAGATCAGCCCGGCCGCGGCCGACGCCAGCAGCATAGAGAGATTCAAGGGATGAAATAGGGCGAGCAGGATGGGTGAGCGCACAAAATACCTCGTATTATATATAGGGCATTCCATTTGTCAAAAACGGAATGCGGTTTAGAAAAATGTTGCTATCTGTGAATAAACTTGATTGATCGTCTTGGGATCGCCTTCATAGAGTTTGGCTCCGGTCGATTCGGCAATCTGGCGCAGAATGCTCTTGTTGGCGTCGGCGCCAAAGGCGATGGTGAACACCTTGACCGCGTCGCCGCCTTCGCCGGCGGTCTGGATGCGATCCGTCAATTGTCCCCACGAGTAGGTCGAGCCGGTGTCGTCGCCATCAGACAGCACCACCACCGCCTGGATGTGCCTGGGGCTGCCGTTGGCTTCCAGGTTTTCATAAGCCTGATAGACAGCATCGTACAGGCGCGTTTTGCCCTGCTCGGTGATGCCCGAAATGCGCATCAACACGTCGGCGCGCTTGGGGCCAAGCTCAGACAGGGGGGTCAGGGACAGCACATCGGTGCTGAACAGAATGATCTCGAGCCGGTCGCGGTCATCGAGCAGGCTGACAAATTGCAGCAGGCTGCTGCGTGCGGCATTGATCTTGTCGCCCTTCATACTGCCCGAGATGTCCATCACCACCACCAGATCGACCGGCTTTTTGGTTTCACGCCAAAGCTGCTCGATGCCAGCGATCACTTGGGCGCTGGGAATTTCGAGCACCGTTTGCGGCTGTGCTGGATCGATGCCGTGGTTGGCGTCCAACGGCGCGGCCAGCGGGATCGACGGGTCGGCGGGGCGAAAGCCGTATTGGATTGCGGCCAACTGCTGCGGCTTGTCGAGCAAAAAGGCCTCAAATATCCGGGCCGCGGCGGTCTGCTCCTCCGTTACCCAGGATGCATTCAACACACAGTAGGGATGGTTGCTCCAAAAGGTGCCCTCCTTGGGATAAATCGCCACCACGGGCAATTGCTGGCTCGCGCCGGAGAGGCGCTTGGTCTCCTGGGCGACGACCAGGTTTTCGTATAGCACGGCCGCGCTGAGGTAAGATGGCCCACGCTCGAACATCCGCTCGGCGAAAAAGCCGGTGCTCGTTCCATAGTGGATGATGCTGCTTTCCACCTCGGCCATAAATGTCTTGACCGTTTCGCTCTGCAAGTCCTGCAAAGTCAAGCCGCGCTGCTTGCTCGCGCCGGCGTAGGCCTCGGCGATGATCGAGACGATGCCGCTGTTGCTGTAACGGGGATGGGTGTGCCCGAACTTGAATTTGCCCCAAATATCATATCCATAGGCCGCCCAGCCCTGCTCAGAAACAGCCAGATCGGCAATGTCGGCCCAGCCAATGGATTTTTCCGGCCAACCAAGGGCCTGGGCCATGGGCTGCCACATGGCGATCACCACCGGGCTGAGCACCAGGTCATTCGGCGTACCGACGACCAGCTCGCCGCTGTGCTCGCCGCGCTGCCAATCGTCGTTGGCAACGGGGATATAAATCGATGAGGCCGGACTCCACACTGTCGGCTGGAGCGTGCCGGCGACAATCGCCTCTGCTGACTCGATCGACCCCATTGGCGTGGCCTCGACCACGATCAGCGCGCCGTTTTCCGTCTTGGATTTTTGCGCGTTGAACTGCGCCACCAGCGGTTCGAGCCATTCTTGCTTTTCTGAGCCATAGACAATGCTGATCTTGACCGTTTTGCCGCCCAGCGAGAGCGGCACATCGCAGCCGGTCAAAACCAGGCTCAAAATGGCAAAAACCGAAACGAATCTAGTGTATTTTTTCATATAATAACTCCTTGTTCCCTTGCCTTATTTCCTTGTTTCCCTATCTTTGTACGTTGCGCTGCCAAAAATCGAGCAAGGTGTTCAAGACGTTGCCCGGCGGCAGTTCGGCCTGTGGCGGGATGCTGGCGCGAATCCCGTTGGCGGTGTAGCGGGTGAATGGGCTGCCAGGCTGTTCGAGCGGGATGGATGGATCGACGGGGCGGTAGCCATATTTGAGCAGGGCCAACTGCTGCATCTCGCGGCCGGTCAAAAAGTCGATGAACATTTGCGCTGCCTGCGCCTTTTGCGGTTCGACCCAGTCGGTCTGCAAGACGCAAAAGGGGTGTTCGCTGAGCAGCGTAGCCGGGGGGTAATAGATTTGCAACGCGCCGTATCGCCCCACCGCGTTCTCGGCCTGCTCGATGGCCGTCGCCTCATAGACGGTGACCATGTCGTACAGGCTGGGGCCATAGGCAATGATCTCGGTCATGTAGGTGCCGGTGCTGGCGCCGAATTTTGAGATGGTGCCTTCAAATCCCTTGAACCACTGCTGATAATCGCTGTCTGACAGAATATCGGCGCTGCTCAAGCCGCTGGTTTTGTCGAAATAGTCATAGGTCATCAACAAGATGGTCTGAAAGCCGCTGTTGGAGCGGAGTGGATCGGTATGGCTGAACTTGATATAGCCCCACTCCGGGCGGCCGTAGGCGGCCCAGCCCTGCGGATCGACCAGCGCATCGTGCAGGCTCGACCACATCTGCGCGCCCGGATTCTCGCCCCACAATACCTGGGCGCGCTCTTTCCAGGCGACCAAAACCAGCGGGGTGTACAAGACGGGCCGGCAGGTCGCTGCGTCGGCCGGGTTGACGACCGGGCGGCCAAACTTGCTGGACGAGAGGTCTTGCAGCATCGAAATTTGCAGCAGGCTGGCCGGGCTGATCAGATCGGGTTTTTCGCTGCCATCCAGCACGGCCAGCACCATCTCGCGCGAGCCGCTTTTTTTCATCTCCACTCGCACCGGGTGGCCCTGGATGCGTGGGTTCGACTTGATAAAAGCAGGCACGGCTTCTTCCAGCCAGGCCGCTTTTTCGGTCGAATAGAGCAGCGACAGGGTGATCGGCTTGGGTTGGGGCAGGATCAGGTCACGCAATGGTGCGTACGAAACAGCACGAATTGGCGGGGAGATTACGGCCAACACCAGCACAACCAATGCGATCAGAACATACAACCCGGCCAGAATCCAGTTCAGTTTTGGTGTCGATGGCATGAGTCACTCTCGAAAATGTTCGAACTCTACATGATCAAATCTTGGGCGCAGTCTGTATCCTGAGAGGCTTTCAGCGGGTAGAGGCTGGATACACGCACCATCACCCGCGCCAGGTCTGGCTGCACTTGTTCGACAATGATCGTCGCCGAGCGGGAGTCCTTGGTAAATCCCAGCACGGCTTGATCGATATGACGAAACGGCTCGTATTCGGCGACCCAACCTTGTTTGGGGGTCTCGTTCTGGTAAAAATCAATCACCCGGTCGATGACCGCAATGCCAAATACGCGATACCTGAACAGATTGGAGGAAAAGAACTGGATGGCTGCATCGGGCCAGATTGGCACATCGTCGATCTGCATGGCTGTTCCTTTCCTCCAATCTGCCACCAGGTATCACAATTGCGCGATCCACGCCTGGACGCGCGCTCCGATCTCGTCGCGCACCTGGCGGAATTTGTCCAGCGTCGCCAACTCAGCGCCCACAAAATCAGCCGGGTCTTCGAAAGCCCAGTGCAGCCTTTGCCCAACACCGGGAAACGTGCGCGGGCAGTTTTGTTCGGCATGCGCGCAGACGGTGATCAGATAGCTGAAATGCCGTTTGCCCAGGTACTCGGTCACATCTTTGGAGCGCTGACCGCTCAGGTCGAGGCCCAGTTCTTCCATGACCCGCACGGTGTAAGGGTTGATCCCTTTGGGCTCCAACCCGGCGCTAAAGGCTTCGAACCGATCGCCGCCGTAGCAGCGCAAAAAGGCTTCGGCCATCTGGCTGCGCGCCGAGTTGCCGGTGCATAAAAAGAGAACGCTGATTTTTTCCATTTTACACTATCCCAGACTCTCGATCCCTTCATTTTCCGACCCCACATCGACCAACCGGCCGGTGACGGTGAAAATCACCCGTTCGCAGATGTTGGTCACCCGGTCGGCGGTGCGCTCCAGGTTGTGCGCCGCCCACAGCAAATAGTTGGCCTGCTCGATAATCTTGGGGTCGGCGATGATATAGGTCATCAGTTCGCGGTACACCTGGTTGTACAGCGCATCGACCGTATCATCTTCATGCGGGATTGTCGCCGCTGCGTCTACGTTGCGCTGTACAAAGGCGTCCAGGGCGCGGTGCAGCATATCGGCGCCGATCTCGGCCATCGCCGGGATGTCGATCAGCGGCTTGATGAACGGCTCCTCGCCGATCAGCAGGCTGATGTTGGCGATGCCCTTGGCATAGTCGCCGATGCGCTCCAATTCGTTGGCGATTTCGAGCACTGCGGCCAGCGTGCGCAAATCGCCGGCCATCGGCTGTTGGGTGGCGATCAGCATCAACGTGTCGGCCTCGATCTCGTAGCGCTGTTCGTTGATCAGCCGGTCATGGGCGATCAACCGGCGGCAAGCATCCAGATCGCGCTTTTTGAGCGCGTGCACCGAATCGAGCAGTGCGCCCTCGACGCGGCTGCCCAGGGCCAAAATTTTGTCTTGCAGCGCTTCCATTTCCTGGTGAAACGTTTCTCTAGGCATTGAATTGCACCTCCAATGAGGCGACCTCGCGGTTCAAAAAGGCGAACACCTGCTCGCGCAGCCCGTCGCGCACAAGGCGAAAGACGGCTATTCGCTCCTCGTCGCTGCCATCGGCGCGGGCCGGGTCTGGAAAGCCGATGTGGGCAACGGTACCGCTTCCTAACCACGCCGGGCAGTTTTGGGCGGCCTGATCGCAGACGGTGACGACGCGATCAAATTCGACATAGCGAAACTCGTCCGTCGATTTGGAGCGACAGGCCGAGATGTCGATGCCCAGCTCGGCCATGGCCTGCACGGCCAGCGGGTGCACATAGCCCGACGGATGCGTGCCCGCCGAATACGCTTCCCAATTCTCGCCCCAAAAATGATTGACCAGTCCTTCGGCCATCTGGCTGCGCGCCGAGTTGCCGGTGCATAAGAACAAAATGCGCTTTTTAGACATTCATATTCTCCGTTCGATATCGGTAGTTCGGTGGTTTGGTTGTCAGGTCGTTGGGTGGTTGGGTGGCCTATGCCGCCGAATGACCTAACCACCCATCCACCCAATTTCAGCCAAATCGCCCGGTGATGTAATCCTCGGTCAGTTTTTCCCGTGGGTTGGTAAAAACCTGCCTGGTCGGCCCGTGCTCCACCAGGTAGCCGGCGCGGTCATCGGCCATGTTGAAAAAGGTGGTATAGTCACTCGCCCGTGCGGCCTGCTGCATGTTGTGGGTGACGATGACGATGGTGTAATTCTTTTTGAGTTCCTGGATCAGCTCTTCGATCTTGAGCGTGGCGATTGGGTCGAGCGCAGAGGCCGGCTCGTCCATCAGGATCACCTCCGGTTCGACGGCCAGCGCGCGGGCGATGCACAAACGCTGCTGCTGCCCGCCCGACAGGGCCAGGCCCGACTTGTGCAGGTTGTCCTTGACTTCATCCCACAACGCTGCGCTGCACAGGCTCTGCTCGACCAGGTTGTCCAGGGTCTTTTTGTCGCGCAGGCCGTTGACGCGCGGGCCATAGGCCACATTGTCGTAAATCGTCTTGGGAAACGGGTTGGGCCGTTGAAAGACCATGCCGATGCGCTTGCGCAGTTCGACCGTGTCGATGGCATAGAGGTCTTGGTCGTCCATTAGCACGTGTCCCTGTGCGCGGGCGGTGGGGATCAGGTCATTCATGCGGTTAAAAGCACGCAAAAAGGTGCTCTTGCCGCACCCCGACGGGCCAATGATCGACGTGACCTGGTTGGCCGGGATATCCACGCTCACATCGCGCAGCGCCTGGAACGCGCCATAGAAAATACTCAAATTTTGCACACAAATTTTTGCCTGCTCGCACGCCATTGCCATTTATTGCATCCTCCCCATCGCGCGCGCCGACAGCGTGCGCGATGTATAGTTGATCACCAGGTTCAGCGCCACGATAGTGACGATCAGCACTGCCGCCGTGCCCATTGCCTTGTCAAAGGCGCGCGTCTCGGAGGCCAGCGAATAGACGTGCAGAGCCATCGTGCGTCCCGAAGACAGCAGGCCGGTGGGCAGGCGATAGCTGCCGCCCAGCGTGACCCAGAAAATGGCCGTTTCAGCCACAATGCGCCCCACGCTGAGCACGATGCCGGTGATGATACCCGGCAGGGCCGCCGGCAGCACCACCTGGGTAATCGTCTGCCATTTGGTCGCACCCAGGGCCAGGCTGCCTTCGCGATAGGCGCGCGGCACGGCCAGCAGCGCCTCTTCTGAGGTGCGGACGATCACCGGCAAAATCAGGCACGCGCCGCTCAACCCGGCCGAGAGCAGCGAGAATTTCAACTTGAGCGCCGAGACAAACAGCGCAAAACCGAACAAACCGAAAATGATTGACGGCACACCGGCCAGAATCTCAACCCCGGTGCGAGAGATCGAGATCACGGCGGCGACCACCTTGCTGGAAGCCTGCGCCTCGCCGGCGTACTCGACCAGGTACACCGCCGCGCCCACGCCCAACGGCGCAGCGATGGCGATGGTCAACACGACCAGGTACAGGGTAGTGACGATGGTTGTTGACATACCTCCCTCGCCGGAGACGCCGCCGGCCGGGCGGGTGGTCAGAAATTCCAGGCTGACCACTTGCAGGCCGTTGACCATCACATACCCGACGATCCAGGCCAGCGCGGCAACGACCACCGCCCCGGCCAGCCAGAAAAATCCAAAAGCCACTGCCTGCGCCAGCTTGCGTTGGGCAATGTTGTTTGCCTGCACCTTTCGAGTTGTACCTGCCAGTTTCACTTTTGACATTTGATACGTTTCAACGTTCATAAATATCTCCAATGTTGTCTGATAAACCTTGTCTACTTGGCCCCTGTCTACTTGTCTTGTTTACTCGATCCTCTTTCCCTCATTAAATACCGCGCCAGGCTGTTCACGAAGAAAATCATCGCAAAGAGCAGCACACCGGTGAAAAACAGCGCGCTGCGGTGGACGCCTTCAGCATAGGCGATCTCGACGGCAATGTTGCCGGTCAGTGTACGCGCCGAACTGAGCAAAAGCGTCAGCGGGTTGCCCTCGATCAACGGGCTTGGAAAAGCAATCGAATTGCCGATGACCATAATCACGGCCATCGTCTCGCCCAGCGCGCGGCCGATGCCCAGAATCACCGCCGCGATCAGCCCGGAACGCGCCGAGGGCAAAATGACCTGGACGATGGTTTGGAAATGGGTCGCCCCCAATGCCAGCGATCCTTCTCTGTAGAGCCTGGGCACCGCGCGGATGGCGTCTTCGGCGATGTTGGTGACGGTGGGAATGATCATCACCGCCAGGATGAACGACGCATTGAGCAGGCTGTAGCCGGTGTTATAGGGGATTTGCGGCCAGGCTCTTTGGATCATCGGCGCGATGACCACCATGCCAAACAGGCCGTAAATGACCGAGGGGATGCCGGCCAGCAGTTCGATGGCCGGGCGCACCACCTCGCGCACCATCGGCGGAGCGATTTCGGCCAGCAGCACCGCCGTACCGATCGACAGCGGCACGCCCAAAATCACCGCCCCCGCCGTGCTCAAAATCGACCCGACCACCATCGGCAGCATGCCCAACTGGGCGGTGTCGTTGCCGATGATCGAGCCGGGCCGCCAGATCGTGCCCAGCAGCATCGTGCCCGCGCCAACGGCCTGGATCGATTCCCAGGCTTCGGTCATGGTGAACAGGATGATCAAAAAGACGATCAGGATGGAGCTGAGCGCGGTCGATACCAGCAGGTAGCGCACCAGTCGGTCAACCAGGTTGCGCTCCCCGACGCTTTCTTCAAAGTGCCAGCCATAGTGGATCAGCCCATAGATGACGCCGGACGGCACGACGCAGACCAGCACAACCCGCACCAGGGCCTGTCCGAGAATCTTGAGCATCTCGCCGGCGGCAACCACCTGTTCGCCGGCAAAAATGCTTGCGGCCACCCCGAACAACACACTGACCAGAAAAGCCACCAGCCCGACGACGACGATCAGGATCAACGCGGTGCGCGCCCAGTTTTTGAGCTGCCACAAGCCCCAGGCCGTGGCAAGCCCCAGCCCGGCGACACACAGCGCCGCCACAACGGTCCAGGCCGGGCCGATGCGCATCGCTGCCACGGACGTACCTTCGGGGACTGCGTCGGCGGAGATGCGCGCGATCAGCCAGACGCTGCCGGCCAGCGCGCACAATGCCGTCAAAACGGCCACCACAGTGACAAAGAGCGGCCGGCCGGCCGCCGGTTCGCCCCGATTTTTGCTCATTGTTGACCTCTTTCAAAGCATGGGTGTGAGGGGTACGACCGGCCGTCGTACCCCTCACCGGGTTCACCGTCGATTGCGAAAAGACGCTTACTTGACGGTGATGTATTCCTTGCCGACGATTTCCTGCCCTTGCGGGCTGAGGATAAAGCTGATGAACGCATCGGCCAGATCGCCCGGCGCACCGCTGGTGAGCATATTCAGCGGGCGAACGATGGGATAACTGCTGTTCTTGACGTTGGCCACGGTCGGCTCGACATCGTTGACCTTGACCGTCTTGACCGACTCGTCCAGGAAGCCGAAGGACAGGTAAGCGATGGCGTTGGGGGTGGTGGACACGGCGGTGCGCACCTGCCCGTTGGACTGCTGCAACAGCGCCTTTTCAAACATCGGCTTGACCTGGGTCTTGCCGTCGGCGTCCTTGTAGCTCATCACCAGTTCTTCGAACGCGGCGCGGGTGCCCGAACCCTCTTCACGAGACACCACCACGATGGGCGCATCCGGGCCGCCGACCTCGGCATAGTTCTTGATCTCGCCGGCAAAGATGCCTTGCACCTGCTCGACGGTCAGGCCGGGCAGTTGGATGCCGGGGTGGGTGACGATGGCGATGCCGTCAAAGGCGATGGTAAAGACCTGCAGATTGGGGAATTTCTCCAACTCGGAGCTTTTGACCTCGCGGGAGGCCATACCGATGTCTACGGTGCCTTCACCGGCCGAGGTCACGCCCACGCTCGAACCGCCGCCTTGCACTTCGATGATCACGCCGGTGTTGAGGGCCATAAAGGCCTCGGCCAGCTCTTCGGCCAGAGGCTGCACGGTGGTCGAACCGGCCAGTTGAATCTTGCCCGCTTGGGCAGGTTCTGTTTGCGGGGTTGCTGTTGGCTCTTCCGGTTTGGCTGTCGCTGTCGGCGCGGCAGCTCTGGGGGTTGCCGTCGGCGCGACGGTGGTCTGGGTGCAGGCGGTGACGGCAAGGGCCATCACGACCAGCAGGGTGAATAGAAAACGCTTCATTCTTGACTCCTCCATAAAGTTGAAATGACATGGTGTTGGGAGCATCTTGCTCACGATAGCATCATAGATCAGGTTGTTTAACAAACGGTCAAGGAATTGTTAACGTTGGGTTAATGATGGGCGATCTGGCGATGGCCGGGCCTATGCTTCAAAACGGTATCCCACGCCGCGCACGGTGACGATGCGCACCGGGTTGGCCGGATCGGGTTCGATTTTTTCGCGCAACCAGTGCATATGTACGTCGACGGTGCGGCTGCCCCCGTCATAGTCCCAGCCCCACACGCGCTCCAGGATCAGGTCGCGCGAAAGCGCAATGCCCCGGTTGAGGGCCAGAAAAACGATCAGTTCGTATTCTTTGGGTTTGAGCCGCAGCGGCTGGCCGTCGAGGGTCACTTCGCAGCGCACCTGATCGATGACTAGGTCTTCCAGGTCGAGCCGAATCGGGTCCTGTCGGTTGGGTTGTGATGACAATTCCTGGCGCATAAAGCTGGCCCGGCGCAGCAGCGCCTTGACCCGGGCCAGAAACTCGCGCATGCTGAATGGCTTGGTCACATAATCGTCTGCGCCAACTTCCAACCCGACCACCTTGTCTGCTTCGGTGGTGCGTGCGGTGAGCATCAGCACCGGCGCAATCGTCTCCTGGCGCAAAATGCGGCATACCTGCACGCCGTCGAGGCCGGGCAGCATCAGATCGAGCACGATCAGGTCGGGCTGTTCACTGCGTGCCGTTTCCAAAGCCGCCAGGCCGTTAGAAGCGGTGATGACGTGATAGTTTTGGCGCGAAAGGTTGTAGTCCAGGGTGTCGAGCAAGGTCTGGTTGTCCTCGACCACAAGCACTTTGATCATGGATTCCCCCGTTTGTGTCCGGTCAGGTCTGATCGACGGCCTCCCTTCAGGCGGCTGCGGCTATCGGATGGGCCAGAATCGCTGACAGGGCCTCCATGCACGCCCGGCTCTCTTGCACGCCAGCCTGGAGTTCGTCTTGTACACGGCATAAATCGGTGCGCGCGGTCAGGTCGAGCGACAGCGGCGTGACCGACACAACCCGATCCACTATGACTGCCCAGATATCCGAGTCGGTGCGTGTTTGCAGCGGGTTTCCCAGCGGCGCATAGCCCATCCGGCCTTGCCCTGCGGCGCGGTTGGGCGTCCGCGGATAAAAATAGCGCTGGCGTGCCAGGCGTGTCAGTCGCCAGGGCGTATCGGGTGTGGCGCTTGCCGGCAGGTTGATGTTGAGCACATCTGTATCATAGGGCAGCGGGTGGGCAATCAGGTGCATGGCAAAGCGCTGCACAAAGGCCTGGGTTGCGGCATAGTCGGCGCGCGTGTCGCCAGTCAGGTGATAGCGCGGATCCATTTCGAGCGAGACGGCCAGCGCCGCAATGCCAAAGGCTGCGCCTTCCAACGCCGCCCCGACCGTGCCGGAAATGGTCACTTCGGTAGACAGGTTGTAGCCGTTATTGACGCCCGATACGACCAACGCGGGCATACGCGGGGCCAGTTCCATCACGCCGTGCTGAACGACCAACGCCGGGCTGGCGTCGACGGCATAGCCGAGCACGCGCTGCTCACCGATGACCCGCACATACGGGCTGATCGCGCCCGTCACCATGGGCGGCATCGACCGCCCGCCGCCCGACCACTGCCGATCTGGGGCGACGACCAGCACTTCGCCCACCGGCAGCAGCGCTTCGACCACCGCCCACAGCCCTTCCGATTCAATTCCATCGTCGT
The DNA here is from genome assembly GCA_964428175.1 of uncultured Anaerolineae bacterium. GTDB lineage: Bacteria > Chloroflexota > Anaerolineae > JAFGEY01 > JAFGEY01 > CAYRXM01. The sequence goes on from CAYRXM010000121.1 coordinate 11,799, forward strand.
TTGTCACCAAGATCAGCGGAATTTCCACCTCGATTTCTCCTTTTCTTGCCCGAAACGGCCTGAAAAATAGGCCGCTGATTTTCACTGATCCACACTGATTTTACTTTTTTTATCCGTGTGCGTTAGCCCGTGTTCATCTGTTGTCCTTTTCATCCGAGTCACCTGACCGGCACCCAGCCGCTGTCGGCAACCAGTTTTTGCCCTATCCATTTGCTGTGTAACGAGCTGATTTTTCGTCAGTGCGGTGCCAAACACAAAGGCCAGCGAGCTGACCAGCAGCGAGAGCAGCATCAGGCCGACCAACGGCCACAAGATTTTATCGCGCAGCGACCTCAACTGCCAGCGCCGGCGCAGCGAGGCCAGGATGTCTTGAACCATTCATTCCTCTTGCGGTTTAGAGATGATTGTCATGTAAACGGACTTGATCAACACGATCAGTATGCCTCATTTGCATTAATCTTTGTTTAACCGATTGTTAAGAAATGGTTAACGTTTGCTTCGGGCGCCGGTTTTGCTCTATTTAATCGACTGTTAAAAGTACGCTAATCGCTGCTTAACATCGATCTGGTACAATGACCCGGAAACACAAATGATTCTCCTGAAAAAAGGTCAAAAGCGACAAACAAGCCAAAATGCGCAACACATCAAACTCGTCGAGTTTGAAATATCTTGGGACTTGCCAATTGTGCTTATTAAACACAAGACCAAAGCCTCAACAAGCGATTTAGCGCATGATCGACCTTTTTTCAGCCAAGTCGCAAATTTGGACAAGGATGAAAAAAATGGGCATCGTTAGCCAGGACATCGCTTTTCAGACGTGGTCGCCGCTGCACGATTCTGTTTCCGGCGACCGTTGGCAGGCAGTCACCGATCAGCGCCTCGCGCAGATGCGCGACGAGGCATACCCGGTCGAATTTGATGATACGAGCCGGTTTGTCTTTTTCAGCGATTGTCATCGTGGAGACCGGGGGCGCGCAGATGTTTTTGCGCCGAACGAGGGGCTGTTTTTGCATACGCTCGCGCACTATGCAGCACAAGGCTTTACCTATGTCGAGGTTGGAGACGGGGACGAATTGTGGCAGAACAGCCGTTTTGAAGGGATATATCGCGCGCACCCGCGCACCTTTGAGCGTCTGCACCGCTTTGATCGAATGGGCCGGCTCTACCTGCTGCTGGGCAACCACGATATACAGCACCGGCATATCCGGCAGATGAGCAAAGCCGGGCTTTTGGTCCGCGAGAGCCTGCGCCTGACTCATGTTGGGAGCGGGCAATCGATCCTCGTCTTTCACGGACACCAGGCCGACCCGAACAACGACCGATTTGCCTGGGTCAGCCGGCTGACCGTGCGCACCGTCTGGCGGCAGATGCTCTGTCTGGGCCTGGCCAAGGGCATCACCTGGACGGAAGACTTGAGCCGGCGGCATCCGCTCGAAAAACGCATCATCGACCGTGTGCAAAGGGCCAAGATGCGCATCGAGCAGCGGCTGATCGACTGGGCGCGCCGCTACGAACAGCCGATCATCTGTGGGCACACCCATCACCCTACCGGCGCGCAATATGGGATGACGCCTTATTTCAACACCGGCAGCTGCGTGGAAGCGAACCAGATTACGGGGCTGGAGATTGAAAACGGGGCCATCACCCAGGTGCGCTGGATGATCAAAGCAGGACGGGTTCGGCGTGAGGTGCTTGCCCAACCGAGGCAGTTGTACCGGTTTTTCTGAATATTTACGACCAATATCCCCAATCGGCGCTGCGCCAACGAGCGGGGATCAGATTCAGGTAGAGCAGCAGGCAGCGCGCCAGGGTGTGCAGCGTTTTGCGCGCCACACCCCGGCGCAAGCGGCGGTGGTCGCGTTCATAGACCACCAGCTCGGGCGCAAAACAAATGCGATAGCCCCGCCGCTTGATTCGCCACACCACTTCAGAATCCTCGTTGACCGTCAGGGTCAGGTCGAATCCGCCGCAGACCAGCCAGGTTTCACGCCGGATGAGCAGGTTCGATCCGGAGGCGGCCGGAACCCCCAGCCGGTGTGCCAGACCCTGTCCCCAGACAAACCAGCGATAATAGCGCGCATAGGCGTCTAGAGAGCATTTGGCCCCATAAATCACGTCATGGCTGCCCAAAAGCGGGCGAAGCCGTTCAAAATAGTCACCGGCGAACGAGATGTCGGCGTCGGTGAACAACAGCCAGGGTGTTCGAGCGGCTGCTGCACCGATCTGCCGCGCCTCGGCGATGCGGGCCGGGCTGCGAATGATTTGGACGTATCCGGGATGGTGTTCGGCGATCAGTGTGGGTGTGTCGTCATTGCTGGCATCGACGACGACCAACGGAATGTCGGGAGGGATTGAATGGAGGAAAGGAACAATGTTGCGCGTTTCATTTTTGGTGGGCAGGATCACCGTGACCCTGGCATAGGAATCTTGCATCAAGGCCTGCCGGCTTGCAAATAGATTTTCCAGGCGGCGGGGATGTCACCGGATAATTCCCAAAAGGTTATGCGCGGCGACTGGGGCGTCCAGCGCAGACGGAGATGGGCCTCGGTGGGTGTGCGATTGCCTTTGTATTGGTTGCAGGCGCGGCAGGCACAGGCGGTATTTGTCCACGTGCTTTGCCCACCCCGGCTGAGCGGCAGAATGTGATCGATGGTCATATCTCGCCGGGTCAGCAGCAGACCGCGCTGCAACTCACCCGGTTGGATGCCGCAATAGATACAGGTGTAGCCGTCTCGCCGCATGACCCCACGTCGCGTCCAGTGTGCGTTGGGGGCAGGCACATTGACGTATTGCTTGAGCCGCAGTACATAGGGGATGTGCAAGACGGTCGAAACGCCTTGAATGGTTACGCCTTCTGTGCTGGCCGGATCGACGCGCTCGCGCAAGATCAATCCCAGGGCGCGCCGCCAACCAATCACGCCAAGTGGTTCATACCCTATGTTGAGCAACAAAACCTCATGCATCCTGTCACCCATACGTGTGGATATCGAACCAAGCATAGCATGGCCGGATTAACGATTGATTGTCGCTGCATTAACGGCAGGTTAAGCCCCCAGGTTCGGTGGAACTGGCACTGGTTAGCCGAACTTTAACTACTCGTTATTATGGCTTTAACCTGCGCTTAATCAGAACATGGTACAGTGCAATCACTGACAAGTGCGAACCTGATCCAGGTTTGAGTCGGCAGAATATACCGCCTTCCCGGAAGCTGCGGACGAGATGGCCAAGCCGACTGGTTCGCCTGGCTTCCGGGAAGGCTATTCAAAGGACACGAAACTGTGCGCATTGCCCTTTTTGCCGAAACTTTTCTGCCCAAGTGGGATGGCGTCGCCAACACGCTCTGCTATCTGCTCGATCACCTCGCCGCTGCCGGGCACACCAGTTTGATGTTAGATCGGAAGAGCGTCGTGTAGGGAAAGAGTGTAGGATAGGGTGTA
>CAYRXM010000122.1:0-15234 GCA_964428175.1 uncultured Anaerolineae bacterium
TCTACTCAGGAGACGTTCCATGCTCAACCTTTCATTTTCGCCAGTGTGCAGTTACAAGGAAAGATTCGACATGGATCAGGAATCACCCCCTAAAGCCAAAGAAAAGCCAAGAGGAATTGGTGCGCTTTGGGGCAACCTTTTTTCGCGCTCGGAGACCAGACCCACTCAGCCTGCCGCACGCGCGCCGACGCCGCCGCTGACGCCGCAAGACCTGGCCCTGGTCAAGGCCGCTTACCTGCAACGGCTGCAAACAAACCATCGCACCGTATACATCTATGGCCTCGACGAACGCCGGCACACGCTGCAACGCCAGGGCTGCGCCCTGGAACTGGAAGCGCTGTACACACCGCTCAACACGACACAATCGACCACCCTGCCCGCCGAACCATCCGAAGCCGGCGCGCACGGCAGCATGCCCCACACACGCCCCATCTCGCTGATCGAAGCAGCCGGCAAGGAGCGACACCTGCTCGTGCATGGCTCGCTCGGTTCAGCGTGTTCGGCCTTTCTCAAGCGGCTGGCCCTGTCGATGTCTGAAGCGGGCGACCCCGACGCCCCGGCGGCCCTGTCACGGATCGGCCCCGAATGGACACACGGGCGGCTCTTTCCACTGTTGATCGACCTTGGCGATTTCGCTCTTGCCAGGCAAGAACAAATGAATCCGGGCGCAGACGATTTGCTCGACTATATCGCCGCCCAACTGGGCATCGAGGGCGAACAGGCCGCGGCGCAACTCATCGCGCCGGGCGGCGTCCTGTTGCTGATCGACAACCTGGAATGCGCCCCCGAGGCAGCGCGTGATTTCTGGTGTCGCTTTGCCGGCGATGACAACGTCTGGATCGTCACCGCGCCGAGCTATCTCGACCTTGACGATGCTGCCGCCTGTGAACTGGAAAATTTCGTCGCGGTCACCGTCGCCGATCTGACCATCGAGCAGATGGACGGCTTTGTACGCCAGTGGTACGCAGAACTGGCCCGCAAGGGGTGGATCGACGAGGAAAGCGCACGCGACCTGCCCGGCCAGCTCTGCTCGCTGCTGCGCCGCCCCGACATAGAGACGCTGGCCCGCCGCCGCTCGCTGCTCGTGCTGATCGCCTTGCTGCACACCTTGCAAGGCCGGCTCGCCGCCAGCCGGACACGATTTCATTACGACCTGGTCAAGCTGACACTGGCCCACTGGCTCGAAGGGCGCGACGAGGCCGAGCGCGACCTGCGTCCTGCCTTCAACATGGACCGCCTGGTCGAGGCCGTGGCCCATACCACCTACCAGGCCTACACCCGTCTGGAACACCAGGCCGATATGGTCGAACTGCAAGAGCACGATCTGCGCGCCGCACTGACCCGCGCATGCCGCGAGGGACTGTGGCCGATGGTGAATGAACTGGTGCTGCGCCTGCGGACACGCCCCGGCCTGCTCGAAGAACGGCGGCCCGGCGTCTTGAGCTTTGCCCACCCCATCTTGCAAGCCTATGCCATCTCGCGTCACCTGGTCATCCAGCCTGAACTGCCCCGCCTGACCGTGCGCCTGGCTCAGGACAAATTTTATCGCTGGCGAGAATCGATCCTGTTCGCCGTCGGCAGATTGTCGCAGTTGCAAGACGATCTCGCCGCAGCGCTGGACATTGTCGATGCGCTGTGCCCGCAGCCAGTTTCCGAGCCGAGCAGGTCGCCGGACAGCGCCTGGCGGTTGGCCTGGCTGGCCGGACAATGTCTGGTCGAAATAGAGCGCGGATTCGCCTCCCAGGAGCAGCCCTTCCCACCGCACGCGGCATCGAGCCTGGCGCGGGTCAAGTCCTGGCTGGCAGCGACATTGGAACAAGAACGCCTTGCGCCTCACGAACGCGCCCAGGCCGGACGCACGCTGTCGCGCCTGCCCGCCGGCGACGAGCGCCCCGGCGTCTGCGAGCCGGAAGGATTGTGGTGTGAGGTGCCAGGCTCGCCTTTTTGGCACGGCGAGGGCGATAACGCGCAACTCATCGAACAGGCCGGGTTCTGGATCGCCCGCTACCCGGTGACAAACGCGCAGTATGCGCGCTTTGTCGAGGCGACCAGGCGCAAATCGCCCGCGCACTGGAGCGGCAGCCGCCCGTCGGACGACATTCGCAACCACCCGGTCGTCAATGTGACCTGGCAGGACGCAATGGACTATTGTCAATGGCTGGCCGAGCGCCTGCGTGCATCGCCATTCCGGGTCTGGCGGCAGGACCGCATCGAAGCGCAGCCCCGCCCGCTGGAGGGACTTGTGGTGCGCCTGCCGACAAGCCTGGAGTGGGAAAAGGCCGCCCGCGGCGGGCAGCCCGACAACCCGCTGCCCCGGCGAACCTATCCCTGGGGCGACAGCTGGACGCTGTCCAGCATCGAAAAACCCGGCGACGAGACACGCTGCAACGTCTCCGAAAGCAACATCGGCACGACTACGCCGGTGGGTATGTATCCGAGCGGGGCCAGCCCCTACGGCGTGCTCGACATGGCCGGCAACGTCTGGGAGTGGTGCCACAACTGGGCTTATGCCGAAACACGCTACAAGGCGCGGCGCGGCGGGGCCTTTCGCTACACCCACGATCAGGCGCGCTGCTCGGCAATCGACAAGGCGCACCCCGGCCTGGCCTGGCCCTACATGGGCTTTCGTGTGGTACTCGGCCCGCCGCTGCCGCAAGATCGTTCCTGAACCGGACAAAACGGGCCACAGCGCGCCGCTGCCCGATCAAAAGACTGGACCATTCAAACAAGGAGGATTCCCATGCACCCCATTCCCAATGCTGTCATTGGCGGCAGCGGACTGTACCAATTGGAAGGAATGACCCACATTCAAGAGCTTGACCTCGACACCCCCTTCGGCAAGCCGTCAGATGCAATCATCGTCGGTGAATTGGACGGCGTGTGGGTCGCTTTTCTGCCCCGCCACGGGCGCGGCCACATCCTCTCGCCGACCGAACTGCCCGGCCGGGCCAACATCTGGGCGCTCAAGAGCCTCGGCGTCAAGCGCATCATCGCTAGCAGCGCCTGCGGCTCGCTGCGCGAGGACATTGCCCCGCGCGACATCGTCATCCCCGACCAGTTGTTCGACCGCACCCGCCACCGCGCGCCGCACACCTTTTTCGACGGCGGCATCGTCGCCCACATTGGTTTTGCCGGGCCGTTCTGCCCCGCCCTGCGCCACATCCTGATCGATGGGGCCAGCGCCGCCGGGGCCACCGTCCACCCTGGCGGGACGATGGTGGTGATGGAAGGCCCCCAGTTTTCCACCCAGGCCGAGTCGAACACCTACCGCCGGTTGGGCTTTGACACCATCGGCATGACCGCGCTGCCGGAAGCCAAGCTGGCCCGCGAGGCCGAAATCTGCTACGCATCGATGAATCTGGTCACAGATTACGACGTCTGGCACCCCGACCACGACCAGGTCACGGTCGAGATGGTGGTCGGCAATATGCACGCCAACCTGGAGACGGCCAAGTCGATCATCCGTTACGCGCTGCCCAGGATGGAGGCGCTCGACCGGGAAGCGCCCTGCGCGTGCCAAAGCGCACTCGCCGGCGCGATCATCACCGATCCGGCGCGTATTTCCGCTGACAAAAAGACGCAGCTCGCGCTGCTGATCGAGAAATATGTCGGACACTAGAGACGCACTCCGCCCCAACTGGGCCGAACTCGCGCTGATCGTGCTGGCGCTGCTCTTCACCACCGTCGGGTTCGTCGCCCTGGCCTATGCCGAGCAAGGCCGGATACTGCCGCGCTACCTCGCCCCGGTTTTGGTGCTCGGCACGCTGGCCTGGATCGGTTGGGGGGTGCTCAACTGGCGGCTGCCGGCGCACGACACGCTGCTTTTCCCACTGACCGTGCTGCTTTGCGGTCTGGGGCTGATCGAGGTGGCGCGTTTGCAGGAGACCTTTTTGACCCGCCAATTGATCTGGTGCGGCGCGGGGATGGTCGCCCTGCTGCTCGTCGCCGCACTGCCGTATCGCTGGTATTGGCTCAACCGCTTTCGCTATCTGTGGCTGTTCGCCGGTCTGGGCCTGCTGGGGTTGACCATCCTGTGGGGCGTCAACCCGTTTGGCATCGGCGACCGGCTGTGGATCAACCTGGGGCTGTTTTACGTCCAGCCCTCCGAACTGCTCAAAATCCTGGTCGTCGTCTTTTTGGCCAGCTATTTGGCCGAAAAGCGCGAGCTGATCACCCTGACCCAGACCCGTCTGGGCCTCTTGCGCCTGCCGCCGCTGCCCTACCTGCTGCCCCTCTTGTTGATGTGGGGCTTTTCACTGCTCCTGTTGGTCTGGCAGCAAGACCTCGGCGCGGCGATGCTTTTTTTCGCCACTTTTTTGTCGATGCTCTATGTCGCCACCGATCAAAAATGGTACGTCGTTCTCGGGCTGGGGCTGCTTGTTCTGGCGGCCGGCGGCGGCTATTACCTGTTTGATCGCGTGCGCCTGCGCGGCGACATCTGGCTCAATCCCTGGGCCGACCCACGCGGCGACGCCTACCAGATCGTGCAGTCGCTGTTGGCCTTTGCCAGCGGCGGCTTGTTCGGCAGCGGCATCGGGCTGGGACACCCCACGCCCTACATTCCCGTGGTACACAGCGACTTTGTTTTTGCGGCCATTGGCGAGGAGTGGGGGCTGCTCGGCGCGCTGGCAGTGATTTTGGCCCTGCTGCTCCTGGTCGCGCGCGGGCTGCGCGCAGCGATGCGGGCCGCGGCGAACGCCGACGCGTCTTTTGTCGCCCTGCTCGCCGCCGGCCTGTCGGCGCTGCTCGGCTGGCAAAGCCTGATCATCCTCGGCGGCGTGCTCAAGCTCATCCCGCTGACCGGCATCACCCTGCCTTTTGTGAGTTACGGCGGCAGTTCGATGCTCGTCTCGTGCATTGTGGTCGGGCTGTTGATCAAGGCGAGTGCGAGGCAAATCACATGAACCGTGGACTGGAAGAGCAAATTGGCAAACTGGGCAACGCGCTGATGGCCTGCTTTGTGCTGATCGCATTGGGCACGGGCTATTGGAGCGTGGTCCGCTCGCCGGCGCTAACCGTGCGCGACGACAACCCGCGCCTGATCGAGGCCGAACGGCGCATCCGCCGCGGGCACATCCTCGACCGGCACGGCGCGCCGCTGGCGGTCAGCCAGGCCGGGCCGCTGGGCGTGTGGAATCGCGTTTACCTCGCGCCGGAAGCGGCGCCGGTGGTCGGCTATTACTCGATCAACCACGGCACCGGCGGCGTCGAGCGCACCTACGACGCATCCATTCGCGGCCCAACGCCGACATCGCTCATCGATCAGCTTGGCGCCGCCCTGTTACACCTGCACCCACAAGGCGTCAGTGTGACGCTGACCCTCGATCTGGCCCTCCAGCAAACCGCCGAGCACTCGTTGGGCGAATGGACAGGCGCTGTCGTCCTGCTCGACGCACGCAGCGGCAACGTGCTGGTTCTGGTCAGCCACCCGACCTTTGATCCCAACACGCTGGAAGCCGACTGGCCCACCCTGCAATTCGACGCGCGCAACCCGCTGCTCAACCGGGCCACACAGGGCCTCTACCAGCCGGGAGCCATCTTTCAGACCGTCACCCTTGCCGCCGCGCTAGAAACGGGCCTGTCCGAGGCGAACACCGTTTACACCGACGAACTGGGCGTGATCCTGACCGTCGAGCCGCCCATTTCCTGCCCCGGCAATCCGCCCAAGACCCGCTTTACGCTGGCCGAAGCCTATGCCTGGCCGTGCAGCATCCAATTCGCCCGGCTGGGTCTGGACTTGGGCGTCGAGCCGCTCGCCGACTATGCCACCCGGCTGGGCGTCGGCCTGCCGCACGGCCTGCCCATCGACGCGGCCACGGGACAGCTTTTGGCGCGCGGCGTGTGGAGCAACCTGCTGGCCGCACGCACGGCGATGGGCCAGGGCGAGGTGCTGGTCACACCGCTGGAAATGGCGCTGATGGTCTCGACGCTGGTCAACGACGGCCTGCGCCCGGCGCCCCGGCTGGTGCTGCGAGCCGGCGATGCGGATGTGCCGCCGGCCGGCGCGCCGCGCCAGGCGCTGCGCGTCGAAACCGCGCAGGCCATCCGGCAGGTTTTGGCCCAGTCGATGCGCACCATGCTGCCCGGCGCACCGGCGGACATCGCCGGGTATGCCGGGGTGGCCGAAAGCGGCCAGCCGGGCGCGCCGGGAAACGCCTGGTTCATCGGCTTTGCGCCGGTTGACGCGCCGCGCTACGCCGTGGCCGTGATCGCCGAATACGGCAGCGATGGCTGGGCCGTCGCCGCGCCGATAGGCATAACGGTGCTCGACCAGGCGCAGAAAAGCCCATAAACGCAAAACCGCCGCCGACGGCAAGTCGGCGGCGGTTTTTATTTAGCGCCCATCATTGCCCCAACTCGTCCAGCACCTCCTGCCGCCGGTCGATGGCCCAACGATAATCGGGGTCGATCTCGATGGCCCGGTCGTAAGCCAGGACGGCCTCGCGATAGCGCTCAAGCTCGACCAGTGCCTGACCCTTGTGCGCATAAGCCCAGGCATATTCATTGTCGAGCAAGATCGCCTCGTCGAACGCGCCGATCGCCTCGTCGCACTTGCCCCACAAACGCAGCGATTCGCCCTTTTCGGCCCACACCCAGGCCAGCGATGGATCGGCAGCAATCGCTTGATCCAGGCAGCGCACGGCCTGTTCAAACTGATCGGCCTGCCGATGAGCCTGGCCCATACTGCCCCAGGCCCAACTGTAGTTCGGATCGAGCTGAACGGCACGCTCAAAGGCCTCGATGGCCGCCTCATATTCACCCATTTGGCGCAGCGCTTCGCCCTTTTGCGCCCATACCCAATCCAACGCACTGTCTTGAGATAGTGCGTGGTCGAGCGCTTCCAGCGCTTCTTCGTAGCGCTCCAGACTGCGCAAAACCAGCCCCAGGTTGCCCCAGGCCCAGGGATAGTCGCTGTTCAGCGCAATGGCCTGTCGATAAGCCTGTGCGGCTTGCTCGAACTGCTTGAGGTAACGCAGGCATAGCCCTTTCTCACCCCAAATCCAGGCGACGCGATCGTCGATCTGGAGCGCGCGCTCGACGGCTTCCAGGGCTTCTGTATAGAGCGAGAGCATACGATAGGACTGGCCCAGGCTGCCCCAGGCCCAGACATAATCCGGGTCAAGCTCAACTGCGCGCATAAAAGCCGCAATCGACTCCTCATAGCGTTCACTTTGGCGCAGCGCTTCTCCCTTGGAACCCCAGGCCCAGGCATAGCTCGGGTCCTGGACGATGGCCTCGTCCAATACCGCCAGCGCCTCGGTGTATTTTTGGGTCTGTCTCAAGGCCTCGCCGCGATGCGCCCAGGCCCAGGCGTAATTGGGACGCAGCTCGACCGCGCGGACGAACGCCGTTTCGGCCAGATCAAAGCGTTCTTGCTCGCGATACACTTCGGCCAGGTGCGCCCAGGCCCAATCGTTATTGGGCACCAGTTCGACAGCCTGCCTGAACGCTTCGCTGGCCTCGTCGTAACGGCCCAATTCGCGCAAGGCTTCGCCCCTTTCGGCCCACACCCAACCCTCGGGGTCCAGCGCCAGCGCACGATCGAGCAGCGGCAAAGCTTCCTGATATCGCTCGGCCTGGCGCAGGGACTGGCCCAGGCTGGCCAACGCCCAGGCATAATTGGGATCGACGGCAATGGCCTCCGAAAAAGAGGCAATAGCCTCATCAAAACGGCCCAACTGGCGCAGCGTCTCTCCCCGGCTGGCCCAGGCCCAGGCATAACGCACATCGATGGCGATTGCCCGGTCGAGCGCTTCAAGCGCTGCTTCGTATTGCCCATCGATGCGCAGCGCCTCTCCCTTGTGCGCCAAAGCCCAGGTGTATTGGGGATCGATGGAAATGGCATGCTCGAACGAAACAACCGCATCATCGTATTGATGCATGGCCGCCAGCGTCTCGCCGCGCTCGGCCCAGGCCCAAGCGTCTTCCGGATCCAGACGCAACTGCTGGTCAAACGCGTCCAGTGCTTCCGCAAGATGGCCGCCCTGCCGCATCGCCTGCGCCTTGCTGGACAGCACCCACGAGTTCTCCGGGTTGATCGCGAGCGCGCGGTCGAAATAGCCCAGAGCCTCATTATGGCGGCCCATCAGCCGCATCGACTCGCCCAGGTTGCCCCAGGCCCATTCGTACTCGGGATCGATTTCCAACGCGCGCTGGAAACTGGCCACCGCCTCCTCAAAACGCCCGGCCTGGCGCTGGGCCTCGCCGCGATGCGCCCAGGCCCAATCGTACTGTGGATTCAATTCGAGCGCACGATCAAAGGCGGCGATGGCCTGGGCAAACTGACCCTGCTCGCGCAAGGCCTCGCCTCGCCGCCCCCAATCCTGGGCAAACTGGGTGCTGTGACCGGTTATATGAACGTTCTCATTCTCCTTGGACGCTTTGGCCTTTTTGTTCCACTTGTTCGTCATCACTGCTCCCATTCTCTAGCCGTTTGGAATCTGATACCAGGATTGTACCCAAAATAACCTGAATGCGCAACCAGCCCTTGCTATGAAAAAACGGTGAAACCTTGCCAGCGCCTTACACGTAATGGTATTACACTGTAAGGGACTTGCTTAATCCATTTCTATCAGGAGGTTAAAACCATGAGTCAAGAGAATGTTGAATTCAAGGATGTTGAGGTCGAAGTCGAAGAGGCGGCTGAAGGACAGCCCAAGAAAAAGGCGACCGGTGAAAGCGTGAGCAAGGCAATCAACAGTTTTATGGAATCGCTTGAATCTGCGCTCAGCGGGCGCGGCAACTCGGTGATGGTGCGCGTCAACGATGAGACGCTGTCCAAATTGGATATGCTCGTCGCCGCCGGCATCTGCAAAAGCCGCTCCGAGAGCGCCGCGCTCTTGCTCCAACGAGGCATCGAAGGCAGCGCCAAACTGTTCGACCGCATCGAGTCGGTGACCAGCAAGATCGCCAAACTTCAGGAAGATTTGCTGGCCTCAGTTCAAGAACTCGACAAGTAAAGTCAGTCTCCATTCCCTCCCCCTCAGCTCCTATGCACGGATGTGCATAGGAGCTTTTTTTGTTGTCCCGGCTCAATATGCCTTGAATTTGCCACAGGAACGTGCTACAATAAGGCTGTTGACCATCTACAAACCGGGTTTCTTGAACGCGCGATCTGGCAGGAGGCGCGAGATGCAAGACTTGACCGGACAAACGCTGGGCCAATATCGGATTGTCGAGCCGCTGGGACGCGGCGGCATGGCGACGGTGTTCAAGGCATTTCAGCCTTCGTTGGAGCGATATGTGGCAGTCAAGGTACTGCCACCTTATTACGTGCACGAGGAAGGCTTTGCCGAACGATTTGTGCGCGAGGCACGTGCGGTGGCCCGGCTGGAACATCCCCACATCCTCCCTGTTTACGATTTTGGCCAGGAAGGCGAACTCACCTATATTGCCATGAAATACGTGGCCGCCGGTACGCTCAAGGACTTGATCTCAGGCAGCCCGATGTCGATAGAGCGCACGGTCGAAATCGTTGCCCAGATCGGGCAGGCGCTCGACTATGCGCACGGGCAGGGGATCATCCATCGCGACGTCAAACCCTCCAATGTGTTGATGGATCACGGTGAATGGGCGCTGCTGATGGATTTTGGCCTGGCCAAGATCGTCGAGGGATCGGTGCAGCTCACCGCCTCCGGCGTGGGGGTGGGTACGCCGGCCTACATGGCCCCTGAACAGGGCCAGGGACACCGGGTCGACCACCACGCCGACATCTATTCGCTAGGCATCGTGCTGTATGAAATGCTCACCGGTCGCGTGCCCTTTGACGCCGAAACGCCAATGGCGGTAGTGATCAAGCATATCACCGAGCCGCTGCCTTTGCCGCACATCGTCAACCCACTCATCCCTGAAGTCGTCGAACTAGTGATCCTCAAAGCGCTGGCTAAAAATCCCGCCGACCGCTATGCTTCTTGCGGACAGATGACCGAGGCACTCCGGCGCGCCTTGCAAGAGGCTCCAGCGGATTTTTCCATGCCACCGGATTTTGCCCGGCAGGAGGCCGAGATACCGGCGCACGAACCGCTCGAATTCGAGTTGCCGGAAGAGGACCTGCTGCCGGTTGAGCCTGTCTTGCCAGAGGCGGAAAAATTTGCCACGACAGAGGTCCCGGATGTCGTCCCAGCATCGGTGCCGGAGACGGCGATCATCACGCCCGCACACGAATCTGCGCCCGCACCTGAACCGGCGCCCGCGCACGTTCGTGCGCGAGTGGCAGTGCCTGCCGCACGCCCCAGGCGGCGCATTCCCTGGTGGGTGTGGGCTGTCGGAGGTGTGGCTGTAATCGCTTTGATCGTAGTCGGACTGCTCGTGTCGGGCGTTTTGCGCCCGCGTGACCAGGAACGCGCTACGGCAACCGCCGCACCTCCGGCCGATGGTGAGCTCGTATCGCCCGGCGACTGTCCTGAAGATGGGCGCTGGGTCGAGCAATGTGACTGGCAGGGCCACGGTCAGGGGATATGCGTCTACAACGAAGGTGAAGAGACACCCCAAAAACTGTACCAGGATTTCAAACTTCAGATCGATGGGCGGATTTCCTGGGAACCGCACGGAGAGGCTTTTGTTTTCGGCGCTTTTCAGCCCGGCAGTGATGAACCGGCGCATTTGTTCGTCGCCAGGGCCGATGGTTCAGAGACACATCCGCTGCCCATCGATGGCTGGTGCACATTCCCCACCTGGGGTCCTACTGGCGAATGGATTGCCTTTCATCACAACGGCAACCTGGCGCTCGTTCGCCCTGATGGAAAGGACTTGCGGGAGTTGTGGCATCAGGAAGGCCAACAGATCATCGACATTCAGTGGTCACCAGACGGTCGACGGATCGCGTTCAATGCCATTTCAAATGGCTGGGAATGGCCCAAAGTACGCCAGGCTTGGATCATCCCTGTCGACGGCGGGCCGGCGACGCTGATAGTAGAGACCGAACATCCCACGAAAGAGGGGAATAACAACTGGGCGGTTGTCTTTAGCCTTGACGGTCAACAACTCGCATATGTGGACCAGGACGGGCAGTCCTGGATGCGTCCCGTTCTCGCACCGGAACCGGTGCAGCCGCTCACCGAGTTTCCGGGGTGGTGGATGGCTTCCTTCAACCCACAATGGGGGCGTTCGGTCGAAGGGATGGCGAAACCCGAATCGCCCAAAGTAGTTGAGCCCTGTGAAGGACAGCAAGAGAACACGATCTGCGTTCGTGTTCTTGATACCAACCAAGTAACGCGCGTGCTGGACGCAGGCAAATTTGACAAGGTCAGTGGGATGAGCTGGTCACCCGACGGCACACAGATCGTCTTTAGCGCCGGATCACCCCAAGTGCCGGTATTCGACCACAAGCTGTACGTCATGAATGCCGACGGCACCGACATACAGCAGATCACCGAGGGAGACACCAACGATGCCGGACTGGACTGGTCGCCCAATGGACATTGGATAGCCTTTCACCGCAACTGCGCTTTGTGGGTCACTCCACCCGACGGAGCTCTTGCGCTGAGGCTGTCAGTGCAAGAGGAAAATATCTGTATTAACAACATCGCCTGGTCGCCGGACGGCCAGTGGATCGCCTTTATCAGAAGCTCGGGTGGCATGTTGCCCGGTGTGTGGATGATCAATGACAAAGGCAAAGAACTCACACAGGTTTACAAACCGGGCCAAGCTATCGCAATCGAAGGTATCGTCTGGGCGCCGGATGGTAAGCACATCGCCTTCTGGTATCATGAACAGGACAATCTGATCGTCAATCTGGTCGACGTCGAGGGGCAGGACAAATCGCAACGCATCGATCCAGATGAGTTCGGCGTGTGGACATGGACGCAGCAGTATTGGCCACGATGGGGTAAGGAGGTGTCCAGTCCGGCGCGCGAACCTGCGGCCGGACTGGCAAGCTCTGTGGAAAGCGTTGTTGTGCCACCGGGCGGCAGCATCAAACTGGTCATGGTGGCCGATCTGAGCGGGCCGGCCGCTGGCCTGGGCATGGTGCAAAAAAACGCGGTTTTGCTGGCCCTGACCGAGGCGGAACAAGTCAAAGGCTTTCCGTTTGCCGAGCCGACGATCATCGATGATCAGTGCAAGTCAGATATGGCGGAAACAGCGGCCCGCGAACTGGTTGCCAACCCGGACATCGTCGGTGTGATTGGACATACCTGCTCGCAAGCGACAATGCCTGCCCTGCCGGTGTATCAACAGGCCGGCGTGGTGGTCATCGGCGCATCATGCACCAACAACGCTCTTACAGAGCAGGGATCGTCCGTATTCAACCGCGTCGCTATCCGCGACGATCGGAATGGGGAGACATTGAACCAGCGCGTGGTCGAGACCGAGTCCTATCAGGCGTTTGCGCGCCGATATCAAGAAAAGTACGGCGAGCCGCTGGCAGACGAGCAGTTTCTTGCCGCCTATGCCTACGATGCGGCCATGGTGCTGATCAAGGCAATCGAAAAAATCGCCGTCGTAGACCCGGACGGCAACCTGATCATCAACCGCGCGGCGCTGGCCCAAGCCGCGCGCCGCACGGCCGACTATGCCGGCGTCACCGGGCCGATCACCCTGGACGAAAAAGGAGATCGCGTCCCCTAAAATTGGTACAACACATAGTGTTGCACCAATTTATTCTTCCAGCATGTTCGTTTCTACCAGCCCACCTTCCCTCGACAGCCGCAGTGTCTTGATCTGGTGTGGCTGCCACTTGACCGCCCAGCTTGATCCCTCCATCCCCAGTTCGATTTGCGCCTCGGTTTCTTTGCCTGCTGTCTCATAGCCGCGCAAAATCCAATCTCCGCCTTTTTCAGCCTGCTTGAGCACGGTCAGCGCCACGTTGGGCGCTGAACAGCCCACAAACGAGGCTGCGCGCGTCCAACTGCCCGTGTGCGGCGCGATTTCTCGCGCCAGAGACGGGGCATTGAGCATTGCCGCCCGGCGCACGGGATCGGCCGGCGTCCAATCGCCGGCGTGCGGCGACAGCGCCAGGCGCACGCGCTGCTCGCCCTGATCGGTGTAATGATAGGTCACACCCGGCTCGATCTGCCGGGGGGCGTGGAAAGCGAACACCGGGCTGCGCAGCAGGCTCAATCTCAGCGTGTTGCCGAGCGCATCATAGCCGTATTTGCCATCGTTGAGCACGGTCAGGCCGAAGCGATGCTCACCACGCGCGCCGCTCAAATCGACCCAATCCTGGCATGGCTCCTCGCCGCCATCGTCGGCGCGCCGGATGTGCCCGTAGGGGATCGACGCGGTGCTTTGTGCTTTATCCAGGGCCAGCGGCAGGGCCAGTTTGAGCATTTTGAGCTGCTCGTGCCAGTCGATGTGCAGATCGAGATAAAGCTGATCGTCGCCATGGTAGAGGATGTAATCGGCGGTAAGGGTCGAGCAGCCCCAGTGGTAGACGGCACGCACGCGCTGACGGACAGGCCCGGCTTCAGCGCGCACAACCGGCCCGGCGGCCTCAAACGCGCCGACGATCTGATCGAACGAGACCACGTCGTGGCTCCAGGTGTCACTCGGATCGTCGATCACCTGGAAGGCCAGTGGCGCGCGCAGCAATTCGACGCCGCTGCGCTTGTCTTGCAGGCCGATCAATTGGCCGGTGGTCGGACTGAAGCGCAGATGTAGGTGCTCATTTTCCACCTCGGTTGCCGGTCGGGGCTGCGCGCCGGGCCAGGCGGGCGCGTCGCGCGGCACGTCGACCGCGTAGCAGCGATAACCCAACGCGGGCAGTTCGTCGCGGAAGGCAATGTGCAGCAGGTAATGTCCGCCGCTGTGCTCGATCCCGATGACCTGGCAGGACACCGCGCGGCCCGTCTCGTCGGTCAGATGAACCAGACCGGGACGAAACGCGCCGCGCCAGTCCTCGTTCCAATGCCGGGTGGGAAGAAGGGTCGCTTCGACCGGCACAGTCTGCGCCCACGGGTGGGGATTGAAAACGAACAGTGTGCGTGTGTCGTCGGGGACATCGATCCGGGCGCTTAGAGCGTCCAATGCCTGTTCGATGATTGCCTGGGCGGCGCGCAGGCTGGCCTCGTAATCCTCGCAGGCGTCCTGGCACGCTTCGCGCAGGCTGGTGCCGGCCATGATGTCGTGGAACTGGTTGAACAGCACCCGCTCCCAGGCCGCATTCAACGATGCTTGAGGATAATCCAGCCCACCGTAGCGATGCGCCAGCGCGGCCAGTTTTTCGGCAGTGAGCAGGGCGTGCTCGCAGCGGCGGTTGTATTGCTTGAGCCGGGAGACAGCGCTGTAGCAGCCGCGCGCGTGATGCTGGAGTTCGTCGTGTACGGTGGGCAAGGCGGCGCCGCTGTCCCTGACCAGATCGAAAAAGCAGTCGGTGCGGCCCCAGCGCACCTCGGGACCGGCGGGGCGCTGCATCGCCTCCTGGATCGAGGCCAGGTTGGCGCGGGTTGGGCCGCCGCCGTGGTTGCCGACGCCATAGAAACACATCACGTGACCCACATCTGGCGGAGTCTGCGCGGCGGCTTGGTCGATGCGGTCAGCGATCGGGCCACCATGGCTGGGATAGTGCAGCGGTGGGCGGCTGGCCAGCACGCGCGAGCCGTCATCGCTCTGCCACCAAAAGAGTGTGCCGGGCACGTCTTTTTCCCGCCCCGGTTCGGGGCGGAAAAAGACGTAATTGATCAGCCCGCAGCCGCGCAGAATTTGTGGCAGGCTGCCGGCGTGCCCGAACGAATCGACGTTATAGCCGGTGACGGCGCGGCGGTCAAACATCGCCTCGAAAGCGCGCTGGCCGTACAATCCTTGCCGTACAAACGATTCGCCGCAAGGGATGTTGCAGTCGGGCTGGATCAGCCAGCCGTTGACCAGCTCCCAGCGCCCTTCGGCGATGCGCTGCCGGATTTGAGCAAACAGGGCCGGATCGTCCTGCTGCACCCAGCGGTAGGTGATCGCCCCGCCGCTGCTGAACACAAAACCTTCCGTCTCGGCCATCAATTCAATCGCTGAGCGATAGGTAGACAGCACCTCCCGGCGCCCCTCCTCGACGCGCCACAGCCACACCGGATCGATGTGCGCGTTGCCGATCATGTGTACGATGGGTTTGCTCATCCATTTCCTCCTTGAAACGCTTGCACCAATGTGCGAGTTTTCCCCAGATATCCTGATCTATCCACAGCACTTGTCCCCAAATTGTGGAAAACCGGCCGGTCCGACCACAGCTTGTCCACCATCAATCCCCAAGCCTCAGTAGATGGAAAATCTTATTATGTAAACTCGGGTTCTGACTTGTCATAGGAT
>CAYRXM010000123.1:0-15198 GCA_964428175.1 uncultured Anaerolineae bacterium
AGATAATGAGCGGTGACTGGAGTTCAGACGTGTGCTCTTCCGATCTTCCTCTGCCATTTGCTCTGCGTATCGCCAATATCGCCGAAACTGTTCTTCCGTTCCCTTGTATTCCCTGGCTGTACGTATGAACCCATCCAGCAGTGCCTCCAGATCGCCTTGTTGCGCCAGGTATGGTCGCAGGTTGACCCGCACGATCTGGCCATTCGCCGGAAGTGGCTCGATGACCGGCGCCTCCGGCCCTTCAGCAAGCGCTTCCACTTCCCGCTCAAGCCACGCGCGGGCCTGGGAGGCATCGACTGCGGCGTGTTCGCTCCCCAGCGCCCCCTGAAAAACAAGTTTGTAGAGATCTTGAACCGCAAGCTTGGGGTAGTGCGTGGTATGCCACGCAAGAATCCGGCGAAAGGCACGTTCTTCTGCCAGCGACGAGCCTGCACTCGCAGCATTGTCGGCGCGGCGGGGATAGCGCATGGCCTCGGCAGCGCTTTGCACCTGCTCCAGGCGGTTGTCGATAATATCGTGGGGCATAGGGCTTTCTTTTACGGCTTGACTTCCAACTCGATCACATCCGGCAGCATGTCCGGCTTGAGGTCAATGCTCTGTTCCCAGCGTTGGTAGCCTGTTTCCTCCACGATCAACCACCCGGGCTGCCCACTGTGCGAGGCGGGGATCAGGATGCGCGTGTAGCCGTTCGAGTCGGTATAGTCATCGATGGGCGCTTTGCCGCCGACCTCGATGGTCACTTTGGCCCCCCGAATCACCTGATCTTTGTCTTTCACATAGACACGCACGCCATGTAACTGCTCACCCTTGCGAAGGTTGAGCGTGGATTTTCTGACCAGTCTGGCTTTGATCAGTGCATTTGGCCCGCTAATAGCCTGATTCAAACCTTCGCAAGGGTAGGCTGAATAGTTACCCTGCTGTTTACCAATCCGCACTGGAGCCGTTGCTGAGCACATCGGCAAAAGAGACAAGGTAAATGTCATACCGAAGCCCAAGCGGCCGGCTCAGGGACTCGCGCTTTTCATGGTGATCGGGAAAAAGACGCGCTCGGTTTCGCCCATCAAGGCGTAGCGGGTCAGATCGCACACCTCGACGGTGACCTGCTGGCCCGGCATATTGTGGACAAAGGTCGATGTGGGAGTGCAGGTCTGGGTGGCGGTGATCCAGCGGCTGTTGTCCCAATAATACAGCATGAGCGTGTTTTCCTTGATCCCCCATACGTCTCGGTCATCATATTTGATGATGATGGTGAACGGGTTGTCCAGTTCGTATACCGGCTTGCTGTCGGAGACGCGCACCGCGTTCAGGTACAGGCCAGGTTTCACCGGGGCCAGCTTGATGTCATAGCCGGTCACGTCGGTAAAGCCCAGGGTCAGGCGAATGCCCCACGGCAGGCTGCCGGGCGGAAACTGCACCGTCGTCGTGGTCTCGTGAAAGGCGGTGATCGACCCGCCGCTGGCCGGGATGACCGTCACGATGGGGGTGGGGGTTTGCGTGGGCGTCGGCGTGGGCGTGGGCGGCGCTTCCATGTTCCAGCCGATGTCCTTAAAAAGGCCCTTTGTCACCGGGCCGGGGTCGTGGACGGTGACGCCGGCGTTGAGGGCATAGACCATCAGCGTGTTGGGGCCGCCGACATAGGTGTTGTAATCGAGGTGCGAGATGCTCGATCCGCTCGACCAGCTGCCGGGGGCGTACAGCCTGACCCGCCCGCCGCCGTTGGCCTGGTTGGCGTTGGCGCCGTTGAACCAGATGTTGCCGCCGATCAGCTCGCCGTACAACGCGGCTGAGGGCGAGTCGCCGGCGGTTGGATATTTGGCGATCAGGTTTTGCCCCGATCCGTTTTCGATAAAGCGATCCATAATCACCGGGTACGACAAATCCCAACCCCAGGTCGCGCTGTTGGTCTCGCCATAGCGCTGCAAGCTGGAGATAAAGCCCAGCCCGTGGCACAGTTCGTGCAGCACCACGCTGACGAAATTGTATTTGCCGGCCGGAGTGCTGCTGCCGGTGCCGAAATACCAACTGCTAAAGGCCGAGTTGAACTCGGCTTCGATGTCTGCCTGGTAGGGGCTGACGTCCGTGCCATACAGCGCGCTGGCCAGCGCGGCCGGGTACCAGGTCCTCGCCCTCGGCGCGCCGGAGAAATCCCGCCAGACGTCGACCGGCCCGGCGCCGCCGAGGATGTTCGGGTCCTTCATGTCTCTCCAGCAGGCATCGACCTCGATGGGCACCGGTGAGTGGATCAGCGTGGCCCAGATATTGGCTGCATATTGGAACGCCGTTTTGGCCTCGGCGGGCCAGGCCAGACAGCCGCCGCCGTACAGCCAGTTGATTGAAAAAGTCGCCGTCTGCGCGTGCAGGCGGGTAAATTCTTCGGGCGGGGGGACGAACAGTGGAGCGACGCTTTCCTGTCCGGCGACCAGGATGACCCGGCCCGTTTGCGTCGATGACTGGCCTTGAGCCAGCGGTTGGGCCTGTCCGGACGTATTTACCAGGATGGCGGCGGCAATCGCCGCCCAAATGCCAAGCAGCGTAATCCACACGTATTGTTTTTTCATTTTTCCTCCTTGAGCGGCGTTGATTCTAGCACACATACCGGATTTGTCAATCATTTGGTCTGCTCTGTTGATTTGTGCTATAATGAAACAAATCTCTCAAGCTTGAACCAGTAGCCCGGCAGGCGAACCCATCAGGAGAGACCCGATGATGTCGGAGCGGATGACGCGACATTTAGATACGATCATTGCCTATGCGCGCTGGCTGGCATTGATCGGTGTACCCATCGTGGCGCTCACGTCCACCCATGCGCGACTCGAAGGTTCGGCGACTCTGCTGTTGGTTGCGTTGGGGATGGCGGTGATCGATGCCGTCCCCATCGTGATGCTGGTCTTTAAATTCTTCCCCGAAACGGCAGCCTGGGTTTTTTTGATCCTCGACACGTTCTTTAACCTGATTATGCTTTATCTGGGCGGGCCAGGCATGTTTTTTTATGCCTTTATTCCGGCCATCGCGATCAGTGTGCGCTTTGAATGGGGGTTCGGCCTGGGCGCCGGCGTCCTTTTGGCCCTGGGGCACGTGCTGATCGCGCTGTTTGTTGCCGGGATGGGCAATGTGGCCAATGTGCTGACCGAGACGCTGGGCCCGGCGGTGATGCTGGTGGTCCTGTCGGCGTTGGTCGGCTTGATGGCCGAGACGCTCAGGAAAGAACCGCCTTTTAGCACCACGGAGCAAAAGCAGATCAATGCCCGGCTGGCCCGCTTGCAGGCAGCGGCCGACCGCGCGCGGGCGATCTATGACATGGCCAGCACGCTGAGCGCCACCCTCAATTACGAAAAGATTCTGAACGCGGTGCTCGAAGTGAGCATGCTGGGCTTTAAGGAACTGGTTTCCGGCCCCAGCGCAGCCGCAGAAAAACCGTCCGGCGTCGTGCTGCTGATCGAAGAAAATGCGCTCGTCGTCGGCGCCGGGTACAACGTCGGATACGAGGAGGGCGATCTGATCGTCCCGGCCGGCAGCGGCCTGGCCGGGCGCGTCCTGCGCGAGCGAGAGCCGCTGATCGCCGGCGGCCTGGCCCAGGACCCCGGCCTGGGTCAGTTCAAGTCATTCCGGCGCAGCCGGTCTTCGCTCTGTGTGCCGCTGCGCGCCGGCTTTGACTTTTATGGCGTCGTCGTGTTTGCCAGCCCGGTGGCGAATGCTTTTTCGCAAGAGCACCTCGAACTGGTGATGGCCATTGCCAACCAGTCGGCGGTGGCGCTGTCGAACGCCCAGTTGTACGAGGACTTGCAGTCCGAAAAGGAGCGGATCATCAGCATCCACGAGGAAGAGCGCACCAAGCTCTCGCGCGACCTGCACGACGGCCCCACCCAGTCGGTTTCGGCGATTGCCATGCGCCTCAACTTTGCACGCCTGCTGCTCGACCGCGATCCGGTCAAGGTCAAGGATGAGCTGTTCAAGCTCGAAAACCTGGCCCGGCGCACGACCAAAGAGATTCGCACGATGCTCTTTACCCTGCGCCCAGTGGTACTGGAAACGCAGGGCCTCAAGGCGGCGATCGAGCAGTTGGTAGAAAAAATGGTCGAGATGACCGAAGACGGCGAGCTGCCAGTCTCGCTCGAAATCCCCGATGATGTCGAGTCGCGGATCGACGTGAATATCAAGGCGGTGGCCTGGTTTATCGCACAGGAATCGCTGAACAATGCCAAGAAATATGCCGAGGCCAAGCACATCTGGGTGCGCGTTTACATCCGCGACAATTACTTTGTCACCGAGATCGAGGATGATGGGGTCGGTTTTCCCGTCGATGAAGTGATGGCGAATTACGAGCAGCGGGGTAGTTACGGCTTGATGAACCTGCAAGAACGCGCCGATCTGGTCAATGGGCGCACGATCATTCGCTCCCAAGTGGGCAAGGGCACCAAGGTTACGCTGATCGTGCCGATGAACCGAGAGGTGATATAGCGCGGTATGGATCGTCTGGCGTGGTTGCTTTCGCCCGATCTGGGGCGGGAGAAACTGGCTTTACTGGTCTTTTGTACCTGGACACTCTATGTGCTGGCGGCCAACCTGGCCTGGCGCTGGTCGGGTGGGCAGATTCCTCGCTCACCGACGGTGCGCGCGCTGGAGGGCGCGCTGGGGGTGCTGTATGGCCTGGGCATTTCGCTGGCGGTCTTGTGGCGCGGCGCCGGCCTGCGCGAGATAGGCATTCCCACCACCTGGACTGCCCAGACCAGCGAGGTCGGGCGTTGGCTTGGCGTCGAGGCCGGGATGGAGGCGGTACTCCTGTTGCAGGCCGGCTGGCTCTGGCTGATTGGGGTGGGGCTGTTTGCAGCACTGTGGGTCTGGTATGTGCGCGTGGCCGGTGGCGGGCCTTTCCAGTCGCCGACGCCCTGGTGGCAGGCGCTGCTGCGCGCGCTCAGCTTGCAGATGTTGTGGGCGCTGTACCGTTATTTTGCCTCGACGCTGACGGAGAATGCGGTACACATTTCGTTGGTCGCGTTGGCGCTGGCTGCCGCTGCCTGGATGTTCGATCCGTTTCGGCGGCGCGGGCTGGCTTCGCCCCAAGGACACGTGGCGATGGTGCGCGACTGGGCGCTGCTGCTGTTGACTGCCTGGGCCGCCATCCAGTTTCACTCGCTGTGGATTCTGGTCGGCCTGCATTGGACCTGGCTGTGGGTCAGCGACCGGGCGCTGCAATTTGTCGAGCGCCGATATGCGCTTATCAGCGCCGCTTGAGTGCAAAGCAAAAGCCACGCCTCAACAGGGGGCGTGGCTTTAATTTTGGAGCAATTTTCCGATCGAATCGGAATTGAACAGGGTTTCGTCACCCAGGAAGGGCCGGTCCGAACCCGGATCAGGGGTTAGTCTTTGTGCGTAAATTGCCGCCGTTGGTCGCGGCGTGCTTTGCGAATGGCCTTCTTTTTGGCTTTGCGTCGCAGCTCGCTTTTGGAGACAAACCAGCGCCGACGGCGCGTTTCGCTCAAGACCCCGGCCTGGGTCACGGCCTTGCGAAAACGTCTCAGCAAATTTTCCTGGGACTCGCCAGGATGAAGCTCTACGGACAAACCTGCTCAACTCCTTTCCTCAAAGTCACCGGACAGATCAAGGTGATTGCTCTTGTTTGTTCGACCATCTTGATGACCTGCCGGGCAAAGATAGATTATACTCGAATTGTGCCCGGCTGTCAAAGTTGAGTACAGCAATAGAGGACATCCATAACGGAAATGACACTTTATCGTCAGAAATTCGATGCGATCCTGGATCGGGCCAGCGCCGCCGCGCGCGCCGGCGATAAGGGATGCGCGCGGGAACTGCTGCAAGACATCATCCGCCAGGATGCAGACCACGTCCAGGCCTGGTTTTTGCTGGCGCTGGCAGCGGATGACCCGGCCCAGGCGCAGGCGTGCCTGCATCAGGTGCTGCGCATCGATCCCGACCACCATCGCGCACAGCATCGCTTGCGCCAGATCGAGCAGCGGTTGGGCGGGGGGCATTCCCAACCTGTTGGGGTGATCGGACTGCAACCGGCAAAAGGCGTCCATCCGGAACAGATCGAAAGGCCGGAACAGCTTGAAAAGCCAGAGCAGGCTGGAAAGCCATCTCGACGCTGGTGGGGGATCGGCTTGCTGGCGGCGGCGCTGTTGATCGTGGTGGGCGTGTTCACCGCGCAAACCTGGGTGGGCGCGGGCAGCGGCCCGCCGTGGGCGGCCTGGCTCACGCCGTCCAGCACGCCGACCTTGACCCCAACCCCCACGCCGACGCTGACCCCGACGCCGACTAATGTGCAGCGTGTCGGCTGGATGATCCCCGCACTGGAGCAGGCCTGGGGTGCCCAAGACTGGCAGGCCGCGCTCGACGTGTTGAACCGGGTGGTGCTGATCGATCCGGCGTACCCCGGGCTGGCCGAAGCGCGCTGCGACACGCTGCGCCACTGGGCGCAGCAGGCGGTGACGCAAGGGCAGATCGATCAGGCCTACGTGCGCTATCGCCAGGCATCGGAGAGCTGCCCCGACCAGGCTGATTTGGAACAAGCTCGCTTGCTGGCGCTGACTTATCTGGCCGGGCAGTGGCGCTGCGATCACGAACTGTGGCGCGAGGCGGCAGCAATGCTGTCATCGGTGTACCAGGTCGATCCGGGATACGCACAAACGCGCCAACTGCTCCATTCGGCCTATGTCGCCTGGGCCGGGCTGGCGATGGACGCGGGTGAGCTGTATCAGGCTCAGGCGGCGGCCCAGGCAGCGTTAGCGCTGTCGCCGGAGGACGAGTCGATGGCGGCGCTGTTGGCCGAGACAAGGCGTCTGCTCGTCCCCACGCCGACGCCCGTGCTGGCGCGTGCGCCGGCGGCTACGGGAGACAAGCGGATCGAGGTCAACCTCAGCCAGCAGCGGATGTATGTCTGGCAGGGCGATACGCTGCTGTACACCTGGGTTTGTTCGAGCGGGGAGCCGGGGCGCAACACGGCGTCGGGGCAATTCCAGGTCTTGAACAAGATTCCCGAGGCCTGGGCCAGCACGTGGAGCCTGCGCATGCCCTATTGGTTGGGCATCTACCAGGCCGGGCCGCTGCAAAACGGCATCCACGCCCTGCCGATCCTGCCCAGCGGGCAGATTCTGTGGGACGGCTATCTGGGCACACCGGTCTCGTATGGCTGCATCATCCTCAGCACCGAAAACGCGCGCACGCTCTACAACTGGGCCGAGGTCGGCACGCCGGTGTGGATTCATTATTGAGCCGAGAGGCAATCAAAGGAGTTTTTTAGCCACCGAGGGCGCCGAGATCGCAGAGTAGCTGCTTGTTCGATCAATTTTCCGCGGATTTGAGCTTTGTGCCTCTGTGCTCTCTGTGGCAACTTGTGCTTTCAGGCGAGGCGGAGCCAGGCAAACAGGGCGGTGATCAGCGCAGCGACGGTCAGTGCGTTCCAAAAAATCTGCGACCCGGAAGGCCAGCGCTTTTCGGCAAACAGGGCGGCGAGGCAGCCGGCCAACGTGCCCAACCCGCGCAGGCCGGCATAGAGCAGCACAAACTCGATCGGGCGCTGGCTTAGCACCGACCCGGCGATGAGCGGCCGGTAGCCGAGCTGGATGAACAGGAACATGCTGACGATGTCAAGGCCGTTGGCCAGCGTCCAGGCGACGAGAGCGGTGATGACGGTCAGAGTGAAAATCCAGGGCTTGGGTGTGCGCATGGGGGTATTGTAGCACAGTTGATCGCATCTCCCAAATTCATGCTTTCTTTCCCCGTTTGCTCTTCCCTCCCGCTACAGGTATAATGCATCCGTATCCTGACCTGCCACCCGGTGTCTATGACGATGTCCGATCAAACCCCAATGCTCAAACAATACCGCCAGATCAAGGCGCGCTATCCTGACGCGCTGGTACTATACCGCCTGGGCGACTTTTACGAGCTCTTTGAGGCCGACGCCGAGCTGGTCGCCCGGCAATTGGGCCTGGTGCTGACCTCGCGCCGATTCTCCAAGACGGTACGCCTGCCGATGTGCGGCATCCCGCACCACCGGCTCAACGGCTATGTCGCGCGGCTGATCGCCCATGGGCACAAGGTGGCCCTGGTCGAGCAACTGGAGGACGCGCGCAAGACCAAAGGGCTGGTGCGGCGCGACGTGGTGCGGGTGATCACGCCCGGCACGGCGATCGAGGATGCGCTGCTGCGCGACGGCGAGGAAAACCTGCTCGCCGCGCTTGCCGTCGGGCGCGATGGCTATGGGGTGGCCACGGTCGATCTCTCGACCGGCGCGTTTCGCACCACGCAGGTGAGCGGTCCCGACGCGGCGCTGTCCGTCTGGGAAGAACTGGCGCGATTGTGCCCCAGCGAGATTGTCCTGGCCCAGTCGATGCATCAGAACGATGCGCTGCGCGAAAGACTGGAATCGCTGGGAGCGGCACGCCTTTCTCCACTGCAAGACGCCGCTTTTGCGCCCGACGTTGCCGCTGAACGGCTGCGCGATCACCTCGACGTGGCGACACTGGAAGGGTTCGGATGCATGGGCCGCCCGTTGGCGACGGCAGCGGCGGGGGCGGCGCTGCACTATCTGCGCAGCAACCAGATTTCCGATCTGGCTCACATTGTCCACCTCAGCACCTACGACCTGGCCGCCTATATGACCCTCGACGAGGTGACGCGCCGCAACCTGGAGCTGACCCAGACTCTGCGCGACGGGCGGCGCAAGGGGGCGCTGCTCGACACGCTGGATCGCACGCTGACTGCAATGGGCCGGCGCATGCTGCGCCGCTGGTTGATCCAGCCCTTGCTCGACCTGGATGAAATCCATGCCCGGCAGGCGGCAGTAGGCGAACTGGTCGAGCAGGCCTTTGGGCGCGCCGATTTGCGCGCCGCGCTCGACGGCGTCTATGACGTCGAGCGGCTGGTGGGGCGGGTGGGTTTCGGCAACGCCAACGCACGCGATCTGGTGGCGCTGCGCAGTGTGCTGGAACGGCTGCCGCGCGTCCGCTCGTTGCTCCAAACGGCAGAGGCGGCATCCTTGCGCCGCTTGCGCGATGCATTGCGAGTGAATGACTTGCTGCCCCTGGCCGAATTGATCGCGCGGGCCATCGTCGATGAGCCGCCGATTTTGCTGCGCGAGGGCGGTTTGATCCGCGCCGGCTACGATGTGGAACTGGATCGCCTGCGCGGGGTGGCCGACGGCGGGCGCGTCTGGCTGGCCGAATTCGAGGCTCAGGAACGGGCGCGGACAGGGATCAAGAATTTGCGCGTGCGCTACAACCAGGTGTTCGGCTTTTTCATCGAAGTGACCAAGAGCAACCTGCACCTCGTCCCGGCCGAGTACGAGCGCCGGGCCACGGTCAGCAACGCCGAGCGTTTCGTCACCCCGGCGCTCCGGGCGCGTGAGATCGAGATTTTGGACGCCGAGGAGCGAATCAACGAGCTGGAATACGATCTTTTTGTCGGAGTGCGGCAGCAAATCGCCGCTCGCGCCGACATTTTGGTCGAGGCGGCGCGAGCGTTGGCCGAGCTGGATACATTGGGCGCGCTGGCCGAGGTCGCCGCACTGAACGGCTATGTCTGCCCGCAGGTGGATCAAGGCGACGAGATCGCCATCCGCGACGGACGGCATCCGGTGGTCGAGCACACGCTGGTCGAGGGCGCGCCCAGCCTGGGCGAGCGCTTTGTGCCCAACGACACCGAGTTGACCGCCGACGCGCGGATGATCATTCTCACCGGGCCGAACATGAGTGGCAAGTCGGTGTATATCCGCCAGGTGGCCTTGATCGCGCTGCTAGCCCAGATCGGCAGCTTTGTGCCCGCGTCGGCGGCGCGGGTAGGGCTGGTGGATCGCATCCTGGTTCGCGCCGGGGCCAGCGACGATATCACCCAGGGGCGGTCGACGTTTCTGGTCGAGATGAGCGAGACGGCGTACATTTTGCGCCACGCCACCCCGCGCAGCCTGGTGGTGCTCGACGAGGTGGGGCGCGGCACGAGCACCTATGATGGGATGAGCCTGGCCTGGGCGGTGGCCGAAGATTTGCACAACACGGTCGGCGCGCGAACACTGTTTGCCACCCATTTTCACGAACTGATCGGACTGGTCGATCACCTACCGTCGGCGCGCAATTACTCGCTGGCCGTCACCGAGCGGGATGGACGGGTGATTTTCCTGCGGCGATTGATCGCCGGCGGGGCGGATCGCAGCTATGGCATCCAGGTGGCGCGATTGGCCGGACTGCCCGAGCGCGTGATCGAGCGGGCAGGTGAGGTGATGGAACGCCTCCAAAAGCAGCCGAATGCGGTGGACGAATCTCAGATCGCGCGCGAACCGAACACAGCGTATGAGGTAGGATCGGCGTGGGCGGTGGAACAGGTGCCTGGCGTTTTGCAGGGCGTCGACGAGGCCGCGTTGTGGGCGGCCTTGCGCCGGTTGATGCAGATTGACGTGGCCAATATGACCCCGGTGCAGGCGCTGATCGCGTTGAACGAGTTGCAACAGTGCTTGCAGAGGGTAGAGTAGTCACCAATGGCTGGCAAGTATGGGAACTCGCACCAAAATATAGAAATAAAAGGATAAAGCAATGCGAATTTTGGTGATCGGACACAAGGGACAACTGGGACGCGAACTGATGTCGGTGCTGCATGCAGATGAGGTGCTGGGGTTGGATCTGCCCGAGTTTGACATGACTGACGCTGCGGTGACGATGCAAACAGTGTGCGATTTTCGCCCCGATGTGGTGCTGCTGCCTGCTGCCTTGACCGACGTGGACCGCTGCGCGCAAGAGCCGGAGCTGGCGCTCAAGATCAACGGCCTGGGCACGCACAACGTGGCGCTGGCCTGCCGGCGCTGCGACGCAGCGATGGTGTACGTCAGCTCGAACGAGGTTTTCGATGGCCGAAAAGGCAAACCGTATTACGAGCACGACGTGACCAATCCGATCAACCCCTATGGCGCGTCCAAGCTGGCCGGCGAAATCTATACGCAGATGCACCTGTCCAAATTCTACATCGTGCGCACGGCGTGGCTGTACGCGCGCGGCGGCAACAATTTTCCGGCCAAGATTGTCGCTGCGGCAGACGAGCACGGTAAGCTGCGCGTGGTCTGCGATGAGATCAGCTCGCCTACCTACGCGCCCGACCTGGCCCAGGCCATCGCGCAACTGATCCGCAGCGAGCAGTACGGCATCTACCATTTCACCAACGAAGGCGCGTGTTCGCGGCTGGAATTCGCACGGCAGATTTTGACCCTTGCCGGGCGCGGCGACGTGCCGCTGGAGCCGATCACCTCCGATCAGTGGGGGCGGGCGAGTGTGCCGCCGCTGAACTGCGTGATTCGCAACCTGGCCGGGGCGCAGATCGGGATCGTGCTGCGCCCGTGGGCTGAGGCATTGAGGAATTACTTTGGCTAGTTCAGTTTCGGTGATCATCCCCAACTGGAACGGGGCCGCGCCGCCTGCCGCCTCGGTGATCATCCCCAACTGGAACGGCGCCGCGCCGCCTGCCGCCTCAGTGATCATCCCCAACTGGAACGGCGCGAATCATCTGCCAACCTGTCTCGATTCGCTGCGCCGGCAGACGTGGGCCGATTTTGAAACGCTCGTGATCGACAACGGTTCACAGGATGGATCGCTGGCCCTGCTGGAGCGCAGTTATCCCTGGGTGCGCGCAATCGCTCTGCCGCGCAACCTGGGCTATGCCGGGGGCTGTAATGTTGGGCTCAAAGCGGCGCAGGGCGATGTTTTGTGTATTTTGAACAATGATACCGAGGTCGAACCGACCTGGTTGGCCGAACTGTTGGCCGCGCTCGATCGTCACCCCGACGCGGGAATGGCCACGCCCAAGGTCAGGCTGTTTGATGATCGGACGCGGCTGCACACGGTCGGCGATTTTGTGCGTATGGACGGCACCTTTGACAGCCGCGGCGTGTGGCAGATCGACGCGGGGCAGTTTGACCACGAGGAATACGTGTTTGGCGCGGCAGGGGTCGCGCCGGCGTTTCGCCGGCGCATGCTGGATGAGATCGGCCTGTTCGATGCTGATTTTGGCAGTTATTGCGAGGACGTCGATTTGAGCTGGCGCGCGCAGTTGGCCGGCTATCGCTGCGTGTACGCGCCGAAATCGGTGCTCTATCACAAGGTCAGTGCGACGGGCAAGGGGGCGCTGCGTTCGTTTTTGGTGGCGCGCAATTCGATCTGGGTTCTGGTCAAGAACCTGCCCGCCGAACTCTGGCGGCGCTGCCGGAGGCAGATCGTCGCCGCGCAGTGGCATCGATTTGCCGACGCGCTGCGGCTGTGGCGTGGCGTCGAGGCCAAGGCGACGATGCGCGGTCAGGTCGCCGGGCTGCTGACGATGGGGCGGGTGTGGCCCAAGCGTCGCGCCGTGCAGCAGATGCGCCGGTCGAGCGCCGAGTACATCGAGTCGATCCTGACGCAGACAGCCGGAGGGGTTTGATGAGTGAATCGCCGTTCTTGTCGGTGATCATCCCGGCCTGGAACGAGGCAAAGCGTATTGGCGGCGCGCTGGCAACGGTCACGTCCTATCTGTCTCGCCAGGAATATACCGCTGAAGTAATCGTGGTCGATGATGGCAGCATGGACGACACGGTTCAGGCGATCCATACATTTATCAGGCAATATTCGGGACAATCGCCGGTGCGCTTGATCGAGAACGCGCATCGCGGCAAGGGCTATGCAGTGCGTACGGGGATGCTCGCCGGGCAGGGGGCGTATGTGCTGTTTACCGACGCCGATCTGGCGACGCCGATTTCGGAGCTGGGCAAGATGATCGGTGCGCTGCGGGCCGGCGCTGACGTCGCCATCGGCACGCGGGAGGGCATCGGTGCGGAGCGCAGAGGGGAGCCGTTTCATCGCCACCTGATGGGGCGGGGGTTCAATCTTTTGGTGCGGCTGATCCTGGGGCTGGATTTTCAGGATACGCAGGCCGGGTTCAAAGGCTTTCGGCGCGAGGCGGCGCAGGACCTTTTCAAGCGTGTTCGGCTTTACGGTGAGAATGCCAGGCCGATCAAGGGCGCTGCGGTGACCGGTTTTGACGTGGAGGTGCTGTATCTGGCTCGCCAAGCCGGCTATCGCATCGAAGAGATTCCAATCAAGTGGCAGTATGGCGTGGAGAGCCGGGTCAGGCCGCTGCTCGATTCGGTGCGGATGCTGCGGGACGTGATCCGCGTGCGGGTGATGGCCGGGCGGGGGGTGTACGATCGGGCCTGATCGAGTGTGTTGTAAGTGAACTGACCGGGGTTAGCTCCGGTCAGTTTTTTTGTTTTCCGGCTCGATCTCGCAGCCGATTTCGGGGTGGGCCAGTTCGATCTTGCGCACACGATAGAGGGTGTCCTCGATCAGCCGCCGGTTGGCGGCGAGCAGGTCGGCAACCAGGCCCAGGGTGAAAATTTGAAAGCCGACGATCAGCAGGATGGCAGCCAGGATGAGTGACTGGACTTTGCCCCCGCCCATGCCGAGCGCATAAAAGTACAAAAAGCGCAAGCCGATCAATGTCCCGGCACCCAGCAGCAGGGCCGAGAGCGCGCTAAAGGTCTTGAGCGGCTGGTATATCAGGTACAGGCGCAAGATGGATGGGATTTGCTTGCGCAGGTATTGCGGGATGCTTTTGAACAGTCGCGATGGACGGGTAGGCGCGTTGCTGCGTGTGGGGATGCTGGTGATGGTCAGCGGTTTTTCGCCGCTTTGCATGATCGTTTCGAGCGTGTAGGTGAAGCGGGTGATGCTGGTCAGGCGCAGGGCGGCCTCGCGGCTGTAGGCGCGAAAGCCGCTGGTCACGTCGCCAACCCGGACGCCGGACAGCGTGCTGACGGTGTTGCTGCCCAGGCGCTGCAGCAGCCGCTTGAGCGGCGAAAAATGCTCTACTGCCTCAATGCCCCGGTCGCCGACCACAATGTCGGCCTGGCCTTGCAAGATAGGCGCGACGAGGCGGGCGATGTCCTCACCGGGGTATTGCCCGTCGGCGTCGGTGTGAACGATCACGTCGGCGCCGAGTTTGAGGCAGGTGTCCAGCCCGACGGCAAAAGCGCGGGCCAGGCCGCGGTTGCGGCTAAAGCGCACGATGTGATCGACGCCGTGAGCACGGGCTACCTCGGCCGTGCCGTCGCTGCTGCCGTCGTCGATGATCAGTGTTTCGATGCAGTCGACGCCGTCGATGTGCGTGGGCAGGTCGGCCAGGGTGGTGGGCAGGGTTTGCGCTTCATTCAGGCAAGGGATTTGGATGATGAGTTTGGGCATGGAAAGTTTGCACGCTCGATATCTGCATCTTGCTGACATCAAAAATTTTCAGGGATAATAGAGTGTACCGATATCTGTAATTTGATTAGGCATCAACTCGATAAAAAGCGTTCCTCCTGATTCGGGGTCTGAAATGGTAATCGAGTTTAGTGGTTCCCAAGCAATCAGTCCGTATTTCCCAGGCTCGACATTTATGAAGATGAAATTGCCAGTTGCACGATCTATCTGTGCGCGAGGAGCTGTTGTTTCGTCTAGTTCTAGCAGGTCGATTTCTGGATTACTAGTTGATACAGCTTTGGCAAGAAATAACTCGCCTAGTAGCATATGAGTTTCTCTAATCTCAATATGCCCCCGCAGGTTGGCTTTGCCAGATTGGGGCGTGGCATCCAGATCGATCGGTTCGGAGGGGGGAATAGTCATAGGACTGTTGGTCATCTGGGGAGATATTTCAGATTGAAACAGAGGGGATATAGTTGTTGTGCTTGGGGCTAACTGTGTGGCTTGGGCGCTGCATCCGATGACAAACAGCATAGTTAGTGAAAAAATCTGTATAATTTGAAAATCTAGCTTGTTCTTCTTCATACTTTACCTACGATTATAAAACAGGCTCTCACCGTTTTGAGTATTGCTAGTTTTATTGCAAGTTCGTTAAATTTGTTGAACCTAGCAAAAAACAAGCCACGCGCAACTTGCGCGTGGCTTGTTACAAGTGATGATTATTTACTTTCCGATACCTCTTGCAGTGATGTATGAGTCCCCAGTCACCGTACCATACCGACCATCAACATCTGATCGGTGAGAAAAGTTAGAAATACCAACAATTGATGCACCAGGACAACTAACGGTTACTGAACCGTTATAGTTATCGTTGGCATTCCCAGGACGCATCCCATTTGCATTAGGAGCAAACTGACTCCAGGCAGGATTTTGATCGGTTAGGGTAAAAAGTACCGAGAAAGTACTAATACCACCTGAAGCAGAATAGTTC
>CAYRXM010000124.1:0-15132 GCA_964428175.1 uncultured Anaerolineae bacterium
CACCCTATCCTACACTCTTTCCCTACACGACGCTCTTCCGATCTCGCACGATGGCAGGCGGGGTTGGATGCGTTTTTCGTCCAGCAAGTGTCTCATCGCCGCGTCGAGTTGGGCCAGTTTGGGCCGCTCGATTGAATAATAAATCCAGCGCCCGTCCTGCTCGTCGCGGATGCTCTCGACCAGGCCGGCCTCGCGCAAGACGCGCAGATGGTGTGAGATCAGGCTGAGCGACAGATTCAGCCGTTCGGCGATCTCGCAGTTGCACTGCACGCCCTCCATCAACATGTTGAAAATGGACAACCGCGTGGGGTCGGCCAGCGCTTTGAGCGCAGCGGCCAGAACCGTCAGGTCATTGATTGGATTTTGCACTGCGAATAATTCAACCATAGTTGAATTATACTTTGAACAAGTTATGTTGTCAAACCGGTCAGTCCAAAAACGCGAACAGATTCCACAAACGCAGCATGTCATAGAGCAGCCAGGCGCCGATGGACAGGAACAGCACGGCCATGGCCAGTTTGATCGGCGCGGCGTTGCGGGTGAGAAAGCGGGTGAGCTGCTGCGACGTGGTGCCCATATAAGAAAGGATGAAAACGACAACCAGCGGTGTGATAAAAGCCAGACAGTACACCACCAGGTCGATCATTGCCGCGCCGCGATGCTGCGGGCTGCTCAGCCCCTGAATGATCGGCACATAGACCTGGCCCGTGCAGGCCAGTTCGATGAACGAGACAATCACGCCGGAGACAAAAGAGGCCGCTACCAGCCCTTCGGCGCGCATACCGGTGCGGATGCGGGCATTGATCCACATGCGCAGTTTGTGCGGAAGCCGCAAAGTGGCATCTTGCAGCCGGCCTTGCCGCGCTTTGAGGTAATCGCCCCAGCCCAGCACGGCTAGCACCAGGCAAAACACCGCCATCAGCAGATTCAAGATCGGCCGCAGCACCGGCCCGACCAGGCCAACCAGCCCGGCGATCAGCTCGCGCAGGATCAGGCCAAAGGTCAGGTATGAGAGGAACACGGCCAGGGTAAAGGCGATGCCGACCATCAAGATGTCTTTGCCTTTGCGGCGAATGATCGACAGGTAGGAAACGAAAAAGATGATTGTCGCGAACGCGCAAGGGTTGATCCCATCGATCAGTCCCGGCACGATCACCGCCCACCAGGGCGGCGGGGGTGGAAAGGCCGCCGCGCGGCTGCACGTTTCCCAGGTTGCCTCGCTGCCGCTTTCGACGTATTGGGAAACCATCTCGACCAGGCGGTTGTAGGTGATGTCCTTGTCCACCAGATAATCGCTGCCAACAAAGACCGCTGGTGCGTCGTGTCGCCGGTTTTCAGGCACATTGAGCCGTTCGGACAGGCACAGGTTGAGCGATAGATCGCTGAAAATGTCCAACTGATGGATAACCAGAGCAGGGAATCGTTTCTCAAGTTGATCAAGGGCGATCGAGACGCGGTCACATTCGCTGCATCCGACTTCGGCAAAGTAGGCCATATGGATCGAGGCTGTGTAACCGGCTGGGGGTTGGACCGTTGGTGTCGCCGCGACAGGCGTCCGGGTTCGATCCGCTTGCTTGATTTCGTCACAGTCTTTACAATCACTACCCGATGCCGGGCGGGTGGGCATCGCCGTCGGCGGCGCAAACAGCAGCCCAAACAGCTCATCTTTCCAGCCAGGCAAGTCGACACCGCCGACGTTCATCGCCCACTCGATCGCCGGTGGCAGGTCGGCCGGGATGTCGTTCGAGCCCACAAACAGGCTGTACCGGCTGTATTCGTCGCCGATAAAGACCACCGGCACGCTGCCTTGTCGATCGGCGGGCATGCCCATTCGTTTTTCCAGTTCCAGCAAAGCCAGGTAATTGTCCGCATCCTCGACGCTGTACGACTCCCACTGCACGCGTTCGCCGTATTGCTCCTTGATCGGCGGAAAGACGGTTTCTTTGACGTGGGCGCAGTGCCCGCAGGTTGGGCTGTAGAAGTACATAAAGCGCACCGTCGGCTGGAGCGGCCCGCCTGGGCGGGGCGTGTCGGGATAGTCCACACCGCCTTGAGCAATGTAGGTTTGAATCAGCTCTCGTGCCCCGGCCTCGATACCCTCCGCGCCGATCAAGGCCTGATCGCCGATGAACAACTCGGGCACGTCGGCCTCGGTTTCGGAAACGCCATAGGCCTTTTCACAGGCCAGCCACCACTCGTAATTGTCCGGATCGCCGATCTCGATAGCTATGATCTGGAGCCGCGTGCCGAATTCCTGGTACAGCGAGGGGATAACCTCTGCGCGCACCCGCTGGCAGTCAGGGCAGGTGGCCGAGTAGAACAGGTAACCCCGCACGACGGGGTCGTCTTGCGCTTGTGCTGCGGTGGGTGCCATCACCAGTCCACAGAGCAGAGCCAAAATCGTGATTAATGTCGTCTTGTGCTTCAATGGTTTTCTCCTCATCCATGACGGTGTAACGTGTTTGCCCGGCATCTGCTCATGACCCGATGGGACGATAGGTATCCAGGATTGTTCGCGGCGGGAACGAGATGGCGCGCGGCGGGCAGGCGTTGGCACACATACTGCAGCCCACCTGGCACCGGAAAGGTTCGGCAACGACCACTTTGCCATCGGGCACGGACTGATACACGCCAAACGAGCAGAACTCGATGCACGCGCCGCACCCGTCGCACAGGTCGAGCGCGATCGTCGGAAACCAGGGAATCTGTTCGCGAGGATACCCGCGCCAGGTGCCATACTCGATGCGCCGAACCTGTCCGCCCTGCTCGCGCAGGCCGGCATACTGGCGGTACTCACGGATCAGGGCCTCGGCATACTCGTTCACCGCGCCCTTGGGGATGTAGTTGTGCGCCCGGACGCGATTGACCAGTTCCGGCCCCAGGCCTGGATCGTCCGGCTTGCGTCCTTGCCCATACAATTCTTCGAACAGCTCATCCAGTCCATGTATCCCGGCCGGCAGGCCGCCGACGAGAATCTGACGCGAACTCGATGCGCTCATTTCATGCCTGCACTTTCTCTACTTTGATCCAAAATCGCCCATAGCCCTCGATGGAAACCAGCAGCTTGTCGGCGTCCGGCGCGAGCGCGTCCCAGATCTCGCGCGAGATGTAAATGTCGATCGGCTGTTCGGGACGCGCCACATCCAGCAGATGAACAAAATCCTCTGCCTGTTCCGGTTTCCCCGTCAGACCTGACGGGCCTTTGTAGGCCATTCATCAACCGGCGATGACCATCCGCGTGGTGACATTCAGCGCGCCGCCGCGCTCCAGGATGTACTGGCGCAGCCAGTTGGAAGTGATCAAGGCATTGTGGGTCATGGGGCGCCTCTCAATCTCGTTATTGTTTTTGCAGCGGCAGCCGGGCGGCGTTCCAGGCCGCCATGCCGCCATCCAGGTGCCAGATGTTGGTGTAACCTGCTTCGACCAGGGCTTTGGCCGCCACCGTCGACCAGCGCCCGCTGCGGCAGTAAAGCACGATCTTGGCCGCCTTGTCGGCCGGATAGTGGCTCAACCACTGGTCCTCATCGTCGAGGGGAATGTGCGCGTCGGTCTGGGCGATTTCCACGCCGTATGGTGTGTGTGTGTTGATCAGCAAAAAATCCTTGTCGTGCAGCATTTCGGCCAACTGCGCCGGCCTCAGGTGTGCGTAACCGTCGCGGCCCATATATGGATTTGCCGTCGCCGTCGGCGTTGGCGCAGACACAGTGGACGTTGACGCCATCACCGCAGCAGTCGCTGTGGGTGTGGCGGGGTCCGGGATGGGCTGTTTTGTGGATTGGTCTTGTGGTTGCTCCATGCAGCCCCCAAGTGCGATCAAGAGACAAAACGAAACAAGCAAGACGTATCTATACATATCGAATCACTGAGAATCGGGCTGGCCGTCCTGGCGCTGCGCCGTATGCCGCCGCTGATAGTGCCGCCGCAGCATCTGTATCATGGCCACCACGCCGGCCAGCGGCCAGATGTGCAGGATCATCGGCGTGCCGCACTCCGGGCAGGGTAGCATGCCCATGCCCATAAAAGCGAGCAGGGCCAGCCACAGTCTGGCGGCCGAGCCGGACAGCCGCTTGCGCAGGCGATTTAGGCGATCCATATCAGGTAAAATCCCACGCCCAAAACAACCACGCCGCTGGCTTTTTCGACGATCGGCATCCAGCGGCCCAACGCCTGAAGCTGCTTGACCACGCCGGCGAACGTGCCGGCCAGCACGATGGGCACGCCGCGCCCCAGCGCATACACAAACAGCAGCGCCGCGCCGTAGGCCAGCCCGCCCTGTTGGGCCATCACGTAGGTCAGGATCGCCGCCAGCACCGGCGTGGCGCACTGCGAAGCCACCAGCCCCGAGACCAGCCCCAGCGCCAGCGCGCCGGGCACGCCGCGCAAACGCACCCGTTCGCGCAGCCGGGCCATCCATCCTGCTTCCGGCAGGCGGATCGCGCCCAACATGTGCAGGCCGATGACCAGGCAGATCGCCGCCACTATGTAATACCACACTCGTGACGTGCCGCCGAACAGCCCGCCGACCAGTGAGGCGATAATGCCCAAGGCTACAAAGGTCAGCGCCAGACCGGTGGCAAAGGTCAGCGAGAGCAGGAACGAACGGCTGCGTGACCGGTGTTCCGATCCGCCCACAAAACCGATCACCAGCGGGATCATGGCCACGTTGCACGGCCCGATGCTGGTCACCACGCCGCCCAGGAAAACGAGCACGTATGCCCAGAGGGAGCCGCTCTGCAGAACCGCCGTGTCGACGGGCATCGTTACCCTTCCTCCGCCAACGTCTGCAACTGCTCGCGGAGATCGTCGGCGGGCATCACCCCCGTATAGCCCCACGCCTCGCCATTGCGGTCGATGAAAATCAACGTCGGGATGACCCGCAGGCCGGCCCGCCGCAGCAGGTTCTGGTTCTGCTGATCATAGACGTTCACGTCCACCAGGTAGACCCGCCCGTTGAAATCGGGATGGACCTGGTTGACAATCACGGTCATATCGATGCACTGCTGGCAGGTGTTGGAGTGGAAAAAGGCGAAAATCGGCTGCCCGGCGGCCAGCAGGTGATCGACCTGTTCTTCCGGCGACAGGCCGGTCAGATCGATCATAGGCGGAGCGACCGTGGGCGCGTCGGGCTGCGCAGGGTTGGATGCCGGCGTTGGGGTGGGCTGCGCCGCATCGTGCGTGGGCGCGACCACCTGCACCGCTGCCGTACCCGCCCCGCTGGTGGTCGGCAAAACCTGCACCGCCGCTTTGGTCGATGATTGTTGGGCTTTCAAGATCAAGATCAGTCCAACCACCAGCGCGACGCCGATCAAGATGGCCAGTTGGAAGGTCGGTTTTGGTTTACGAGTGCGTTTTTTGGTCATGGGCCTCCACAGCGAAAATCAACATGCAATGAACCCGGCCGCGCTCTCAAAACGCAGCCAGGCGTCGCCATAGCCGGGAAAACGCACGCGCAGGCGGCCATCTGACGGCAGGGCTTGGGCCAATTCGCACGCCAGGTAAATAACCGCGCCGTCGGTTTGAAATTGGACGAACGCTTCAGGACGATTCAAGGCATCGTCCTGGTCCGGTTTCCCTGACAGGCCCGCCGGGCCTTGATAGGGTGCGCCTCATCAGGTCTCAAACACAACCTGGTTCTGGATCGTGATCGTCCCTTCCCAGCGATGGATGGTTTGTCGCAGCCAGTCCGTTTCAATGTGTGCGCGCACCTATTCCAACCCTGCCTCGCGCAGTGCGCCGACCAGACTCTCCTTGCTCGGCGCCAGCCCGACAAACTTGACCAAATCGCCGACCACCAGTGCGGGCGCGTTGGTGATGGCATACTCGTCCCAGGCCGGATCGCCCGGCCCGGTGTGAAAGGCGATCTCGATCTGTTCGCCGTATTCAGCCTCGATCTGCTTGAGCAGCCGCTTGACCGCCACCCCGCCGGAGCAGGGCGGCACCGACACAAACGCTTCGATCTTTATTTTAGACACAGCCCACCCTCCCTGAGCGCATTGTTGAGCGTCGCCTCGCTGGGGCACATGCCCTCAATGCGGATGCTGCCATTGATCACCGCCGCCGGCACGCAAAAGAGCCTGTACTGCTCGAATTTCTCCATCGCTTCGGCGCCCTTGAGCACGGTCAGTTCCAGTTCGCCTGCATATTTGGCCGCGACCTTTTGCGCCAGCTCGACCAGCGCCACACAGCCAGGGCATGGCGGATCGCCGCTGAATACCTCCAGTTTGACCATTCTTTTACCCTCCCAGTTTACCTTTGATGAGTTGAACCAGTTGCTGTGACGAGACGACCTTGCCGCGTCCAACCACCGCGTCGTCTACTACCACCAGCGGCGTGGACATGATCCCATACGCTTCCGCCTCTGACCCCAGCGCGTCGAGCTTGATCACCTCGACCTGGCCGGGGAACTGCGCCGCCGCCTTGTGTGCTTGATCTTCAGCGCGCTTGCAGTTCGCACAAGCCGGCATGGTGCCGAAAACCTTGATCTGAATCATCATCGCCTCCTTGAATTATGCCGCCTGCATCCAACCCTTGATCTCGTCTTTGGATGGCAGCCGCCCAGAGACTTGGATTGCTTCATCGATCACCAATGCCGGAGTCGAAGCCACGCCGTAGGCCAAAATCCCATCCAGCGTGTCCACCTTGACAAACGTCGCTTCGACGCCCAATTCCTCGGCCGCTTCTTTGGCCAACTGTTCCAACCGTTTGCACTTGGGGCAGCCCATGCCCAAAACTTTGACGATCATGTTATTTTCTCCTCTGTCTAGATTTTACGCGGCTTGTTCAAGCCGCTCAAAAGCATAGCGGCCGCCCCAATCGCAGCGATGCCCGCCGCTGTGCCGCCGACGATCAGCCAGGCATTGGCCCCGTTCACCCACGCGCCAAAGAGCAGGCCCGACAGCGTGCTGAAAATAGTCACCAGGATCACGTACACCGCCGTCTTGCCCTTGCCGATCACCGAGCTGGTGATCAGGATCGATTGCAGGCTCAACTCTGGATCGGCCAAGAGGTAGGCCAGCAGCGGGCCGCGATGCATACCCAACGAAAGGAAGGTCTGGGCAATCGGCACCTCGACCAGCGTCGGAAAGTACATAAACACGCCAAAGAGCACCCCCACCAGGTTGGCCCACCAGGTGTTGCGCCCGGCGATGGCCCGAATCCAGGTCGTGGGGATGATCGCCCGCGCCATACCAGCCAGAAACACACCCACCAGCAGCAGCGGGATGATCTGCTTGACGAACCGCCACATCTCCCACAGCCATTCCTGCATCGTCCAGGTGTCAAAGAATTTGAACGCCATCCACCACACCGCACCAATCAGCACCATTTCGGCGATCAGCTTGCCGGTGATGCCCACGCTCAACCCGCCCTCCGTGGCCGTCACCTTGAACGAAGCCACCAGCAGGGTCAGCGTAACCAGCCCCAGCGCCACCCAGGTCCAGGTGTTGAACCCCTCATCGACCTTGTTCAACCCGAACCAGGCCGTCACACCGATGGCGAACAGCAGTCCGATCAGCAGTACGCCGTGTACGCTCACCCCCTCGATGCCCAGTGCATCGTTCGGCGGCACCACGCCATCCAGCCAACGCTGGAAAGAATCGGCCCACGCGCCGGGCAGGTTCAAAGTGGCATAGCTGTTCGTCAGCAGGCCCACTTGCAGCGTCCCGGCGATCAGCACGCCGAGCAGCAAGACGAAAAAGACCCAGGTGGTCGCGGGGACCTTTGAATGCGCCGCATTCGCGGCAAAAGCCTGC
Source organism: uncultured Anaerolineae bacterium (assembly GCA_964428175.1). Classification (GTDB taxonomy): domain Bacteria; phylum Chloroflexota; class Anaerolineae; order JAFGEY01; family JAFGEY01; genus CAYRXM01. The sequence goes on from CAYRXM010000124.1 coordinate 7,752, forward strand.
GCCCCGTTGGCCGCATTGCTGTGCGCCTCGTCGTCCTGGCGAAAGATGAGCGCCATCAACAAACCGATGCCGATGCCAAAGACAATCGAGAGGATGATCCGCGCCAGGGCAATGTCCATACCGATCTGCACGCCGGTGAACGAGATGGCCAGGATGTTGACCGCCGGGCCGACGAACAAAAAGGTGATCGCCGGGCCGAGGCCAGCGCCCTTTTTGTAGATGCTGGCAAAGAGCGGCATGATCGTACACGAGCAGACGGCCAGCACAAAGCCGCCCAGCGCCGAGGCCGGATATGAAATCCACTTGGGTGCATCGCGGCCCAGGTATTTGGTGATCGCCTCTTTGGGGATCAACGCGCTCAACGCCCCGGCGATGAAAAACGCCGGCAGCAGACAAAGGAGAACGTGCGCAGCCAGATAAGCGGCCAGGCTGCCCAGTCCGGTTTGCAGCAAATTGACAACGTACACCAAGATGTCCAAAGTAGCCTCCTGCGAATGCGATTCAATATATATATATTGATATGAATATATACCGTCCAAAAGAAAGCCTTGCACGGGCAAGGCCGGATTCAAAAACCAATTATGACTCCCCTGAAAAAGGCCAAGAGCGATGAACAGGCTCAAACTTTCAACACATCAAACTCGTCGAGTTTGAAATATCTTGGAGCTTTGCTAAAGGCGCTTGATAACACAAGATCAACGCTCCGGCAAGCAGTTTGGCGAACACTCGACCTTTTTTCAGCAAAGCCAATTATGTGGTCGGCGTGCATGTGCCGCCGGCGCAGCGCGGGCAGGGACAGCTGGCGTCAATGGGACGCTGGGCGTCGATCGGTCCCAAGGCCACATCAAGCAGCCGGCGGGCCAAAGGATCGACCAGCCGGTAAAAGATGTTCACCCCATCGCGGTCTGTATCGACGATACCGGCATCCTTGAGCACGCGCAGTTGCTGTGACACATAAGCCTGCGATTTTTTGAGCCGGTGCTGCAAGTGACAGACGCACGCATCGCCGTAGCGCAGTTCGTCCAGGATGCGCAGGCGGGTTTCCAGCGAGAGCAGGTGAAACAACCGCGTGCATTCAACAAAATCAGGCATGACACTCCTTAAAATATATATACCGCAATGCATATATTATACCCGATCTGACCGCGATGTCAAATCACCCCTGCCGCAGCGAGCGAGGCGGCATGATTATCCTGGCCGGCGCGCCTTTCTTTGTCGCCGCCTTTTTCTGGGAAACAAGTTTTCGCTGCCGATATAGATGCCGAACCGGGGCAGGATTTTGCGATGCACCAGCAAGGTCAACAGGGTCAGGCCAAAGGCCGCCGCAAAGATCAACAGCGAACTGCCCAGGTTGTTCATCAACGACGGCTTGATCAGCATCACCAGCGCCAGGCTGAACATCAATGTGCCGCCGACGAGTTTCAGAATGCGCCCGTGCTTTTCTTCCAGCTTGCTGGCCCGCAGCGTGAGCACAGCGGCCAGGAAAATGGCAAACTCGTCGATTTGATAGATGATCATGTACAACAAAAGCAGCAGCGCAAAGGTCAGCGGCGTGACTTGCTGGGCGGTCAGCAGGTTGGTCCACAACACGGGGAATCCCGCCGTGCAGGAAAATTCGACCAGCGAAACCCCCGCCGACATGGCCACCGTTGCCCCGACCAGCCCCCAAAACGAACTGCCGGCGGTCATCGTCCTGCGGATGCTTTTGTAAATACCCGGCTTTTTGTCGTCGGCGATGGTAAACGAAAGCCCCTCTTTATACCAGAAATAATCCTTGATATTCACCGCAGCGAAAAACAGCGCCAACAAGGCCACCACCGCTTGCACCCAGCCCACAAAGCTCATCAAGCTGAGGACGGTAAAGAGTCCGGCGATGAACAGCACATAGACCAGCGAGGTCACGGTCAGGAAAATCAGGCCGATGATCAGCGTCTTGGGGCGCGAACCGGCGTTCAGGGTGATCGCCAGGAGGATCGAGAGCACCCACAGCGAGCAGGGGTTGAACCCGTCCACAAAAGCAATGATGGCCGTGCTCAGGATGAGCGACTGGTTTTTGAGGTTCACCTCGCCGATCAGCGGGATGGTGATGACGCCGCTTTGCATCGCTTGAGCGATCTTGGCCTCGCTGCTCTGCTCGCGCCCCGGTATGATGCCGGCCCCGGCGTCCGGGCAGCCGTTTTCAACACAGTCGGCGACATAGGCCTCGATTCCTGCACCGATGTCCTGGCTGTACCCAATCCAGTAGCGGTCGCCGATAAAGGTGATCGGCACGCTGTTGGCCTGAAAGCCAAAGGCGGCGGCCATCTTGTTCAGCAAGTCGAGGTTCCTGCGATTGTACCAGACTTCAAAATCGTTTACTTCGATCTGTGGGTAGCGACGGGACAGGTCGGCCAGAAAGATCTTTTCTTCTGCGCAGCGCGGGCAGCCATCGCCTTCGAAAAGATAAATGTACACCGTACCGGGTTCCGGCGCTTGTGCGCGGGCCGTCGCCGAGGGCAGCGCGCCCAGAACGAGAAAGGCCAGCACGGTCAGAGTGATAATGATCGTCCAACGTCGATGATTCGGCATTGTTTCTCCTCGTTGCCTCTACTCGATGTTTGCTTTTTTCAACCGCAGGCTGTTAGTGACGACAAACACGCTGCTAAAGGCCATCGCGCCGGCGGCGAGCATGGGGTTGAGCAGGCCCAGCGCCGCGGCCGGAATCAAGATGACGTTGTAAAAGAAAGCCCAGAACAGGTTTTGCCTGATCGTGCGCAGCGTCTTGCGCGAAAGCGCGACCGCCCGCGCCATACCGCGCAAATCGCCGGACATCAGCGTGATCGGCGCGGCAGCCATAGCCACGTCAGTGCCGGTGCCGATGGCAATGCCCACGTCGGCCTGAGCCAGCGCCGGCGCGTCGTTGATGCCGTCGCCCACCATTGCCACCACCTGCCCGGCCGATTGCAGTTTCTTGACCTCGGCGGCCTTGTCGCCGGGCAGCACTTGGGCCAGCACATCGTCGATGCCCACCTGTTTGGCGATTGCCTGCGCCGTTTTATGGTTGTCGCCGGTGATCATGGCCACGCGCAGCCCCATGCGGTGCAGTTCGGCGACGGCCTCCGGGGCGCCGTCTTTGAGCGTGTCGGCGACGGCGATCACACCGCACGCCTGCCCGTCGACCGCCACCAGCATAGCCGTTTTGGCCGCGGTTTGCAGCCGTTCCACCTCGGCCAGCAGGCCGTCCAACCGATAGCCGCGCGCCGCCATCATACGCACATTGCCCACGGCCACCGCGCGCCCGTCCACCTCGGCCGAGACGCCGTGCCCGGCCTCAGCCCGGAATCCCGAAGGTTCGGCCAACGCCAGCCCGCGCCTGGTCGCCTCGGCCCAGATCGCCTCGCCCAGCGGATGCTCGGAGCCTTTTTCGACCGAGGCTGCCAGGCGCAATAATTCATCTTCTGTGATCCGTGCGCCATGTTCTGTGATGATATCCGTCACCGCCGGTTGGCCTTTGGTAAGGGTGCCGGTCTTGTCCAGGACGACGGTGCTGATGCGCCCGGCGCGCTCGAGCGCTTCGCCGCTCTTGAGCAGGATGCCCAGCCCGGCCCCCTTGCCTGTGCCGACCATCACCGCCGTCGGCGTAGCCAGGCCCATCGCGCAAGGGCAGGCGATCACCAGCACGGCGACCATGTTGATCAAGGCGCGGGTAAAGGGGGATATATCGGTGCCGGCCGGCAGCGGCGGCCCGAACAGGAGCCAGCCCAGGAAGGTCAGCGCGGCGATGCCGATCACGATGGGTACAAACACCGCCGAAATCCGATCGGCCAACTGCTGGATGGGCGCTTTGCTGCCTTGCGCCTCTTCCACCAGGCGAATGATCTGCGCCAGCGCGGTCTCTTTGCCCACCCTGGTCGCTTCGAATTTGAGCAGGCCCAGTTTGTTGAGCGTCGCGCCGACCACCGGCTGTCCCGGCCCTTTTTCTACTGGCAGCGATTCGCCGGTGAGCATGGCTTCGTCCACCGCCGAGCGGCCTTCGATCACCACGCCGTCCACCGGGATTTTCTCGCCGGGGCGCACCACGACCACGTCGCCCACCAGCACCTCGTCCGCCGGCACCTGCATCTCGACGCCATCGCGCACCACCTGGGCTGTTTTGGGACGCAGGCCCATCAATTTCTTGATCGCCTCGGATGCGCCGCCCTTGGCCCGCGCTTCCAGCAGCTTGCCCAGCCGCACCAGGGTGATGATCACCGCCGACGTCTCCAGGTAGACGTGCCCGTCTAGCCAGCCCCAGACGATGGGCAGCGAATAGAGATAGGCTGCCGTGGCGCCGAGCGCGATCAGCACGTCCATGTTGGCCGCCCTGTTGCGCAGGGCTTTGTATGCGCCCAGGTAATATTGGGCGCCGACGTAAAACTGCACCGGCGTGGCCAGGGCCAGCATCAGCCAGTTTGTCCAGGGGGCGTGCGCCCACATGCCCAGCAGGCCCAGGTCGTGGGCCATCGAGAACAGGAACAGCGGTGCGGTAAAAATCAAGCCGATGACGAGCATGCGCTTTTGGGCGTTGATCTCGGCCGCCCGCGCCCGGGCCTCGGCGTCTTCGGCCTCGCCGACCGGTTGCAGCGCCTCAAAGCCGGCCCGCAGCATGGCCCGGCGGATTTCGGCCTGGCTCAACACGGTCGGCACATAGCGCACGCGGGCTTTTTCGGTGCCCAGCGAGACTTGGGCGTCGAGCACGCCTTCCAGTTGGCGCAGCGCCTTTTGGAGCCGCCGCGCGTCGTTGTCGTCGGCTAGCCGCTTGAGGCTCAACTCGGCCTCACCGGCGGCGACCCCATAGCCGGCGCGCTCGATGCGCGCGGTCAGCGCGGCCATATCCACCAGCGCCGGATCGAATGTGACCGTGGCCCGCTCCGAAGAGAGGTTGACCACCGCGTCTTGCACGCCGGGTTGCTTTTTCAGGTTGCGTTCGACCGTCGCCACGCAGTTGGCGCAGGTCATGCCAGTAATAGGAAGAGTCAGGTGTTTGGTTTCAGACATGGTCAAAATCCATTGTGTGAGTCTCCTGAAAAAAGTCTCTCATGCCAAGTCGCAAAGACGCAAAGATTGTTAAAATAGTCTTTGAGTTCTGTATTTATACCAAAACTTGGCGACGCCAACCATTGGTTGGAGGCGCCTTTGCGCGAGTTCTTTCAGGGGAGTCATTGTGTGTATTGCGTCAGGCCGCTGGGTAATTGATCTCGGCCAGCAGGGCCTTGATCTGCGCTTCGGTCGCCGGCGCGTCAAAGGTGATCGTCGCCTGCTTGCTCTGCGCATCTGCCTCGACGGACTGCACGCCGGCCAGATCGCTCAATTCAGTTTTGATCGTATGCACGCAGTGCTGGCACGAAATATTCGGGATCGTATAGGTCACAGTTTTCATCGGTTTACCTCCATTTTCTTTCTTATTCATTTCCCCCTCATCACACTTTGGTCGCCGCCTCGAACACATCACTGATTTCTTGCAGTACGCGCTCGCGTTCCTGCGCATCTTCGCCCTGCACGGCAGTGATCACGCACGAGTTGAGGTGTTCCTGGAGGATTTGGACGCTGATCTTGTTCAATGCGGCCTGCACCGCCTGAATCTGGCGGATGATGTCGATGCAGTAGGCGTCCGCTTCCAGCATGCGCTGGATGCCACGCAGGTGGCCCTCGGTGGTCTTGAGTCGCTTGAGCGCCTCTTGGTGGTGTGTGCCGTGCAGGGAGTGGTCGTGTTCGGACATTGGGTTTTCTCTTTCACATAGCCGTTCTGGGGGCACATTCTGGCCGAGTTTGCAGTTCAACTTACCCCTCCCCCCTGGGGGGGGTATATCTATTATACGCCTTGATGAGCGTGTTGTCAAGTGGAAAAAAGTGTGGTGGGCAAAAAAAAGCGGGCTTGCGCTTGAGCGCAAGCCCGCCTGGTTTGCCGGGATAGCGGCTATTGACCGCCGGCGTATTTCATAAACTGGGTGCGTTCAAAGGCGGCGGGGTTGGTGCTCTCGGCCTGGCTCATCTTGCCGATGAACTGCTCCAGTCCGAAAAAGCCGTTGCGGGTCATCCAGGCGTCGAGTTCGCCCAGCATCGCGCCGATGTGCGGTGTGCCGTTTTGATACAGCGTCGAGACCACCTGCACGGCCTTGGCCCCGGCCAGCAGCAGCTTGATCGCTGCCGCGCCGTCGTGGACGCCGGTGGAGGCGCACAGGTCGCAGCCGACGCGCCCGGCCATCATCGCCACCCAGCGCAGCGACTGCCCCAGCTCGGCCGGGGTGCTGAGCACGTTGCGCGATACGACCTCAAAACGGTCGATGTCGAAATCGGGGGTGTAAAAGCGATTGAACAGCACCAGCCCGTCGATGCCGGTCTCGGACAACTGGCGGATCGTCAGGGCCAGGTTGGAGAAATACGGGCCGATCTTGAGCGCAACCGGGATGCTGACCTGGGCCTTGACCTTTTTGATCAGGTCGAAATAGAGCTGCTCGTGTTCCGCGCCGCTGCGATTGAGGTCAGACGGCAAAAAGAACATGTTGAGTTCCAGCGCGTCGGCGCCGGCCCCTTGCAGCTCGCGGGCAAAAGCGGCCCACTCGTGCGCGTACATGCAGTTGACGCTGGCGATCACCGGGATGGCCACCGCTTTTTTCGCCGCGGCGATGAATTCGGTGTGCGCCGCCAGCCGGTCGCTGCGGATTTGCTGGTCGAAATATTCGTGTTCGGCGGCGTTATAGCCTCGGGCGACGATCTCGCGCATCACCTGCTCGAATTCGAGGGCGATCTCTTCTTCAAAGAGCGATTTGAGCACCACCGCGCCCGCGCCCTGCGCTTCCAAATCCACAATCTTGTCGACCGAGTTGGTCAGCCCGGAACTGCCAACGATGATCGGATTTTTGAGTTTCAGTCCCAGATAGGTGGTTGAAAGGTCTGCCATAGTTTGTTGAGCCTCCTCTGAAGTATGAGCGAGCAAACCCGGCGCAAACCGCACCGAGTTTGAGATAGGGCAGATTATAGCACGTTTTGGCAAATTTTGGTAGAGCAGGGGGTGCGCTTTATGGTATAATAGGGGCAACCGATGAGAAAGCTTTGTCAGGAGGAAATCAATGGAAACGGTGACACTGACCGTGTCCGAGTCACAAGTGATCGCGTGGGTGCGCCAGCTCTCTCCCGGTGCCAAGCAGAGCGTGCTCAAGGCATTGTTGCCCGAACTGGATGCATTGAATGCGCTGGTGGACTATGGAGGTCGACGTATGCGCCTGCTTTGCGCCGAACGCGGTATCACTTGGGACGATCTTTCCGATGCGGAACGCGAACATCTGGTCGATGAATGGATTCACGAGGACTAGCATTACCCTGAAACGCTCGTTAAAAATGATATAACTGGAATTTGGCAACG
>CAYRXM010000125.1:0-14976 GCA_964428175.1 uncultured Anaerolineae bacterium
ACACCCTATCCTACACTCTTTCCCTACACGACGCTCTTCCGATCTATGGTGTCGGTGATGACGGTGCCGGCGGCCGCGGCCTGGCCGTTGTTCTCATATTGGATCTGGAACACCACATTGCCGCCTTCGCCGGGGCTGCCATTGATGGACTTGCGGATGCGTACGTGCGGCGCGAGATGGCGAAAGGCGTTGCCCACCTGGTCGTTGTCCGGCTCATAGTAGAATACGCCCACATCCTGGCCGCCACCAATGTCCCATTCGCCGTCCCAGGAGCAGGTAAAGACATCTGTGCCGTTTGGCGAAACCCAGTCTTGTTTGACCGACGCACCGCCCGGCGCGCCCCAGGGATGACAGTCCACCTGCACCTCCTGGCCGATCCATGTCGCATCGATGGTGCCGGTGATCAGATTCGCGTCGACATCCAACCAGCCGTCGATCGTGCCAACCTGGACGGTGCTGGTCAGTCCTTCGTCGGTCAGGCCATAGACCCAGTCGCCGGGAACGATGTCCGGCGCGTCGCCCTGCCAGCCTTGCCAACTGGTGGAAAAGCCAGTCTGTCCGCCCCACCAGGGCACCTGGCCGGTGGTCAACACCGCCGTGCCTTTGATCGTGACCTGATCGGCAGCAGTCACCGTGATCCAGACGGTGTGGCCGGTCTCATAGTTGCCTTCCACCCAGTCGTGTCCATAGTTGACATTCATGCGCAGCACCGGCGGTCGCAGGTGCGTCTGCACGCGGTCGCCGTCCGGCTCGATATAGTGGACGGCCACATTTTGGCCCGATGTAATGTCCCAGCCGATGCTGCCAAAATCGCATTCGAACGCGCCACCGTCAGGGTCCACATCGGGCACGTCGATGGCCGGGCCGTTTTCCTCGTGAATTTCGCAGCGCACCATCAACGGGGTGGACGAAAACCACGACGCGTGCAGCGTGCCGGCAACGATGTCCGTGTCAACGTCCGAATCGCCCTCGATGAGGCCCACCGGGTTGACCTCGGCGGCGCGAGTGGGGGTGGTGACAGTGACAATGTCACCCGGTTCAATGTCAGGCTGTTCGGGATCCCACAGATCGTTGCGCCAGTGACTTTCAAAGTGCCCGTTCTCGTCCGTCTGGGCATCCATTGTCGCTTTGCCGGCCACGTTGATGGTCACATCCGTATGAGGATCGGTGTCCAGGCTCACCCAGTTGTCCGCGTAATCCACCAGGATTTGCAGCCCCGATGTGCGGAAGGAATACTGGGTGTTGTGATTGTGCGGCGGCTGGCAGCTATGGACGTTAAAGAAGGTAAAGGGAAGGATGTCAAAGCCGCGTTCGGTCATCAGGTTAAAGGTGAGATACCCGCCGGCGCCGACCTCGCCGTGCAGCCCGCCGCCACTGCCCGAATGGTGACCAAAGTTGATCTCGCAGATGTTGGCGCCAACCGGCGCGGTGACGGTGATGACATCGGTTTCGATATCGGCTTCGGCAGAGAGGGTCAGCACGGTCATACTGTCGATGATGCCGTTGCCAAAGTCCACCTCTACCTGGTTGCCGGGGGACACGCAGTCTTGGGGCAGCGCGTCCTGGCTGTCAAAGTTGCCCCACCCATCGGCGGTGATCTCGGCCGTGCCGATGACGCCGTCGACGGGATGGGTGATGGTGATGCGCACGGTAGCGTTTAGCCCGGCGCCCTGGCCCCAAACGTGGTTGTTGGCCCCGGCGGCCGGGCCCAAGTTGGCTATGATCTGCGGCCAGTTGATCCGGTATGATACTTGATTGCCGCTCGGCGACAGATGGTAGGTGCGCGATGTGTGACCCCATTCCAGGTCTTTGCCCCACGCACTCCAATCGATTGCATAGCTGCCGCTGCCATCGGTGGGCACAAACTCGTTCGCTTGATCATTCTCTTGATTGTCCCAGTGCAGATAGAGCAGCCCGGGCGGCGCGTCGCCCCACACGAGATTGGTGGTTTCGTCGCCGTCGACACTCATCTCGACCACCTGCACGCCGGCTTCCCAGCCCGACTCGCCGGTGACGGTGATCCAGTCGCCGGGAGCGAAACGCTCTCCGCTCCAGTCGCCCAACCAGAAATAAAGTGGATCGTCGTTAGAATCCTGACCGGTAGTGGCTTTGACAGTGACGCCGTCGCTTTCATAAAGAACACCGGTCACCTGTTCGCCGGGCACCCAGGCCGCTCCCCACACGCCGCCGTCGGTGAGATTAGCTTCTATATAGGGCAGATCGCGCCGTATGCTGGTGACAAAGCGGCCATCGCCGACGTGATCGATCTCGACCCAACTGCTCCAACGCAGATCGAAATCGCTCCAGTCGACCGTAAACGGCGAAGCGACGGTGATCCGCCGGATGGAGCAGCCATTGATGGGATAGCGATCGTCGGCCCACTGGCAGGCCCGGACATCGGCGTGACCGGCGGGCATCTGGCCGGAAATCTGATCGTTGTCGACATCGAATTCGAATTCGATGTCCGCCGCCGTCATTTCACCTTGCCAGGTGGGCGACTCGACGGTGATGATGTGCCCGGGTTCAATATCCACTGGCCCATCGCCACCGTCAAACTGAATGCCCCAGACGTAGCCGGAGGGATAGTAGGAGTGACCATGCCAGGTATACACCTGGCTGCCGGTGTTCAGCGTGGCCGTGATGGGCACACCGCCCTGGTCCACCCGGGTGGTGATCCAATCTCCATCCAGACTGACCTGGATAAAGGGTGCGCCAAATGAGACGACCGTCTCATCGCCTTCCGCGTCGGCCACGGCGGCCTGAAGGGTATCCCAGGCGATCACATCGACCGGACTCAAGTCGGCGGTGAACTGGCCGCTGCCGTCGGCGGTGGCGATGACCTGATAGTAGCGATATTCGCCCTGGTCGTCCCACTGCCACATCGAGACCCGCACCGTGGCTCCGGGTGATGCCGTGCCGTTCACCTCGTCGGTGTCGGTGTCGACCTCGGCGGTCAGCCCGGCCACGACGGTACTGATCACCACGCCGCCGCCCAGGTCGACCTCGATCAGGTCGCCGGGGTCGAGCGAGATCGCCTCGAGCGGCACCCCGTCGGGGCGGAGCGTATACAGGCCGTTCTGGTTGGCCGTCGTGGTCAGCTCCCAGGCCAGCGTGTCCGTGCCGGTATAGATGGTGGTGGTGACCACCTGGCCGGGTTGGGCAAACCCATCGCCGCTGTTCCAGGTGGGATGAACGATAAAGGTGCGTTGTGGGAAAAGGTGCGCGCGGACGAGGCCGCCGTCGCTTGGGTAATCGACTGCAACCCACTGGTGGGGCGCCAGGTCGATTGGGTTAAACGTCACCGCAAAATCGCCCGAACCGTCGGTGGTGGTGGTGGCTTGTGGTGTGCCGGGGTGCGGCTCGTTTTCCGGGCTGCCCCATTGTTGGAGCGTTACCGTAACCGGGGTACCGGACGGCACGCCGGCAATGTTGCCTGTTACCTGATCGTTCAGCACGTCCACTTGCCCGGTTACGTTGTGCACCGTGACCGCAGCATTCCACGTGCCATTGACGTACAGACTGATCAGGTCGCCGGCCTGGATGGCAACCGGGCTGCCGGCGGCGGTGTCCCACAGCGGCGTCCAGAAAAAGCCTGCGCCGTCAGCTTGAGCTGTGCCATAACCGCCGCCTTGCCGCTCTACAGTGATCACATCACCGGCGCCGACCTGACCCCAGATGCGATGGTGAAAGAGGTCTATGGTGAAACCAGAATTGACCGCTTGGGCCAGGGTGATGGGGCGCGGGATCAAAGCCCACAGCAGCCCGCCTGCCAGGATCAGGCCCAGGGCGCAAGAGCCCAGCAAACCCAGCATCGACCGAGAACTAGTTGTCCTTTGCATCACAATACTCCTTTTCATTGACCACTTGATGATACAAGTGAACTGAGGGCACCTCTTTCTTTGCTGGCAGGAGTTTTTCCTGTAGGGCAGATACTTTAATTATACACACCTTGCCCGGAATCACAACCCCTCTTGGTTCTTGACCGAGCCGGGCTATTGCTTCTCAAAGCGCACCAGAAACCACAGACACGCCACCTTGATCGCGCCAAACTCGTGAAAGAAACATCTGTGTCCCTTTTTTCACTAGAGTCAGCATTGGAACACAAGATTATTGGGCCTGCCCCTGCACTGCCCACACCTGCACTGCTCCCGATTTGCCCCGGATGCCGATTTCGCCCAGGTCTACGAACACAAACTCGGTGCGACGATCGCCCAATGCCTCGTAAGTTGCCCCGCTGATGAGGATGCCGTGCTCCGGGTATTCTTTGTTCAGCGCCTCGATGCGCGACGCCAGATTGACCGTATCGCCGATCACGGTATATTCCTGCCGTTCCGTCGGGCCGACCGCGCCGGCCAGTGCTATGCCAGTGTTGATTCCCACCCCGATCCGAATCGGCTCCTCGCCGCGCGCCGCAAGCTGAGCATTGAGCCGATCCAGGTTGGCGCGCATCTCCAGCGCGGTGAGCACGGCCTGGTACGCGCTCTCTTGCAGCGGGCGCGGCGCGCCGTAGATGACCAGCGTGCTGTCGCCGCCGAATTTGTTGACCGTGCCCTGGTGATGCTGGGCCGCATTGACTACCACCGGCAGATACTCGTTGAGCAGGGTGACGATTTCTCTCGGCGTGTAGCGCTCCGAGCGCGCGGTGAAGCCGCGAATGTCGCAAAAGAGCACGCTGACGACGCGGTTCTCACCTTCCAGACGAACCTGCCCGGTGCGGATGGCTTCGGCCACCTCCTGGCTCACAAAGCGCCCGAACATATCACGCAGCCACTCCCGCTCGCGCAGCCCGGCGACCATCGCGTTGTAGGCCGCCGCGAGCTGCGCCACCTCGTCCCGCCCTCGTACGTCGAAATGCACGTCCAGGTCGCCCACCGCGATGCGCCGCGTCCCCGCCGCCAACGTCTGCACCGGCCCGGCGACTGCCCCGCCCACGACCTGCGCCAGCAACACGCCGGCAAGCACGGCAATCAACCCCGCCAACCGGAAGAACAGCCGGCTTTCATCCAGGAAGGTTTCCACTTCAGCGCGGCGCAGCGCCATCTGGAGCGCGCCCACCCGTTCGCCGCCACGCCCGCGCGTCAACGGGGTGCCGATAACCCAGACCTCCTCATTGCGCCAGCGCCGCGCGGTAGTTTCGGTCACAGCCGAGATGCCTACCTCTTCGCCGATGAGTGCCTGTTGGTCGGAGAAGCGCACCAGGCCATCCGCATCCACCAATGCGATGTAGGCCAGTGCGTCTGGGCGGTTCTGTCCACTGAGCGACTGCAAGGCTCCCCAGTCCAGCGTGCCCGTTGTATCGAGCATCTGATCTAGTGAAAACTCGGTTCCCAAGTCGCCGGGCGCGAGTTCCTCCTGCCCCAGCGCTTCGGACATCATCTCCCCTAGCCACTCCAACGTCGCTGTGCTGCCGTCCAACAACGTTTTTTCGACATGGCGGCGCTGGATGGGCAGCGTAATGACCTCCAGGCTGCCCACCAGCATCAGGACGATGAGTGCCAGCGCAAGGACGAAGCGCGCGCGCAGCGAAGTTCGCGACGTCAACCAGCCCCACAAAGAGCGGCTGGCTGAACGTCCAAAGGGAACATATTCCCCGCGTGCAACGCCGGCTGCGTGGGTCGCCAACTGCTGCGTGGCGCGCGCCAGCGGCGTCGCCAGAAGCCACGTGAGGCCCAGCGCCAACAAGCTGACGACGCCGCCCACGGCCCACAGCGTCCCGCGCAACTCGCGCAGCGCATCGCGTACCCATGCCATGTCGAAGGTCATCTGCACCGCGCCGATGACGCCGTCGGCAGTATTGTGTACGGGCGCGGTCGCGTGGATGCGCCACACCTCGTCCTCGCGCTCCGACCAGGCAGCGGCTCCCGTGGTATTCTCCAGCGGCGGCGCGAGCGTGCCGATCTCGCGCGGGTTGAGGCTCATCAGCACGACGTTGTCACGGTCGGCAACGGTATACGCCGTCAGCCCGATGTCGCCCACGTCTGCCAGCAACGATTGCAGGGCCAAAAGCTGCCCGGCATCCATCTGCCCGCCAAGCGCGCTCAAATCCAGCGTCGTCGCGTCATCCGGCAGTTCCAGTTCCAATAGTTGCGCCTGGGATTGCACCATCAACACGGTAAGCTGGCGCGCACTGTTGTCCATGTACCGTTCCTGATGTCCCACCACCGCCGCAACGAGGCTCAACATCAAGAGCAGCAGCAGCGCCGCCGCGCCCAGGGCAAACCGTTCGCGCAGGCCCAGACGTATTGCGTATTGCGTATTCCGTAATCCGTCTTGCGCTGTGCGCAACCCATCTTTACGGACTATGGCATACGGACTATGGACTACAAAGAACGCCGCCAACGCGGCCAACACCGGCGCCGCCGCCAATCCCGGCAGGCCGCCGCGCAGGGCGGGCCAGGTCACTTCGGCGACGGCCGTCCAGAGCGGCAAATCCACCAACCCGAAGGTGACGCCGCCGTAGGTCAGCGTGTAGATGGCGATCGTACCCCAACCGGCCAACAAGCCCAACAGCGCGCCCAACAGCCCAGTGACGGCGGATTCGCTCACGATTAGTCCCGTGATTTGCCGCCGCGTCGCGCCGAGCGCGCGCAGCAGCGCCAGCTCACGCTGCCGCTCCAGGATGCTCACCAGTGTGGTGTTCACGCTACCCAACGCGCCCGCGCCAACGGCCAAAAGCAGGATGCCGTTCATCATCTGCATCAACTGATCGCTGGTGCCGGTGATGGCTTTTAGCTCGTCTTCCGGGCGAGAGACAAAGACGCGATCCTGGCCGTAACGCGCCGATAATACGCGCAGATCAGCATCCAGCGCGGCAATATCGGCATCGGTTGAGGATGGCAGCGGGCGCACCTGGAGCGAATCGGGCGATTTGCCCGGTGCGACGAACAGGTCAAACCCGCCGGGGCCGATGAACGACATCGGCGCAAAGCCGCCCGCGCCCGTCGCGGCGACGGCGCAGGTCACCGGGCCGGTGCGTCCCGTCACCGTGATGGGCTCGCCCACGCCCGCGCCGTAGCGCGCGGCAATCGCCGGGGAGACGAGGACGCCGCAGCCCTCGCGCAGCAGCGGCAGCGCCGTATCCCAATCGCCCTCGACCATGCGAAAACGTCCAGGGCGCGCCAACTGCTCCGGGTGGAGGGTGACCAGGGAAGGAAATCCGGGGAAAGGCGACGACATCTCGGGCACAGCGACCATGTAAAACGGCTCCACGCTGGCCCGGCCCGCCGCCAACTGCTCGACTTGGGCCACGATAGCTGGTTCCAACGCGGGCGCGTCGGCCTGGAAGCCTTGAAGCTGCCCCAGCCCTTCCACGCGGTTGAACGGATAGATGTACCAGGCCTGCTCGCGGAGCGCCTGTGCGGCGATGCGGCCCACCATCACGTCGTTGCCGAAAGAGACAAAGCCGCTGGTCGAAGACATCATCATCAACGCCACGGCAAAGGTGAGCGCGGTAAGATGCAATCGCTCCGGCGCGCGGCCCAGGTTGTCGCCCAACAGCCGGCCCATCCCGCCAGACAGCCGTCGCAGCATGGCCCGCACGCCGCGCACGGCCACGCCCAACAGCGCCGGCGTGATCAGCACGCACCCAATCCACCAGACAAAGAGCAAGATGGCTGAGAGGATATAGTCCCACGGCTGGTGGTAGCCGGTCCACGTGCCGGGCGGCGCGATGGCGAGATAAAGCCATAGAGGAATGAGGAGGACCAGGCCAGGCGTCAGGCGTGATACGTGATGCGTAAACGATTTGCCGATTCGCTGATTTGCTGATCCGTCCTCCCGCAGCGCCTCCAACGGCGACAACCTTGCCGCCCGGCGCGCCGGCGCGAGCGCCGAAAGCAGCGAAACGCCCAGGCCCATTGCTACGGCGAGAACAATGCTGCCCGGCGCGACGCTGCCCCGGCCCGTCTCCACGCCAAAGTAGGCCATCGCGCTGAGGATGCCGTTCCCCACCAGCGGCCCGCCGAGCACCCCCAGCAGCGTTCCCAGCCCGCCGGTGACGAGCGCCTCAACCAGCACCAACCGCAACACCTGTGCGCGCGTCATCCCCACCGAGCGGAGCATCCCGATCTGCCGCTGCTGCTGGGTCACGCTCATGGCAAAAGCGTTGTAGATGAGAAAGCCCGCTGCGCCGAGCAGCATCAGCCCCACGCCGCTGAAGGTCAGATTGCTGATCTCGGTGATAAAGGCGAACTTGTTCGCGCCTGCCGTCCACGCCGCCTCGACGCCAGAGCGGAAGACGCTTGTAGCGACCAGCATCGCCACGCCGAGCGCGACGGCCAGGGCGCTCAAGAGCGTGCGGGCGGCGTGGGTGCGGAGATTTTGGAGGGCAAGACGTGTTTCGTACTGTGTACCGCGTATTCCATAGTGCATGGCGCGTGGCGCGCCTGTACGGGATGCGGAATGCGAACCAGGCACTACGAGGAATGCCGCCCCTACGCAAATCACCGGCGCGGCGAACAAGCCGATCAACCCGTTGAGCAGGGCGGGTTTGGCAGCATGGACCGCCGCACCCCAGAGGTCGAGGTCGGACAGACCAAAGCCGTTGCCGCCATAGGTCAGCGGCAGGATAGCGGCGATCCCCACACCGACGATCAGCCCCAGCGCGCCGCCGAGAACGCCCATCAGCGCCGCCTCGCCGACGACAACCGCCTGCACCTGTCGCCGCGTCGCGCCCAGCGAGCGCAGCAGCGCCAACTCTTGCGCCCGCTCGGTCACGCTCATCATCGTCGTGTTCACCACGCCCAACGCCGCCGCCGCAATCGCCAGCAGCAGGAAGGCATTAAAGGTGTCGTCGAGGGTTGCCGTCACTTCAAGAATCATATCTGCGTTAGCGTTGAGGTCAAAGATGTGCAGTGCGTCGTAACGCCCCATCACGACCTGTACGTCCGCCAGCAGCGCATCGCGGCCAACGCCCGGAGCAGGCGCGACGACCAGGGCGAATGGTTCGCCAACGGCAAACGGCGTCAGGTCGTGGGCAATGATGATGGACGAGTTCACGTAGGGCTGGCCGATGCCGCCGACGCGACACGTCACTTCCCCGCCGGGCGCGTGAACGGTGAGCGTATCGCCGGGCACCAGCGCCGCGCCGGCGACGGCATTGTTGTGCGCCACCAGCGGCGCGATGAGCACGACGCACGACGACTCATCCGACCAGCGGCGAGCCTGTTCCCAATTCTCCGCGTCGTTCGCTCCCGGCGAGGTAAAACGAAAGACCCATGCCTGATTTTGCCATGCCTCTTGGGGGAAAAAGACAAATGAAAAATAATCCTTGAACAAAGATTCGAGTTCCGGCACCAGCGTGAAACGCCAACTGGTCGCTTGCGCACGGTTGCCCAGAGCGGCGCGCAGTTCCTCTGTCAGCCCGGCGGGGAGCGCCAACGATTCTATGTTGGCATAGCCGGCGACGCCTTTGCCGGGATCAAACGTGGCGACAACAAACATCTCCTGGTCAAGCGTGCGTTGAAACGTCGGCCTGAAAAGCTCGTCGAACGCAAACGTGATGAACCCCGACATCCCGGCAATAAGCAGCAGTCCCAGAGCCAGCGTCGCCACCGTGAGCGTAACACGCAGTCGTCCGCGCGCCAGGTTGTCGGCGACCAGCCGCCCCGTCGCGCCCCACAACCGTGTGAGCGGCCCACGCGCCGCGCGCGCCGCTGCGCCGATGAGGTCGGGCAGCAGCAGCGCCCAGCCCAGCAGCCACAACGCCAGGATGCCGCCGGTGAGAAAAAGATCAAGGGGAGGCTGAACCCAACGGCCCGGCGGCGAGAGCGTAAGCCAGGCGGCCAGGGCGATCAGCAGAACGATGGCCAAGACAGTACGTAAAGCGTGATGCGAACGGGTGCGTTCGCCGGTGAAACGTGAATGCTTTGCTGACTTGCCGACTCGCTGATTCGCCGGCTCGCCTTCTCGCAACGCCTCTAGCGGTGCAACCCGTGCCGCCTGCCACGCCGGTATCCATGCCGCCAGCAGCGCGACGCCCAGTGAAATGACCGCCGCAAAAAGCACCGCCCACGGCGAGACGGTTTGAGCGCCAAATGCACTGAACATCGGCCCGCCGACTGCCTTGAGCACGCGCAGCGCCCCCTGTCCAAGCAGCGGTCCGGTCAGCAATCCCGCCAACGTCCCCGCGCCGCCCACCAACAGCGCCTCGAACAGCACCAGGCGCAAGACCTGCCGGCGCGTCATCCCCACCGCCCGCAGCGCGCCGAACTCACGCCGCCGCTGCGTCACTGCCATCAAAAAGGCGTTAAAGACGAGAAAGCCTGCCGCCGCTGCCACCGCGCCGCCGAGGAATGTCAGTATCGGTTTGAGCAGCCCGAACAGCCCCGCGCCGACGGTGTGCAAATCAGGAGAGGAGAACACATCCAGGATAGCCCCGCTGATCACATCGGCGGCCACAATCATCGCTGCACCGAGGGCAACGGCAAGGGCGGAGAGAATGGCGCGAAGTTTGTGCTGCCCAAGATTGCGCCAGGCTAGAATGTACAGCGCGTTACGGGATACGTCAAACGTGAAACGCGATGGCTTGATGTTTGACGTGCGGTTCAGTTCATCGCCTGATGTTTTGGCGTTCATCCCTCCAGCTCCGCCATGATGTCAATAATCGCCTGCACGTTATCTCTATCGGCGGGACGCCATTCACGCACGATGTTGCCATCGCGCAAAAAGACCACCCGGTCGGCGTAGGCGGCGGCGAACGGGTCGTGCGTGACCATCACGATGGTCTGCTGCTTTTCATCACAGGCGCGGCGCAGCAGGTCGAGCACTTCGCGGCCCGACTTGCGATCGAGGTTGCCGGTCGGCTCGTCGGCGAGGACGATAGCCGGCTCTGTGACCAGCGCGCGCGCAATCGCCGCCCGCTGCTGCTGTCCGCCGGAAAGCTGGTCGGGACGGTGCCCGGCGCGATCCTCCAACCCCACCAGCGCCAACAGCCCGCCGATACGGTCGGCATAGTCCTCGATGCGTTTGCCGTCAATGAGCAGCGGCAGCGCCACGTTCTCCGCCGCGCTGAGCGTGGGCAGCAGGTTGAAGAACTGGAAGATGAAGCCCACCTGCCGCCGGCGGATGATCGTCACCTCGTCGTCGCTCATATGCGCCAGGCGGCGCCCGCCGAGCGTCACCTCGCCATCGCTGGGCGCATCCAGCCCACCGAGCAGATGCAAGAGCGTGGACTTGCCAGACCCCGACGGCCCCATCACGGCGACGAACTCGCCCGGCTGTACGACAAAATCGACGCCGCGCAAGGCATTCACGGTCACTTGTCCCATCACGTATTGTTTTTGGAGGCTGTGTGTTTGTAGAATGCTCATTTTATCACCTTTCCTTTCGGGCATTTTGTAACCGCCCATCTTGTCACAAGTGGCTTTTCAATGGCAAACCACCGGCAAGCACATAGCAACGGTCCGGTCGGGGCAGACAACAGCAGCAAATGTTGTGTTTTGTGGTTATCTATGCGATCAAGAATAACACAGAGGACGGGACATGTCAACGGTGTCTAGTTCGCGTATCATAGCGACAAATCCTTGTTGGAGGGGGTACTCTCGTAGAACGAAGCTATTTTATCCGGAAAAGAGGGCCAGACAGCTGAATGACTGAATAGAGGTGATTCAATACATCGTGCGCATTTTCCTGAGCGCGAATGGCAACCAGGATTTGAGGTGCGATCTCGTAATACAAGGCGATCAAATCCTCGCCTGCCGGCAGGCCGCGCATACTCATCCCTGAACTGCCTCAAGGCAGTCAGTTCTGCGCAATCATCCGCAAGCCCTCGAGCCTCGACACAAGCGGTGGTTATGAAACAGGGCTTTTTCTTGCCTTTATCCACCTTTTTTTGAGACTCTTGAACCGGCTTGGTCTCTTGCTCTTTCTTGGTGAACCAGATATCCCACCAAAGGACGACTCGATCGGGTTGGTGGTGCGCAAGTGAATCCAGTGTTGCGCCGGAAAGTCAAAGAACGTTAACAACACATCCTGGTCTTTGGTCAAGGTCTCGACGGCTTGCGGGTACTTGCCTCGAATTCCTGGCTGAACCGCGCTATATCTTGCAGCGCACTCGAGGCGGAACTCTGCCCGAGAATCTTGTCTGCCATTTGCAAGATCGTTGTCATGTCTGGACATTGGAACCTCGTCAAAAAATATACGAGCGGTACCAATCCTTGAGCGATCAGGCAACCAGCCTTTTGAGCAATAACATTCTGAATGTCGACTCGAGTTCCAACACCCTTGCATTCCGTCGACTATCTTCCAGCCCCATAAACTCCCCGCCGACATAGTACCCGGCTTTTCCTTCCGACAGATAGGTGGACGGAAAACGATAAGTGCCTCGCTCTGTCCGGTAGGTTTCAAGTAATTGCAACCCCTTCTGAAACCAGGTCGACCCACGCGCGGTTTGGAAATGGGCCAGTAATTCCAGCCGCTGGACAATTTTGCGCTGCTCGTAGGGATTGTCGCTGTCCAGATTGGGCAGATCAAGATTCCAGCCGCAGGCATAGCAGGTCTGTCGGTTGGCCTCCGACCAGAGGTAGCCATAACCTGGAGGAAAAGCCCGGTAACGTTCATCGATAACATAAGCCACGATATCATCGATCTGCCGCCGGCTTTGATCGGTCAGATGTTTGGCGGGCATATAAGCGAGGGCATACAGATCGTGAATCAACGGCAAGGGCTTATTCCCACTCGTTGGATCCAACTCTGGACGTATAATGAGTTTCCCTTTCCATTTTGCCGGAAGATTGGCTAATTCTGCCTCGCTCAAGTGAATGGCATAGTCCCTTTCCGCAGCCAGCCGCGACAATCGTTCAATCCGGCGTTGGACAAAACGGATAATCTCTTCACAGTCATACCCGCCTCGCATAAAGTTCGAAGCCAGCACGGTAGCAATAAATGCGGCTCTTCCAGTTTCGACCGTCGGAGAATGAGAACCTTCCATCGCCCGGTTTACCAGGGGATTATCCACATACTGCCGGAAACGTTCCATCTTGTCATCAAAAACCTCTACCCCCGCCCGCAGTCCGCGTTCGAGGAGCCGAGGAATGATATTCTCGAGACAGGTCGGCTTCATCCCATGCAGGGCATTCAACACACGGATGTCAACATGAGTTATCGGCCCAAAGGCATCCATGAGTTCCAATAGCCATCGAGTCTTCTCAGTCTGAAGCACAACACTTGATAACATTTCGTTGTCGGAATCAGCGCCATCGCCTGCCAGCTCAAGCATGGTGCGGTATCGGATCACAGGTCCACCTTCATCTAGCAACCATTTGACAAGCTCAAGTGTTTGCACAACGCCTCCTTCAAAATAGCCGTTCTAGCCACCTTGCGCTTTTTGTGAGACAGGACTATGAAGGCTAAATTCCAGCTTGGGAATAGTGATGACGAAGTTCGGTTTGGCGCTTTGCAGCCACTTGCGGAAATGGTCAGGACGACAAGTGACCATATCGCAAGAATTGGTCGGCAAATAGGACAAACTAGACTTGAACGGCAATGCATTTTTTCTCCCAATGCAAAGATGAAGCCAAGATATCCGGTGCGTTCTCGAGAACGAGTTTTTTTCTAGCGCCAGTTTTGCTTCGTCGATCCTACAGACAGTTGTCTCAAGTATTCCAAAAGTAGCTTCCGGTTCCACACCTGCGCCTCGATGTAATTGGCCAGATGGCCGGGCAGGTTCGTCCCCCATTTTTCCCCAGGCAGTCCATTTGACTCGACAATGGAAAGAATTTCGGACAGCGTAAAAAGCTTCCCGTGATAGTCGGCAAGATAGTATTCGGCGTCCTTTTGCCCGGCTACCATAAAGGAAACCATGCTGTCCGGGTAAGTAAAACTGATATCACATTCTTGAAACAGGGCAAGAGGCACCTGGATTTCCGCGGTAGTGGCAAGCGTAGCTGCATCGGCGGCGGTTAGCAACCACCTGGACCTTCCCAGTATCATATAAATGGGATAGGACTGTTGAGGGGCACCGCCTTTGGCGATGAATGCTTCAAACAGCCATTGCTCGATTTGTCGACGCGCCTGCAGATACTGCTTGGGCTCCTGGAATCTTTGCCAGAAAACGGCTCCTTTAACGTACAAGTCTTGCATGATCTGTATCGCGTCGCTATCCGGCAGGGCCGACAAGCTTTGGAATGGTTCTGTGCCATTTTTGTAGAAATGAATCAGATAATCAATCATGACGAATACACCTGATCAATGTGAAATGTCTTTTTTCTACGATTGCGCTCTCTCTCCTACTTGAAACCTCTGCCAACCTTGTCCACTGATTACCTTGTCGCTCAAACAAGGTGATCCACGCACAGATGAAGTCTAGGTCTCTGTCAGATCCGTCGCTCATTGTGCGTTTACCTGACACCTTGACTTGCACAACGGACCAGGCCATTGCAGTGACCCGTGCCCAACGCCTCGACGAGGTCCCGTCGACGGGGTACCTAGTCGTCAGGTACAGTCAGTGCGCACAGGGGGAGCAGGCCGTTGAACTCAAATGCGCCCATATCGTAAAAGGTGAATAGGCCCGTTCCCGTGTTGGGGGTCGCCGGATCGTCGACTCTTCCACGGCATTCGAGATCGCTTGTCGGGGCGCCATCACTCGTGCCAGCGTCGATGGCAGGACTCCCCGCACTCAGATGGTAATCGCCTAGGAGCTATCTATTACCCACAAGTTGGGAACGTTCATTGACAACCACATCCCAGATGTCAGCTAAATCCTGAAGTCGCTGCCATCCCCGCCAGATAACCGTGACCCCCGGCTCACCATCTGACTTGCGACCCAAGAAGCCGCCGAGTTGGGCGATCCAGCGCACCGCCTGGCGAACTGTAGGCGGCGTTGGCGGGAACTGTGCGGATTTGTGAATGCGCGTATACAATGCCTGCCATTCGATTGGGGTGAGGATGTATGTGCAAGGTAGATCGGGAGCAGTGCGGTTGAGATAAGAACCTATCCGAAAAATAGTTGAAAAAAGAGACGAGATGTTGTAAAAAGGG
>CAYRXM010000126.1:0-14770 GCA_964428175.1 uncultured Anaerolineae bacterium
CCCAGCTTGAAGGCCAGGTATCCCGCCCGCGCCGGTGCAACCACCCCCTCGGCGATCACTGTGCCAGCATTGGTCTTTTTCACCACTGGCACATCCTGCGCTCCGGCCGCCGAACCGCCCGGCTTGGCCGAGCAGCCGATCAGCGTGATGATCGATAAAACAGAAAAAATCGTTGGTAAAATTCGTTTCATAAAAATTCCTCGCTATTTCGCATTGCATATTCCGTTTTGTTCCGGGTTCACCGCCCGCGACGGAATACGCAATACGCAGTACGTCTTATTCGTACGCCAGCACTTCGCGGATGGTCAGCCGGCTGGCGTTGCGCGCAGGCAGCAGGCTGGCTACCAGTGAGAGCAGCACCACCACGCCCAACCAGATCAAAAAGCCCTGCGCGGTAAAGGCCCACGGCGCCGGCGAACTGAAAATGGCAATGCTGATCACGTTCGACAATAAATAGGTGATCGGAAAAGAGAGGATCGCGCCGAGCAGATAACTGAGCGCACCAATGATGATCCCCTCGACGATGACCAGCCCGGAGACGATCTGGTTGTGCGCCCCCACCGCGCGCATCACGCCGATCTCGCGGGTGCGTTCCAGCACGTTCATACTCATCGTCCCGGTCAGGCCGATACTGCCCACCAGCGCGGTGAGCACGGCCATCACCAGCAACACGGCGGTGAGAATCCCCAGCACCTCGGTGATCGAGGCGTTAAAGGCCAGCCCAGCCTCGACCTGATCCACCTTGAAGCCGCGCGCGCGGAAATGATTGTTGAGCTGCGCGGCGATCCATTCCTGGTAGGGCAGCGTGTGCTCGGCGGTTACGATGCGAAACACCGACGCGCGCGGCCCGGTCTTGAGTTGCTGGGCCATATAGTCGTAATTGGCGTATGCCACCAGGTCGCCCAGGCCGGTGTACTGGAACATACCGACCACCGTCCAGTCACTTTCGCGCCCGTTCAACTTGACGCGCAATGTATCGCCGACCTTCAAGCCGGGAAATTCCTGCACAAAAGCGTCGCTCACCGCCAGCGCATTCTCGTCGCCGGGCAGCAGCCAGCGCCCGCGCTGCATCGTCGGCTGCACCAGGTCGCTGTCCGCCGGCGGGGCGATGATCGAGAACGAGTCCGAAGGCGAACCATCGGCGTGGACGATCTCGGCCCCACTGGTGATCCACACCTCCACCCCTTCGACGCCGGGGATGCTCAATGCCTCGCGTTCGACCTCCTCGATGCGATAGGTGCGGGAAAAATCCAGGTTGACGTCCGCACCGAAATATTGGGTCACCTGAGCCATCTTGACATTGAGCGCCACCTGCGCGTTAAACACGGCAATAAACACCGCGCCGCCAAGGGTGAGCGTAGACAAGGTCAGCGCCAGCCGCCCCTTGCGGCGAAACGTGTTGCGCAGCGAGATCAAAATCGGGCGCGAGAGCGCGCGCAGTTTCTCCAACTGGCGGTCCAGCCAGCCTTTTTGCCCGCCCTGCCCCTCGATGCCGCTGCTGCTGAGCGCTTTCTGCACCGTGGTTCGCGCCCCCTTGAGCACCGGCAGCAGGCCCGCCGCCGGCGGCACAATCAGCGCGATGGCCACCTGGAACAGGATCGCTTCCGGGATGATGCGGAAAGGGCTTAGCTCAAAGTTGATGATCTCGGCCACAAACAGCGACAGCCGGTACGCTCCCAGCCTGCCCATCGGCACCGCGCCGATCAGGGCAATAACGCCAAAGGCGGTGATCAGGGTCAGGTACATGCCAACCACCTGCCCCTGCCGCGCGCCGATCAACTTCATCACCCCGATCTGGCGCAGGTGCTGGTTGAGCAGCGCCGACATCGTATTGGCGATCAGCGAGCCGCTCAAGAAAACAACCAGCACGCCCAGAATGACCAGCACGTTGAGCAGCGCATCGATAATCGACGCCAGCGGATGCTCGTTTTGCGGCGCGATGCTGTTCCAATACACGCTGCGCCCGCTTTTCTCAACCCGGTCGGTGATCGCCGTGGTCGCGCTGCGGATGAAATCCTTGTCGTTGGGAAAATCGTCCACCACCACCAGCAGCCGGTCGAGGCTGGCCGGCTGGCCCAACCACTCCAGCGTGTCATAGGTGATGTAGCCTTGCAGATCGCCGAGGATGCCGCCGTACACCTCGCTCTGGTCCTGCACCGCACCGACGACCGGCAGTTGGCGCACGGTGCCGTTGGGCAGTTCCACCCGGATCGTGTCGCCGATTTCCAGCCCCAGCAAGGCCAGCGACTTGTGCTCCAGCACCACCTGCTGCTTGGCCGGCACAGCGACGCCCTGCTTGAGCGTGTGCCGGAACACATTCAACTCGTCGTAATCGGGAACGGCAACCAGAGTGAGGGTGTCCCAACCGCCCCCATCGAGGCGGATCTGCAACCCCACGTGACGGCGGCCTTCGGCCTGGCGCACCACCCCCATGCGACGGATCACATCGACGAAATCGGGGTCAAAGGGAGAGGTAATCAGGACAATGCTGGCCGGGTTGGTCGAGGCATAACTGCGGCTGAGGTCCTGGGCGATCATAGCATAGGTGCCGGCGATCACGCCAATGGCAAACACGCCGACGGCGATCGAGGCGACGACGAGAAGAGTACGGACTTTGTTGTCCCACAGGTCGTGAAGGACTTTGCGCCAGCGCGGTCTAAGC
Organism: uncultured Anaerolineae bacterium; assembly: GCA_964428175.1. Lineage (GTDB taxonomy): Bacteria > Chloroflexota > Anaerolineae > JAFGEY01 > JAFGEY01 > CAYRXM01. The sequence continues at coordinate 2,663 of CAYRXM010000126.1, forward strand.
ATACGCACGCTGTTTTCTGGTCAGAAATTGGGCATTTTGGGCCAGCCGCTGCTGCACGGTCTGGACGATCGCCTCGCGCATGGCCTGCGCTTCGGCCATCAGATCGCCAAAAAAGCGGCCTTCCAGCAGCAGCACCTCGACTGCCGAGTTCAACGCGGCCTTGATCGTCGCCACCGCGCCGCCCCTGCGCTCCAACAATTCGATCTCGCCGAAAAATTGGCCCGGCCCCAACTCGGCCACCATCGCCGAACGCCCCTCGTCGAGATAGACTTCGGCGGCGCCATCGGCAATGATGTACAGGTGATCGTGGTTCTCGCCGCGACGAATGATCGTCTCGCCGGGTTGAAAACGCTGCCGCTGCGACTGCTTGGTCGCCCAGAGCATCTGCCGGTGTGAAAGCAAGGGCAGGCTTTTGACGATGGCCTCGTCAATGATTTCGCCGTCGGCGAGCACCATCTTGCGCCCGGCGCGGTCGGCCAGGCTGTTGTCGTGCGTGACCATCACGATCGTCTTGCCCTGCGCAGCCAGCTCTTCAAAGATGCGGAACACCATATCTGCCGAACGCGAATCGAGGTTGCCGGTCGGCTCGTCGGCGACAAGGAGCGGCGGGTCGTTAGCCAGCGCGCGGGCAACCGCCGCGCTCTGCTGCTGCCCGCCGGAAACCTGAGCCGGCATTTTGTGCGCCAGGTCGGCCAGTCCCACCCGGTCGAGCAAATCGAGGGCGCGCCGCTCACGTTCGGTAGGGCTGTGCATCTCGGCAAAATCCATCGGCAGCATCACGTTTTCGAGCAGTGAGAGCATGGGCAAAAGCTGGTAAAACTGGAACACAATGCCCAGGTTGCGCCCACGCCAGCGGGCCATCTTGCTTTCGTTGAGCTTGTGGACATAGGTATCGCCGATCCGCACCTGGCCCGAGGTGGGGTGATCGATGCCGGTCAGCATGTTGACCAGCGTGCTCTTGCCGCTGCCCGACTTGCCCACCACGCCTACAAATTCGCCGCGCTGGAAATCGGCATTAACCTCTTTGAGCGCGGTAAACTCGCCCGCCGAGGTTTTGAATGTCTTGACAATATTGCGCATTTCAATGAAACTTTGTGATGACATAGAGTCTTCTCTCAGATAAATGATGCGTAATGCGTAAGGCGTATTCCGTTTACGCATTACGTCTTACGCATTACGTCTTACGCATTACGCTCAATTTCCCCATCCGCAATTTTGACCACCCGGCTGAACCGCCTGGCCAGGCTCTCGTCGTGGGTGACCATGACGATGGTTTTGCCTTGGGCGACCAGCCTTTCAAACAGACGGAAAATGTCTTCCGCCGTCTGCGAATCGAGGTTGCCGGTCGGCTCGTCGGCGACGATCAGCGGTGGGTCGTTGGCCAGCGCGCGGGCGATGGCCACCCGCTGCTGCTGCCCGCCGGAGATTTTGGTCGGCGGCTTGCGCACGTGCTCTTCCAGACCCACATCGGCCAGCAGCTGCCTGGCCCGCTGGGGGCTGCGGCGCGGGTGGTAGAGGCCGCAAAAATCCATCGGCAGGGTCACGTTGTCGATCAGTGAGAGCATGGGCAGCAGTTCAAAGGACTGGTAAATGACGCCGACGTTCTTGCCCCGCCACAGGGCCATCTGGTTCTCGCTCAACTCGTGTACCGCCACATCGCCCACCCACACCTCGCCGGCGCTCAGGTGATCGACGCCGGTCAGCATGTTGACCAGCGTGCTCTTGCCCGCCCCCGACTTGCCGACGATACCCAGGAATTCGCCGGCCGGCACATCCAGGTCGATGCCTTGAAGGGCCATAAAAGAGCCGGCAGCGGTTTCGTAGGACTTGGTCACACCGCGCAGGCGGATCAAGGGACGGCCGGCCGGCAAAACAGGTGTAGATTGGGTTGGCGCGATCACAGACTGACTGAGCAAAGCAAATTCCTTCCAATTCGAGCCTGCTTATAATAACAGATTCGACCATTCAAGCCTAGTGTACACCGTCACCATCTAGCAGGGGCCGGTATGACTTGCGTCATATCGGCTTTGCCCCCGCAGCAGTGGACAGATTGCGCCAAAGGGAGTACAATATGCATAAATAAAAACCAAGAGGGAGTTATGAACAAAAAATTACGTATCGGAATGATTGGCTGCGGCGAGATCGCCTACACGGCCACTGCCCCGGCGATTCAGAATGCGCACAATGCCGAGATGGTCATCGGCGTTGACCCTGTGCCCGAAATCGCCGCCTCTTTTGGCGACACCTTTGGCATCGCCTCGACCACCCGCCTCGACGACGTACTGGGTCGCTCGGACATCGACGCGGTGGTCATCTCGACGCCGCACGACACGCACGCCCCGCTCACCGTCGCTGCCGCCGCCGTCGGCAAGCACGTCATGTGCGAAAAACCCATCGCCTGCACGCTGGAACAGGCCGATCAAATGATCGAGGCTTGCCGCAAAGCGGGCGTGCTGCTGGCGATCAACCTCGTGCTGCGCTACAGCCCCGACAGCAACGCGGTCAAAGACCTGCTCGCCCAGGGTGCGATCGGCGACGTGATCGCGATCAAGCTGCACAGCATCGGCCGCAAGCCGGACAGCTATTGGAGCGGCGGCTATACCAGCCGCGTACACACCGATTGGCGCAAGTACAAGACGCAGGCCGGCGGCGGTATTTTGACTATGAACTTTACGCACAACATCGACCTGATGCGCTACATGACCGGCCTGGAAGTGACCCGCATCTATGCCGAGTACGGCACCTATCTCACCCCAGTCGAGGTAGAAGATTTTGTAACCCTCTCCTTCCGCCTCAGCAACGGCGCAATTGGCGGGCTGGTTGGCTCTTCGTGCGTAGAGGGCAGCAAATTCCAGCCGGTATCGTTGGGCGGCAAAGCGGTCATCGCGGCCGAGGAGACGCGCGAGGCCAACGGCGACCGCATTTACGGCAGCCGCGGCCAGATTTTGATGTATCGCAGCCGGGTGTGGGTCTATACCCAAAACGAGGCGCCCGGGTTGCAACAAGACGCCTGGACTGAAATCGAACTGCCCACGCTCGACCCGCGCCAGGTGTACGTGGAGCGCTTTGCCGAGGCCGTGTTCACCGGTCGCGCCCCCGACATCCCCGGCATCCAGGGGCGCAAGACGCTCGAGATCATCAACGCCGCCTACGAATCGGGACAAACACACCAGGCCGTAACGCTCTAAAAACACGCTCAAACAAAAAAGCCGTCCGGTTGGCCGGACGGCTTTACTCTTTATCTAGATGGGTTTACAAGAGTACGACTTGACTGGCCTGTAAACCCTTCTCCCCCTCTTCGACGGCAAACTCGACTTGCTGACCTTCTTTTAGGGTGCGGAACCCCTCCATCTGAATGGCGCTGAAATGCACAAACACGTCATCCGTGCCTTCACGCTCGATGAACCCGTAGCCCTTGGCTGCATTGAACCACTTGACGGTCCCGACTTCTCGTTCCATTTCTTTCCTACTTTCTGTAAAAAATTTTTACGTGCCGCCCAGGAGCACAAAGCACAAAGGCCCGGACGAATTCGTCCCGGCCTTTGTGGATCACACTCCATGAAAGCTGCATCGTCCTACGACGCAGAATTATAGCCAATTCACCGCTGCTGTCAAATCGCCGCCAACGCTGCCAACAGCGTTTTGACTGCCTCGGCGGGCTGGTTGATGGCCACCGCCCACTCGATCACGGTCTGGGACTGGGCGTTGGTCTCCTGAATGCCGAGCATAAACCCGCCCATGATCTGAAAGAAATCGGCCAGCACCACCATGCCGTTCCTGCCCGGCGGCGACAACAGCGCCAGCGATTGATCGCCCTTGAACGCCCGCGCCCACGGCTCAACCAGGCTGGCCTGGCTGATGAAAGGCTTGGGCGCGCGGTTGCGCGTCCAGGCCTGCGTGCCGCCCGGCGCTTGCAGCACGGTCTCTTCCAGCGCCCCTTGCAGCAGCAAGTTGACAAAGAAACCGCCCACCCACTCGATCCGGCGCGGGGTGAGGTTGCAGTGCGTCAATTTCAAGCGCACCAGCTCGGAACCGGGCAGGGTCAAATACTGCAACACAAACCGCTGCCCGCGCAGCTTTTCCTGGTGTGTCACCGTCCAGCCGACCTGCACGCCCTGCCACAGCCCCTCCTCAACCGCTTGCGCGTCGACCGTTTCCAACTCGGCAAACGGCAGTTCGTCGCCCTCGTGAAACACCAGCGGCTGCAGCCCGCCAACGTGGTGATCGACAAAAAATTTGGGCTGCACCTCGGGGTAATTGTCATCCAGAAACGTGCGCCCTTGCGCATCGGTCAGCCGGATCAGCGCGCCGCCGACATCGGCCATCACCGTGAATGAGAGCGCGCCATTGTCCACGGCAAAAACCGGGCGGCCCTGCAGATCGATCCGCTCCACACGCACCGGCCGCCGGCTGATCGGCAGCACGGGCAGGTCAAAGTGCATCTCGTATTCGCCGCTAAGGCACAACCGCACCGCTGCCGCCGCATCGGCCACATCGGCGGGCGCGGTCAACTCGACCGCGATCTGCGCCGGCGCGCCCGGCGCTGACGCGCCCGGTGTCGGTTCCGGCATCGACGCTGTCGGCTGCGGGCCGTCGGGGGTGAGAAAAGCGCCCTCCCAGCCGGGCGGCAAGTCCAGACTCAACGTGCCCGCCAGCGGGTACGGGGTCGCGAACCTAATCTCGACCTGTTTGGCCGATTTTTGCCCCACCGCAACCAGGTTATCGCCCACCCAGCGCGCCTCGACCGGGCCAATCGTCGAGACGCCATAGCGCAGTTCGCGGTCGAGCAGGGGCTTGCGCCCCAGCAGTTGGTTCCAGCGCTGGCGCACGTCGGCCAGCGAAGAGAGGCCAAAGGCATACCAGGTGTGAAAAACCTCGACCGATTCACCGGGTTCGATCACGCGCGTCTCCCCCTCCAGTTCGGAAAGCATCCCGCCCTCGACCGTGATCTTGGTCACGCCACCCGGCTTCCAGAACCAGGCCGCCAGGTCATTGTTGGCGTTGGTTTGCAGCGCCGTCCACGTCTCCGGCCAATGATCGGGCGTCTGGGGCAGCATGTTTTCGCTTATCATGGGCAGCAGCCCATCGCACTCGATCACCTGCCCGTCGACTGGCGTGAACGAGCGGGCTGCCGTGCCAAAGGGGTTGATCGACAGCCCGCCGCCGCCGCCCACGTGCAGCCGCCCGCCGACCGTCTGCGCGCTGCCTGTTTGAAGGTTGGTCAGTTCGACCCAATGTTCGATCTCGCGCGCTCCAGCCGCCACGCGCACAAACTTTTTAATGCGCAAACCAGGAAACTGGCGGCTGTCGGCAGAAAGGATCAGCGTCAGTGCGCCGTCCTCGCGCCGCACCTCGTAATCGAACCGGAGCGTGCTGTCCGGCCCCATGCCAAAGGGCGGCCCGGCCTCGAAACGGGCGCGCCGGCGGATGTCCGGCAGCGTGCGCCGCCCCATCTCGATGCGCCCGCCTTCCAGCCCAATGTGGACATCGACCGATCCGGTCAAGAGATCGAGCTGGTCGCCCTCGCGCACCGGCGCCACCTCGGCCAGGCCGGGCAGGTCGACGACGACGGGAAAATGGCAGGTCGGCATGACCTGCATCGCGCCATCCACGTCGATGACCGGCGCGGCGTGGACGGTCAGCAGCGACGACGAGAGCGTATCCGGCACCTTGACCGGAATGACGATCCCGGAAACCTGTTCCGGTTCCAGTGTGAAATCAACGTGCTGCTGGCTGCCGGCCACACCCTCGACAAAAACGTCGACCGCGCCGGACAGCGCCCGCCCGCTGTGGTTGGTCAGGTCAAAATACACCTGCGCTTCACTTCCAAGCGGCGCCATCTGGTAGGCGTGCTGACCGCTCAGGGCCACCGCTGGACGAATTTTGCCGCCCGTGACCAGGTCAATCGCTTGCCCGCCCAGGATAAAGCGCGTCTTGATCACCTCCGACCCTTCTTTTTTATAGATTTTGGCCGTCTTGTCGACCTCAAAGGTGCGGGTTAGTGTGGCCGTCGCGCCGTTTTTGACCGCGATGGAGCCAGGAAAGCCCTCGCCCAGCCATTGTAGACCCTTGAACGGCTCGACGCTCAACGCCAGTGACAGGTCTTCGCCGCTGTCGTTTTCGACGATCAGCGTCAGCGCGTTGGGGATGCCGATCAAGATGTCGTGCGCTTGCAGCCGTGTCCTGAGCGCGATTCGCTTGCCGTCCAGCGCGCGCTCGATCCCGCAAATGCCCCAGCCGTAGCGGTCGGCCTCGCCCACCAGCACGTCCTCGCCAGCCTGGAAGCGATAGGTGTACAGTTCCATCCCATCGACGAGGTCTTTGTCCGGCGACTGGGTCAAATCGCGTTGAAAGCAGCCGTACCAGTCGGGATGGCGGTCGAACCATTCGCGGGCCAGCCCGATCTGCCCCAGCGCCGGAATGTAATTCTGCATATAGACGCTGGTCTCGGGCACCCAAAAGAGGCCGATCTTTTTATAGAGCGGCACGGCATTGAGGTTGCCCGACCAGGTGTGCAGGTCAAAGCGGGTCATGCCTTTCTCTTGTGCCAGTTCGACCGCGCGCAGCAGCAGCCGCTTGCCAAACTTGCCGCCCTTGACACGCGGCACCACGCCGAGGATGGTCACGTAACACGCACCCTCGTCGCGCCAGTGCGGATACAGGCCGCAGTAGCCGACCGGCGCGCCGTCGTCGTCCACGGCGATCAGATCGGCGAGCGCCGTGGTCTTGTCCAGCCAGTCGTGGACGCGCTGCGCGTCAAAGGGAATGCCGCCGGTAAACCCGCCCGGCCATAATGGGTCGAAATCATTAAACATTTGGGCCACCTGGGCGGCCATCGACGGATCATAGATCGTAATTTTTCCCGGCAATTCTTCAGACATTGCTCTCTCCTTTCAAAAACAGCCAAAATCGTCTGCCTGTCTATAGCACGCCGCCCAAATTCCACGGGCAAAAGGACAGCTCGCCCACGTCTTGCGCCTCGCTCTTGGACGGCTGCCCGGAGGCGACGGCGACGATCAGGTCGAGCAGTTCAGCTGCGACCTGCGGCATGGGCACGCCGTCGAGGATTTGGCCCGCGTCGAGGTCCATATCGTCCTGCATCCGCTCGTACATGGGCGTGTTGGTGCTGACCTTGATCACCGGCGCGGGCTTGAAGCCCAGCGCCGAGCCGCGCCCGGTGGTAAAGACGGCCAGCGTGCAGCCGCCGGCCACCTGCCCGGTGAGCGCAATCCAGTCGTTGCCGGGCGTGTTCATCACCCCCAGGCCGCGTTCGCTCACCCGCTCGGCGTACTCGTAGACGCCGGTTAGCGGTGTGCTGCCGCCTTTGGCAATCGCGCCGAGCGATTTCTCGTAAATCGTGGTCAGGCCGCCTTTTTTGTTGCCGAGGCTGGGGTTGTTGTCGATCCCTTCGCCGCTGCGCGCCGCGTGCGCCTCCCACCAGCGAATCTGCGCCAGCAGCTTTTCGCCCACCTCGCCCCTGACCGCCCGCCGGGTGAGCAGCTGCTCGGCGCCGTATATCTCGGTCACTTCGCTCAACAGCACCGCCCCGCCCTGGCGGACGATCTCGTCGGCGACCAGGCCCAGCATGGGGTTGGCCGTCACCCCCGACCAACTGTCGCTGCCCCCGCACTGCAAGGCCAGGGTCAATGCGGAAAGCGGCTGCGGCGATCTCTGCGCTTGATCCACTACCGGCAGCATCGCTTCGACGGCGGCAATGCCCGCCGCAACCGTCCGGCGCAAGCCGCCCACATCCTGGATCACCAGCCCAACCGGCGGATCGACGGGCATTCCCTTCAAGCAGTACCCGCTCACCAGATCGTCGATGCGGTTGGTCTCGCAGCCCAACCCGACAAACAAATACCCGCCGACGTTGGGATGGGCGGCCATGCCGGCCAACGTGCGCTGGAGCAGCACGTAATTGTCGCCGCCGAGGCGAAAACTGCACCCGTTTTGATGCACCAGCGCGATCACGCCGTCGATGTTGGGGTATGCGCTCATCCGCTCCGGGGTGAAATGGCGGGCGATTTTCCAGGCCGCGTCGGCAGAGCAGTTGACGCTGGCAATGACGGCAAGGTAGTTGCGCGTGCCCACGCGGCCATCGGGGCGAGGATAGCCCATAAAGGTGCGCCGCTGGCCTTCGGGCAGCAGAGCGACCGGCTGGACATCGGCGCCAAAGGCATCGTCGGTCACGACCGAACCGCGCGCAAACGCGCCAATGTCCAGGTTGTCCGTATGGACGTGATCGCCGGGCGCGATGGGCCGCGTGGCAAAGCCGATGATCTGTCCATAGCGGCGCACCGGCCCGCCCGCGTCGACGGCGCGCAGGGCGACCTTGTGCCCGCTGGGGATGGCCTGCCGCGTTTCGATCTGCCTCCCGTCTCGACGGTCGAAGACGACGTCGCGGCAATCCAAACTGACGCCGGCCTGAAGGTCGACTTTGGCGATGGCCACATCATCAACTGGATGCAGATGGACGGCGACATTTTCGAGAGGAATGCATGCGTTCACAACAACGGTTTCTCCTGTTGATGGTTTGTAACTACTCCGCCTACCTTCCCGGAAGTTATCCTAAACTTCCGGGAAGGGGAGCAGTTACGATGGGTTTTATTTTGGTTCCAGCTTGCGCCTGATGATCAAGACATAGGGGCTGTCGGGATATTGCTTCCAGAGCTGCCAGTAGGCTTCGACGGCCTGCTGTGAATCGCCGGTCAGCTCGCGGGTCAGGCCGAGAAGGTAGAGGGGACGCCCAAGTTCCTTGCTGTCATCGTAGGATGAGTTGGCCAGCGTATCCCCGGCAAACAACTGCTCCAGCAGGTCGCGGGCACACGCAATATCACCCTGCGGGAAAAAGGCCTGCTCGACAGGCTCGATAATCGCCCACACACGGGCATCATTTCTGCGCCTTTCCGCATCAGTAGGCCCCGACGGTGGCTTGAATGTAAACTGATGTTCGCCCACATCCCAAACATAGCTTCTCGTGCTGCCATCCTTTTGGCGAATCATTACCTCAGTCAGCCCGTCTACAACTCCGATCTCATAATCTTGGCCTGTCTCGTACCCCAGAATCCGTTCCGCCTGTATGGCGGCATCCTGCCGGAAGATGCGGTAAATATTGATCACGTCCCCAACGACAAGCACGCTCAACGACAAAGGTTCTTGGACCAGGCTGAAATGCTGCCAGGTGACAGGCACTGTCGTTGTGATGCCATAGGGCATTTCAACAACCCGGTCGGCGATCAGTCCCTGGGCATCGGCGACCATCGCCCACAGTCCCGGCGCGCCGTTTCCGCCCAACCCAACAAAGGCCAGCCAATCCCTGCTGCCGTCGACGGCGCCCTGATCGGTGATTTGAGCCGGCCCGATGACCCAGACCGGAATCCCTTTCTGCTCAAACCATCGCGCAAGCTCTGCCTGCGTACCAGGCTTGACCGTGCGCAGGGATTGTTCCAAATTCGCTTGTGATTGGGCGAGCGCCATATTTTTGTCACAAAAGTAATCAAGCCAACCTTCCGGCCTGTCGTCGATGGACATCCAGATAAACCTCATATCCCACTGCGGTTCGGCAAACCCCCAGCGACTTTTCAACACAGAGATAATGTCGGCAGAGGCAGAAGTCTTGGCGACAACGAGGGCGGCGCGCACCGGCTCGACGAGCGCCTGGCAGGCTGCATACGGATCGTGTCCGGCTTGGTACGCGACCAGATACGCTCCGGCAAATTGAGAAGCCACATCGAAATTGGGATTGGCGGGGTGATCGCGAACAGAAGCCAGTGTAGACTGCGCCAGGTCGATCTGCCCGTGCAGCGCATACCAGGTGCCCAGCTTGAACCGCCAATAGTCCTGCCCGGCCGGCCCCCAGATGCGATCCGCGCCTGCCGGCCAATTCTGGATCGCCGAGGCAAGCAATTCTTGGGCCTGATCAGGCAGGCTTTCCCAGACGTATTCGGCCCACACGACGGCACACTCGATGGATTGTGTGGCGTCATAGGGCGCTATGATCTTGTCAGTCTGGACAAAACGCTGCCCGTCCCAGTTATAGTATTTTTGCGTCTGACAGGGCAGGCAGCCTTCGGCGTCCGGGTAAACAAACTGCCAGGTTTCGACGATGGGCCGCGTCCCGTTGGTGTTGGTGATGCCCAGGCTCCAGGTATCGCCGCTCAATTCGTAAGAACCACTTGCAAATACAGACCCATATTGGAACTGAGGGCCAAGATCAACGAACCGGGCCTCCTGTTCCTGCCATTCGTAGAGTCCCAGATCATAGCTGCAGCCATTGTGCCCGCAATCCTGGATCACGGACATGATCTCCGGCCGTCCGTTGTGATTGAGATCGCCAATCGAGATCGTTTCTTTGCCGGGCCAACCCATTCCGTTGTATTCATGCCATCGAGCGCGAACCGGAACTACCCAAGGCCGGTCCGGCACTGATCCATCGAGGGCGATCAGTGCGGTACTCAAATACACTTGATAGGATGGACGAGCACTGACGAGCAAGACATCGGCAAACCGCCCATCCCCAAACAGATTTGGAACCTGGTACCGCACCTCAACAGGCAGCCGCCACCCTGCGAGCCATTCTTCAAGTCCATCAGGCTCAACCTGCCCCGAATTCAACGCTTTTTCCAGCCCGGTAACCAAATCAGCAACCGGATAACCTGTATAAGCTTCTTGATAGACCAGATCCCAATACACCTGCTCTGCAACGTCTGGAAAGCGAAGTATGGCTTCCTGTTTTATCGTCTGCATATAATAGAACAGGTCCATGTAACCATAGGGTTTTTCAGCACTGCGATCTATAGTCTCGGCCTGCTCAAGCACCTCCATCATCTCGGCGCTGGTCAGCGACTTGAGTGTATACCCTTCCGGCCCGGCGGGCGGCGTCGCCGGAGTCGCGGTCGGTGTGGGCGTGTGCGTGTGCGTTGGCTCGGGCGTGTGGGTGGATGTTGACGAAGGGACGACAGTAGCGGTCGCCGCCGTCTCCGGCGTAAACGTTGGCCCCATCGTCGGCGTCACCGCCGGCGTCGATGTGACACGCCCGCAGGCAGCCAGCGCCAGAACGACGATCAAAAGGCCGAATCTCATCTTGCCGGACATGGCCCCTTTACTCCTCGACGCAGGTGTTGGTCAACTGGCCGATCTTTTCGATCTCGACCGTGATCGTGTCGCCGTGCTTTATAAATACCGGCGGCTCGCGGAACACGCCGACGCCGTTGGGCGTGCCGGTAGCAATCACATCGCCGGGGAGCAGGGTGAAAGCCTGGCTGGCAAACTCGATCAGCGTCGCCACGTCGAAAATCATCTCCAGCGTGTTGGAATCCTGCATCGTCTGCCCGTTGAGCGTGCTCTTGACCGCCAGTTTTTGCGGATTGGAAATTTCGTCGGCGGTGACCAGCCACGGCCCGAGCGGGCAAAACGTGTCCAGCGACTTGCCGCGCACCCACTGCCCGTCGCCGAATTGCAGGTCGCGCGCGCTGACGTCGTTGCAGCAGGTGTAACCGGCCACATAGTCGAGCGCTTCCCGCCTGGATACGCGCCGCGCCGGCTTGCCGATCACCACGGCCAGCTCGGCCTCGAAATCGACCTGCCGGGTCAGCCGTGGACTCCAGCGGATTTCAGCGCCCGGCCCGACGATGGCAGTGGAGAACTTGGTAAAGATGATCGGCAGTTTGGGCGGCTCTTTGCCCTGCTCGCGGCAGTGATCCATATAGTTCTGGCCGATGGCGATCACTTTGGATGGATCGAGGATAGGTGCGAGCAAACGAACCTTATCCAGCAAATAAGGTGAACGGACGTTCATGCAGGCCGTTCGCGCCATTTCGAGCGCAAAGGGGCCGCGCGCGAGAAACGAGCGCATATCGGCGGGCAGTTGGCGGTCGCTGGCCGCGTGCAGATCGATGACCAGTTCACCGCAGACCGCGCCCAACCGCGCTTCCTGACCACGTGGTTGAAATGTGACCAGTCTCATAGTGCCTCCTCGTCAAAATAAAGCCCTGTCCGGGCGTTTCCAGACAGGGCCATTGTATCAAGATTCAAAACAAAGAGCAACTATTTTTCGTATCTTCTCAAAATCTTGGGGAGAACCGATTTTCCAAGATCATTGTTGCCAAG
>CAYRXM010000127.1:0-14619 GCA_964428175.1 uncultured Anaerolineae bacterium
GGCGATAAAGAGGAGGGGCATGCGGCCCCAGTCGGGCTGGACGTACGGCGCGGCCGCCGTGGGGCGCTCGGCGGTCGGCGTCAGAGTCAGCGCCAGCAAAGCGAGGGTGATAAGATGGACCAGTGTTCGAATTGTACGTGTCGTTTGCATAAAAAAACCCTTCGTGTGTCTTGATGGATAGTTGGGGCGCGGAGCGTCGTAACAGAACTGCTAATTTTACATTAGCGGTTCAGAAATGGGGGGCAGTGTGCGATCTTGGTTCATATCATCGCCTCGCTGCACACGATACGGGGCAGTGCGATGTTCTCATCTTCGTTGACCTGGCTGTAGATTGGTGACTCATCCAGTCCATAGACATGATAGATGTTGCTCAATGTGCTGAGCAGTGTCTCGCCCCGTATCTCTTCCCTGCGGATGCGATTCAATTCGCTGCGCACGGCAGGCCGCGAAATGGTGCGCCGAAAAGCAGCTTCCATCACGGTTATTTGGCGGCGCAAATCTTCACTTGTGGTCCCATCAAAAAGCAAGCGGAGTTCCTGCAACACATACCGCTGTGCTCTGGTCAGCGAAGCCGTGTGTGACCGCTCGGCGCGTCTTGCCTGTACCTCTCGGTCGAACTGGTGCTTGATCTCCATCACCGTCGAGTTGTACCCTTCGGGTAAGGGCGCAGCAGGCGTGTCCGGTTCGCATTTGAGCAGCCCCAGGATTCTCGGTATATCGCGGGTGATAATCTCATTGTGGCTGTCCATCAGGTATAGCTGTCGATACTGACCTGCACGGCAGAACACCATTGTTCCTTGGGGTGAATCGGATCCATGCTCACTTATCTGCCGACCACAGCGGATGCCATCCCGAAGACCGGCGATCCGTTGGTATATGGCAGGTTGGTCTTCTCTGAGCTGGCGAACGATCTCTTCCGCTTCGTTCAAATCAAGATATTCGTCGACTTGGTCTTCTTCGTAGCGTCCAATCTCGCCACGAGTATAGATAGTATACATTGCCTCTTCGTTGATCCGCTCACTCGGATCGAGGATGGCTGCATCCTCGCCTATGGTGTCGTGGATCTCTTGGATGCGGCGGGCCAGCTTGTCACGCAGCCCCAGGTTTTTTTCCAGTTCGGTCTCGGGCAGGAAATTGTAACCATAGATCACATCATATTCGGAGCCGATGCGGTCGATACGCCCGAACCGCTGAATCAGGCGCACCGGATTCCAGTGCAAATCATAGTTGATGACCTTGTCGCAGTCCTGGAGGTTCAATCCTTCGGAAAGCACATCCGTTGCTACCAGGGTATCGATTTCGGGTGTGTCTTGTGGCGGCTGGTGCTGAGGGTTGGCCCGGGGGGCAAAGCGGCCGACAATTTCAGCTTTGCTCTTTTCCCGGCTATAGATGACCTCTATATCGGGCCTGTGATGCTCGGGATCCAGGTTATCATACAGGTATTGTGCCGTGTCTGCGTACTGGGTAAAAATCAGCCGCTTGCCCTGGTCGAGCGGTTGACGCGACAGCCACGTCTTGAGCGTTTGCAGCTTGTCGTCCTGTTCCGGTGAGATCGCGGCTACCAGATTGTGCATCCTGAGCAGGATTTGAATGTCGTGCTCGATGTCGGCGCGCAGGGAGACGAGGTCAAAATCTTCGACTGCATAGCGGCCGCTGACCTGGGCCAGCGCGTCCATCAGTGCCTGTTCTTCCATCTCGTCCGACTCGTACAACAGCGACTGTGCTTCCTCGCCGGCGGGGACGATCCCCTGCGCCAACGCGGACAGGAATGCCTGGTGAATGCGCAGCAGGCGCTGCACGGTCTGGCGAAAGGCATAGACGCTGGACTCGAAGCGTTTGAACAACATCACTCGCATCAGCCCGCGCAGGTTAGCGCCGGCGCGCTGCAGGTCGGCATAGGGGGGGCGATTTCGCCTGTCCGGCCGGACATAATTCCAGAGCCCGTAACGGGCATAGGTCAGGCTGGCCGTGTTTTCGGTGCGGCTCAGATAGCTGCGTAATTGATCGTACAGACCGGCATAGGTGGCCTCGATGCTGTAGGTAATGGTCTCCAACTGGCGCTTGGGGAAGAATTGCTGGCGTCCAGCGACCAGGACATAGGCGCGACGCTGGCCGTCTCGATAGGGCGCAAAGTGGTCCGGAGCGACGCGCTGGCCGGTTTCGGCGTCATAGCCGTACCAGCGCAAGACGTGCGTCCGCGTGCGGCGGATGAGCACGTGGGCCAACAGGGCCGGCAGGCGACGCTCGCCCTCTTCGACCAGCCGAAAGAACTGCCGGAGGTTGGGCGGATCGACCGGCAAATCGGTGACTTCTTGGGGGTGGAACAGGCGCAGTTGATTGTGGATGTCCCAGACGGAGCGGTTGCGCGGCGTGGCGGTCAGGAAGGCGCAGCGCCGGTCGCCGGTGGACAAAAAGCTCTCCAGCACGTGATAGCGCTGGCTGTCGGTGTTGCGAAAGTTGTGGCTCTCGTCGACGAGGACAAAATCGCGGTAGCGGAATCGCTCGTCGTGCAGCATCCACTCAACGCCTCGCTGATCGTCTTCGCGCAGAAAGCCCATCGAGAGCACGCGGGCGTTGAGCTGGTATGCTTCGTTGTAATGCTCCCACATTTCTACCAGAGGCGCGGGACAAATGATCAACGATCTTGCGCGGTCATGTCGCTCAAAGTGCTTGACAATGGCTGCGCCGATGTAGGACTTGCCCAGGCCGACCACGTCGGCGACGAAACAGCCGCCGTAACGCCGGATCATCTGCACGGCCTGGCGCACGGCCTGTTCCTGAAACTCGGTGAGGACGGCGGTGATGTCGTCGCGCCACAGGAATTCTTCCGCCTCTGCGCCTTCGAGCCGGTCACGCACCAGTTCGTACAGAGTCTTGAGATAGACCTCGTAAGGTGTGACCTGCGTCAGCGGCCACGAGCGGCGCAGTTCTTGCATCAAATGAGCTTCAAAGTCCTGGCTTTCGCCCCACAACGCCTCGAACCAGTCGGTCAGCCCGGCGTGGTTGTCGTTGCCGTGAACGAGCACGTTCAATTCGGTGTTGGAGACGACGCCGGACAGCGTAAAGTTGCTGGAACCGACAATGGCAATGCCGCGCTCCTCGCGGGGCAGGAGATGGCCGGCCGCGTCGTAGACGGGGCCATAGTCAAAAATGTATGCTTTGGCGTGCAGGCGTCCCTGTGTGTACACGCGCACGTGCAAACGACCTTCTTCGATCAGTCGAACCAGGACGCCCACCAGCCGTTCGCTCTGGTCGGTCTGGTCCATCAAGGCCGCCGCCAGGCCGACATTTTCGGCGGTGGCGGCGACGGACAGGTCGATGTCGGCGCGGCGGGGATAGGATATAGCCTCGGCAGCGCTTTGCACCTGCTCCAGGCGGCGATAGCCCTCGGCGATCTGTTCGATGGTCTCGCGGTTGGAGGTGTTGCCGATCAGCAGGCGCAGCTCGTGGATGTTCTCCAGCACATCGGCGACGGCTTCCAGTCCGGAGAGAAAGAAATAGCCGACGGCAAATTTGGCCGCCTGGCTGCCGGGAAGAATGCGGCGGATGTGGTCGACGAGTTTGTCGGCGCGGTTGTCGATGATGTCGTGGGGCATAAGGCTCCTTTCAGGGCTTTGGTTCCAACTCGATTATATCCGGCAATAAGTCCGGCTTGAGGTCGATGTTTTGTTCCCAGCGCTGGTAGCCCGTCTCCTCCACGATCAACCGCCCAGGCTGCCCGACATGTGAGGTGAGGATCAGAATACGCGTGTAGCCGTTCGAGTCGGTAAAATCGTCGATGGGAGCCTGACCACCGACCTCGATGGTCACTTTGGCCCCTTGAATCACCTGATCTTTGTCTTTGACATAGACGCGCACGCCATAATAAAAACTGCCGTCGGGATTCACTTCCGTAGTTGGCTGTGAGGTCGGGTTGCCCGTCCATTTCTCGATCAGTGGGACGCCCAGTGTGCCGACCAGCGCGATCAATGCGACGACAACCGTGGCAATGGCGGCGATCAAGGCACCCCGCTGCGTGTCAGTTAGTGACTTGAACCAGGATGGTTTGCCCGGTGCTGGACTGTGCGCCTCTTGCGACGAGTTTTGGGTCGGTGTTGGCCCAGTTTGTGGGGTGGGTGCCGTTCCTTGAGGTGGCGCCGGCGTGGCGGGCGTGGCAGTTGGTGGTGTCCCTACGGCAGCCGTGCCATGGCTCGAAAAGCGCCGATCAATCTGGATAATGTCGGAGGGCCAAGCGTTATCTGCTACAACTCGATACTCTTGCAGATAGCTATCGATCAACTTCCATTGCTCGTTGATAATACGGTTGGCGCGTCCTGATATTTGCGGATCACCATCTCGGATTATCTGTTCATATTGGACGATCATGTTGTAGGAATCGCGAATGTGGTTTTCAAGATCAGTTTTCCGGGTCATTTTTCTACCTCCAATGATGACTATTCCTGCTGTTTACCAGTTCGGGTCTTCGTTATTGCCTTGATTTTGTGTGAGTTGCGTCCAAACCGCATTGGAGCCGTTGCTGAGCACATCGGCAAAAGAAACGAGGTAAATGTCATACTTGCCGCTCTTGTTGGATACAAAGGCGATGGTCTGTCCGTCCGGCGACCAGCAAGGCGAACGCTCCTCACTGGGGGCGTCAGTGAATTGATGGCGGTTGTTGCCCAGGCTGTGATACAGCTCCAGGTTGCCGGTGCGGTCGGAGACAAAGACAAACCGATCCGCGACCTGCAAGCGGGTCGGCTCTTGATGATTGTCTCCCGAGGCAACGTGGTGCGTCTCTGCGCCACCGCCGAGGTTGACCGAGTAAATCTGCCAGTAGCCTTCGCCCCGGTTGGATTGAAACGCCACGCGTTGCCCGTCGGCAAACCAGGTGGGGTGCTCGTCGTGCGCGCCCGAATACGCGACCACTGCGTGCAGGTCACTGCCGTCGGGGCGGATGAGATAGAGATCATAGCCACCGCTGCGGTTGCTCTGAAAGGCGATCCACTCACCGGTGGGCGACCAGGCGGGCCACATGTCGTTGGTCGTGTGCTGAACGATAGGGGTCTGCCCGCTGCCGTCGGCGTTCATCACGTAAATGTCAAAATTGCCGGTGCCGATCTCGCGCGCAAAGACAAGCCGGCTACGGTCGGGCGACCAGCTTGGATGGCGGTCGTTGGCTGAAGTGAAAGTGAGCCGCTTTACACCGCTGCCATCGGCGTTCATGCTAAAAATATCGTAATTGCCGTAGCGGTTGGAGGCAAAGGCGATCCGTCCTGTCGCCGGTGTGACCGTATCCTGCGGTGTGGTAGATGTGTCTCCTGGCACCGGGCAGGCGGGCCAGCCGGGCGTGGGCAGCGCGTTGAAATCGCCGGTCCAGTTGAAGCGCTTGCCGTCGGCAAAACCTTCGACGCCCTCGGCGTTGCGGACATACAGCCAGTTGCCGTACTCGGAGCGTCCCAGCACGTCCACAACGGCGTCCGGGGCAACCGTGCCAAGTTCGTACTCGTCTTTGGCCTCCGGCCGGCAGTAGATGCTGGCCCACTGGGTCGCGACGGCGGTCAGGGCATCCGGATCGCGCGTGGGTGTCAGCGTCGGCGTCAGCGTTGCAGTATTTGTCGCCGTTGGGGTGGGTGTCGCCGTTGCCGTGCTGGTTGGCGAGTCTGGTTCAGGTGTGTGTGTAGGTGTGACGGTGTCGGTTGGCGATCCCGGCTCTGGTGTTGGGGTGGGCGTGGCTGTATCGACGACCGGCAATGTTGCCGTCGGTGTGAATGTTGGTGGCAACGTTGTAGGCACAAGTTCGATTTGCTGAGGCAAGACGCCTTCGTACAGATTCCTGTAATAGTGCTCGCTGGTAAAACCAGTTTTTTCAACAGACAGGTCTGCGGCCTTGCCGACATGCGAAACCGGTACCCAGATCATCACAAAGCCGCTGGAGTCAGTTTTTCTGGTCAGAGGCGCCAACCCGTCCACCAGGATGGTGACGGTCGCGTCTTTGATTGGCTCGTCGCGGTCTTTGACTTTGACCGTGACCGAGTAATAAAAGCCACTCGCTTCCTTGGGCGCGCATGCGCAGACGCCCGACAAGAGCGTTACGAAAATGACTGCAATCCACCCCAATTTGAGCGTTGTCTTCATCTTGTCCCCCATGACGTTTGGCTCTTGTTACAGGCTTGAATTGGATGGCAAACAAAAAGCCGGCCCGCTGTCTACCAACGGACATTAGTTTCAGAATTCAGGGTTCGGAACCGGATAGGGCGCAGCGGAAACCCGCGATATTGACGAGCATAAATGGGTCGTTACTATCGCGATTGGCCGTGCGAACGGCGTTCTTGTCGTTGTCCCACGAGCCACCGCGCAACATTCGCGCCTGGCCACTGGTGGGGCCAAGCGGGTTTGTCGACGGAGATACGAGATAATAGTTTTTATCATACCAACCAGCCACCCACTCCCACACGTTGCCGGCCATATCCAACGCGCCATAGGGACTGGCTCCATCCGGGTAGCTGCCCACCGGCGCAGTGGGCCGGTAGCCGTCGTCAACTGTCTTATCCGACCAGGCCTCACCGTGGCTCAAGTCAGCAAAGTTGAGCCGTTTACCATCAAATACGTTGCCCCAGGGGTAGATCCGCCCGTCCGTGCCTCGCGCCGCCTTTTCCCACTGCGCCTCGGTGGGCAGCTCCCGCCCGGCCCATCGACAATAGGTTTGGGCGTCGTTCCAATCTACGCTTACTACCGGCTGTGTGTCGCCGTTAAAGTCCGGGCAACCAGCACATGCCGATGCCCGACATACTCCGGCGTCCACACATTTTTTGTATTGAGCATTGGTCACTTCGGTGCGGTCGATCCAGAATGCGTCCAGTGTGACTATATGTACAGGCTTTTCATCGCCTTCTTCACCTTCGCTGCCCATCTGGAACGGCCCGGCCGGGACATAGACCAGCACCATGCCGTCCTTTTCCGAGACGCGGGTGGCGCCAATATCAGGCGATGGGGATGGTGTGGATGGCACAGGTTTAAGAGTCGGGGGCGCAGTCGGCTCAAGAGTTGGCGGCGGCACTGGCGGCGGCGTTACCGGTCCGGATTCAGAATAGACACAGCGAAACCCCACATTGGCATTGATGTCGAAAGGATCAATGCTGTAGCGAATGGCCGCGCGGACATAGTTCCGGGAGTCGTACCACGAGCCACCGCGCCTTATGCGCAATGTGCCGTCCGCCGGGCCGGTCGGGTTTCGCACCGGCGATACGTGATAATAGGTTTCGTCATACCAGTCGGCCACTCTCTCCCACACGTTGCCGACCATATCCAACGCACCGTAGGGACTGACCCCGTCCGGATAGCTGCCCACCGGTGCGGTAAACTGGTAGCCGTCGTCCGCCGTCTTGTCTGCCCAATCCATGTTCAGATTGCGGTCGGCAAAGTTGAGCCGGCTGCCATCAAATACGTTGCCCCAGGGATAGATCCACCCGTCCGTGCCTCGTGCTGCTTTTTCCCACTGTGCCTCGCTGGGCAATTGCCGTCCGGCCCAGCGACAGTAGGCATTGGCGTCGTTCCAACTGACCTGCACCACCGGGTGGGTATTCAACCCGGCAATATCGGTATCTGGGCCACGTGGGTGCTGCCAGTTGACACCGCTTACCTGCTCCCATTTACTGCCGGTCCATACCCATCCCCCGTCTTGCATTTCAGCATCAGTCTTGTAGTGAACGTCAGCCACAAAGCGGGCAAACATGGCATTGGTCACTTCGGTGCGGTCGATCCAGAACGCATCCAGGTACACCGTGTGCTGCGGCTTTTCGTCGATCTCGGCATCCGCGTCTGCATCGGTCGAACCCATCAGAAATTCGCCGGCCGGCACATAGACCATCACCATACCGTCCTTTTCCGAGACGCGAGTGGGGTATGGAGTCGGAGTCGGCGTCGGAGTCGGCGTCGGTGTGGGCGTTGGCGTGGGCGTGCTGATCGGGTCGGTGGGCACAAGTTCGATCTGCTGAGGCAAGACGCCTTCGTACAGATTCCTGTAATAGTGCTTGCTGGCAAAGCCAGTTTTTTCAACAGACAGGTCCGCGACCTTGCCGACATGCGAAACCGGCACCCAGATCATCACAAAGCCGCTGGAGTCAGTTTTTTGAGTCAGAGGCGCCAACCCATCCACCAGGATGGTGACGGTCGCATCCTGGATTGGCTCGGTGCTGTCTTTGACTTTGACCGTGACCGAGTAATAAAAGCCACTCGCTTCCTTGGGCGCGCATGCGCAGACGCCCGACAAGAGCGTTACGAAAATGACTGCAATCCACCCCAATTTGAGCATTGTCTTCATCTTGTCCCCCGTGACGTTTGGCTTTGAAATGGAACTTGGGCCGCGACCGAACCAGCAGTTGTTCAGTCCTTTTTTCGTGCGTTGGGAGCAATTATTATATTGGCCGCTTACCGATCGATTTACACCACCTCCATACTTGGCAGGGTCTCTTATTTGCACTGGATCCATACTTGAGTGAGTTCTGCATCAAGACGCCCTGGCGGGTTCAGTTCAAACTCAATCTTAAAGAAGCCCGGATACGCATGATGCGCCCCGATCATTCTGTCCGTAGCGATTTCCATATCATCAACAAAACAATGAGCGTTTTCCCCGTCCCAGATAATGGACAGTTCATAAAAGTGGTCCGTGTTCAGGCCGCTTACTCCACCGATTATACCGCCACCGATAGAATCTTTTGTATTATCGTAATAAATCTCAGCCTGTACTTCGCCCAGTCCCACTCCTCCTATGAGCCTTAGCGCAAAGTCTGTCGAATTCCCTTCTGACTCGGCCCAGCCGGCATGCATCTGAACATAGCTACGGCTAGTAGCCTGTTTGACGCGAACTCGCATCTTGACGCCGGTCAAGTCTGTACAGTCAAGATTGGGCAAATAGGGTATTAGCATCTCAAGCGGAAGCCAGGACACTGTATCCGTCTGTACATCGGCAAAGTGGATCGTTCCTGGTGAGATTGACCAGTATGAACTGTCTCGAGGCCACCCCCAGCGTTTTTCATCCCCGACTCCGCTGGCAAAGTCATCATAGACGATCCAGCTTGCTGGTGACCTGGTAGGAGGAATGTATCCTGCTCCATATTCAATCGGAACTCTGATCTTGAGAGCTGGGCAGTTTGTTGCACTCGAGTTAATCGTCACTAGATACTCGTGATTCTGACAACATCCCGGATCCCTGTCGCGATAGTAGTACAACCCGAAACTTGTTTGGCTGCCGGGTGCAATTGTTGTAGGCGTGATTACGGCAGCAAGACAGTTTTCACAGGACATTTCTGTGCTATAGATTTCTAAAATCTCGGTGCCCGTGTTCTCCAATTTCCATGTATCTGCCTCTACCGGTTTAGAATCCGGTACGGTTTTGGCGAATAACCAGCTACACTGGCACGATTCGTAGTCGATCTCGGTACATCCTATCCACTTGATTATTCCGCCAGGAGGCTCCAATGTTGGCGTCTCTGTGGGCGTGAACGTCGGCAAGGGGTTGGGCGTGTCGGAGGAAACCGATGATGTTGCCGTCGGCGTGGATGTTGGCGGCAGTGTTGTAGGCATAAGCTCTACTTGTTGAGGCAAAACACCAGTGTACAAATTTCTGTAATAGTTTTCGCTGGCAAAGCCGGTTTTTTCAACAGACAGGTCTGCGGCCTTGCCGACATGCGAAACCGGCACCCAGATCATCACAAAGCCGCTGGAGTCAGTTTTTCTGGTCAGGGGCGCTAACCCGTCTACCAGGATGGTGACGGTCGCATCCTTGATTGGCTCGTCGCGGTCTTTGACCTTGACCGTGACCGAGTAATAAAAACCGCCCTCTTGTGTTGGCGTGGATGTCTGCGCAAGCGTGGGCACGCATGCGGCAGCACCCGACAAGAACACTGCGAAAATGACCGCAATCCACCCTAATTTGAGCATTGTCTTCATCTTGTCCCCCGTGACGTTTGTCTCCTGTTACAGGCTTGAATTGGATGGCAAACAAAAAGCCGGTCTGCCGTCTACCAACGGGCCTTGATAGACGGCAAACCGGCCTCATACCGACGATTCGATAATCTCAATCTCTTCTTCCGTCAACCCGTAGACCTGATAGACCAGCGCGTTCAGTTCTTGCTCCCATTGGGCGACGTTGGGACCTTGCCCCCGCGCCTCCAGCAGCTTGCGCACCAGGGCTTCGATGGCGGTACGTTGAGTATCGGTGGGCGTAGAAATAGGAATCTGTTCTACGTAAATGGTACGGAATTCCATGTACCCTTTCTGAACAGATGGGCATATTTGGCGCAAAAAGAACTCTACGACCTTGGAGTTCAAAACACCTAAAAGATAGAGGGATGCGTTCGGGATGATATAGGTTTTGTCATTGCTGAAAGCACCGGTCTCGTCGTAGGAAAAATTGGGTCGCGTGTTGAAATGAGGATAGATGATCTTGGGTCTGGCAAAATCGTCAACGTATTGAGCAGCATAGCGGCTGAGAGCATACCAAGGGAAGCGACCTTCTTGTACTTCGGGGCGATTGGCTAGCGTCTGTTCATGCTGCTTCAAGTGCTCATAAATTGCAGAGTAGTCTTTGATCTCAAGCTCCCAGGGTACATAAAGCAAGTACCAACCTTGGCGTTCAACTTGCCATCGCTTTAAGTCTCGGCCTCGAATCCAAGGTTTGACGATTTCTATGCTGGCTGGATTTGTCGACACTAGCTGGTCCCGAGTAGTTTGGTCAACTACAAAAGCCTTATTCAAACCTGTAACGATCCCTCGATAAAACCTGTCATCTACTTGCTTCCCTAATGCGATCCCCCTTATCCGTAGCTTTTCTATCAGGCTCAGTGTGGTAGGACGCACCAACGTCCAGCCATCGGGGCGCAGGCCGGTTTGCGGCAGCCGCCAGGCGCGGGCGCGCACCACGTCGGTCAGGGTGGGCACGGCGGCCATGTCGTCCACAGTCAGCGCAAGTGTCTGGCGTGTGGGCGACGGTGGGGCATTGCGCAGCACCAAAATGGCCGGGTAGGTGGTGGCCTCAAAGATGGGCAGGTCGCCAAAGTCGATCAGCGTGTGCAATGCCGTCTGCTCGCCCAACAGCGCGCGCAGGTTGCGGCCATAGCCGGCGCGCATCCACTTGTTGGAGCTGATAAAGGCCAGCATGCCGCCCGGTTTGAGCAGTTGCAGGGCGCGGGCGTAAAAATAGACGTACAGGTCGGCGGCGCCGGCGTACATCGCCGGGTAGACCGACTTGAGGCGGGCTTTGTATTCATCGCCCAGCAGCTCCTGCCGCACGTAGGGCGGATTGGCCAGGACGATGTCAAAGCCGCCCTCTTGCTGCTCGACCAACTGCATCTGACCCGGTGTGGCGTTCAGGATGTCGGTCATCCCGCCCAGCAGGGTGGCGGCGGCAAGCTGCGGCCCGGCAAAGACCTCGGCAAAGTCCACTGCCCAGTCGAAACTGCCTTCGCCCCCTGATGCCCTCGCAAGCGGGGGGGATTTAGAGGGGGAAGCCCAGGCGGCGATCTCGGCGCGCAGCGCGTCGATCTGTTTGCGCAGGGTCAGCTTTTCACCGCCGTGCGCCTGCAGGTATTCGCCTTTGAGGCGGAAAAACTCGCCCACCTGCTGCTGGCGGAACATATCGGGCTGCAAGCCGCCGGTGGGGTCGGGGCCGGTCAGGCTGTCGCCAACCTCGATCTTGAACTCCAGGTTGGGCAGCGGCGGCGGGGACGGGTGCTGCGCATCGGTCTCAAACTCGACGATCAGCGACAGCCACAGCCGCAGCCGGGCGATGTTGACGGCAAAGGGGTCGATGTCCACGCCGTAGAGGTTGTTCTGGATGATCTCCAGCTTGCGCTGGTAGGCGGTCAGCGGGTCGACGTGGCGCGCGCTAAAGAGCGCGGCGCGCAGGTCGAACAACTCGTGCAGCATACCCAGCAGGTACGCGCCGCTGCCGCAGGCCGGATCGCAGATTTTGACCCGACGCAGCGCGCTCAGCACCCGTTCGGGATCGCGCAGGTTGGCGGCGTCGCGCTCGGTGCAAAAGGCGGCAATCGCCTCGGTCGATTCTTGCGGGCAGGCCGTTTCCAGGTAGCCGCGCAGCGCTTCCTGGCCCATAAAGGCCACGATCGGTTTGGGGGTATAATAGCTGCCGCTCTCGTGCCGCCCGGTGACCAGTTCCTCGAAAATCTTGCCCAGCATCTCCGGATCGACGGCCACCTCGATGTCGAGCGGCGTGCTCTCGGTGACGGTGAAATTGTAATGGTACAGCAGGTCGTCAAAGATGGGCGCCCATACCGCGTCGGGCACCAGCGCGTCACGGCGATCCAGGTCGTCTTGTTCAAACAGCCCGCCGTTGAGGTAGGGCACCTGCCCGATGCGCTCCTGCAAAAAGCCGCCCCGGTTGATGCCGATCACGTCGACCTCGTGCGCGGTGTTCAGCCCGGCGAAAAAGAGCGGCTGCAGGCGGTCGCGCGCGAAATTGGCCTGCGGATCGCGCTGCTTTTCCGCCTGGTGCGCCGTCCACAGGGCGTTCAGGTAATCGTGATCGCCGCCCAGGCTCAACCAGCCCTTGCGCTCCAGAAAGGCCAGAAACAGCAGGCGGTTGAACAGGCGCTGCGTGAACAGCCGGCGATCGGCGTCGCCGTCCAGCCCGGCCAGGCTCGCCTCGACCTGTTCGAAAACGCGGTGGTAGGTGGTGAAAAAGTGCCGGGTGACCGCCTCGACGTCAAAGGCTTCGTCGTGTCGATGCTGGATGACCAGTGGAGAGATGCCCGCGAATCGGGATGATTCGCCCAATTCAGGATCGAGATCAGCCACGTCGAGCATCGCTACACGTTCGGCGGCGGTGCGCAGACGCTCATGTGGGCCGACCGAGATGCGCCGGAAAACGCGACGCCGGGCCGGTGCTCTGTCGGCGGCATCGGCGGCCGCCGTGGCGGCGTCGCCGGCCGCTGTGTCAACATCGATCTTGACGTTGACCAGGTGCCAGTATCGTCCGTCCACATCGCTGAACACAAACAGTGCGTAGGGATGATGGGGAAGCAGCAAGTCGATCACCTGACGTTCGGCGATCAGAGAGAGGCGATCCTGGCCGCGCCGATCGGCGGCGAGCCGGGCATAGATGATGTCGAAACTACCAAAGGACGAGGTGTGTCGGGCCAGGAGCAGCGGCGTGTCGGTGAGCCGCTGTTTTACCGGCCCGGGCCAGTCGCGGATCGAGAGCGGCTCGTTGACACGATCATAGT
Organism: uncultured Anaerolineae bacterium; assembly: GCA_964428175.1. Classification (GTDB taxonomy): domain Bacteria; phylum Chloroflexota; class Anaerolineae; order JAFGEY01; family JAFGEY01; genus CAYRXM01. The sequence goes on from CAYRXM010000127.1 coordinate 13,221, forward strand.
TGAGTTCAGTCCAAAAGAGCTGCTTGATGGCATTCAAGCCATCGGTGGGCATTCTGCGGAGCAGGTCATAGACTCGTTGCGGTACGCTGGTTGTCATCGAGCCTCCTGAACACAAAAACTCGTCGGGCTAAAAAACAAGCCCGTTGGACTAACGAAAACCCGTCGCGCCGGTTTGACGGCGAACGGGCCTGGTGTTATACTGAGGGTATCGCGGGCGCCGTCATCGCCCCGGTCGAGCCTCGGGTGCTACACACCGCGAGGCGCTTCTTTTAACTACAAACATTATACCATTGCCTATTCTCTATGACAAAAAGGCCGTGACCTGTTGGTCACGGCCTTTTTGTCTTACCGCGCAGCGGTGAACTGCTTCCCCGTCCGCTCGGCGATCCAGCGACTCAACTCCTCGCGGTCCACCCGCCACTCCCGCCCGACCTTGCGGGCCGGAAGCTCGCCGCGCCGGATCAGGCTGCGGATCGTCATCACGTGCAGGCGCAAGTATGCCCCTACCTCGTCAACGGTCATCGTTTCGTTTTGAACCTCACTCATACTCGCTCCTCCTTTTCTCACTCGGCCGCGTTGGACAACACCCCATAGTATAGCACATTTTGCTCGTTTTCCTTCACCCCCCACACCAGGTGGCGCGCGCCGTCGGCCGACACCGCCAGCCCGGCGTTGATCCCCGTCTCGTGCAGCAAATCAACCCGCTCGACCGGCGTCGTCCACGCCCCGCCCGGCGACTGATGTACCTCGTACAGCCCATCCCAATTCAGCCAGGCCAGATGCGCCAGGCCATCGTCGTCAAGCGCTAGCGCCAATGAGCCGCTGTCCAGCCCACGCTGCGAAACGACCGTCGCTGCGCCCCAGCCGCTGTCCGCCGTCCAACGTCGATGAAACACGCCATCGCCGGTCCAGACCAGGTGTATCCCGCCGTTCGCGCCGGCGGCCAGGTTCAGGTCGTACCCGCCCGGCGCGGTCTCGGCATCGCTCAACACCTGCACCTCGTCCCACCTCTGCCCGCCGTCTGCCGAGTAGCGATATTCCACGCAAAACGGTGTGCCCAGCCGCACCCAGGCGGCGTGCAGGCCGCCCTGTGCGTCTGCCGCCAGCACCGGCGGGCCGACCGCGTCACCGTCATCGCCCACCGTCATCTCGCCCAGACGCACCTCGCCGATGCCATAGCGATACAGGATTGGCATCGCCCCATCCGGCATCCAGGCCGGAAACGGGTCGTGGGTCAGCAGCGTGGTTCGCGTCAACATCCGCGCCGCCGACCAGCTTGCTCCTTCCCGGCAGCGCGGGCACTCCCTACAGACACGGTGGATAATTCCGGCAGCCTCCGAGATGGCGCTCATTGGCCAAGAGAGACACCCAAGAAGCCTCAATGTTGCCCTGCTGAAGC
>CAYRXM010000128.1:0-14330 GCA_964428175.1 uncultured Anaerolineae bacterium
GACGGTGCTGCTGGATGAGCCGGACAAGGCGTCGGCGCTGCGCTGGGGCATGACCGCGATGGTGGAGATCAAGACGCGATAAATAGTACCCTTTTCGGAGCGTCATCTGCCAACCCGTCCCAGGCGTTCATTGTCCTGGGGCGGGTTTTTGTATTTGCCTCATTGGCTGACGTGTGTTATAATGCCCTCCGCTCGGATTTGTCCTCGAATGATCGCTGAATAGTCTCGTATCATCTCAAGTTTTCTCCCAATCTTGTCTCGGGGTGGTTTCCGCCTATGGGGATGGAGGCGAGCGCGATTTCGGGACGTGAGCCAATTCCAGGTTGAGGTGTGGAGCGTGGAAGAAGAAATCGATTTGCGCGCATATATTGCTGTATTGTGGAAAGGCAAATACTGGATCATCGGGCTGGCTCTCGTCGCTGCGTTGGCAGCGATGGGGGTCAGCTTTTTGCTGCCGCCAACCTACGAGGCGACGGCGCTGGTGGCGGTCACCAAGCCGCGCTACACGCTGGAGTTCGATTCCAAGCTGTCGACAACCAACATTCAGCCCTCGTACAAGGCATATCTGGACCTGGCGACGAGCGCGCAACTCATCAGGGCGCTGATCGACGATCTGGGCAGCAGCCTGGCGGCGGACGAGCGGTCGGTGCGCGCTGTTCGCGACATGCTCGACGTACAAAGCGGCGCCGATGCCAGCATCGTTAAACTGAAGGTTCAAAACGGCTCGCCGGAGCGGACGGCCCTGATTGCCAACCATTGGGCGGCGCTGCTCGTGGATCGAGTCGGTGAGTTGTACGATCAAAGCGAGCAAGACCGGACGTTTTTTGAGGCGCGATTGGTCGATGCGGAGCAGACGCTGGCTCAGGCCGAGCAGGCGTTGGTCGATTTTCAGACCCGCAACGAGGTGACCATCCTGGGGGCGCAGCTCAACAGCAAGCAGACCGAGTTGTACAAATCGCTCGATCTTGCCCGCACGCTGCGGTTGAGCGTGCAAGATGCACAGGCCTTGCTGGCGCGCATTCAGGCACAATCGCCCTCGACCCCGGCTACTTTGAACGACGAGTTGGCCGTCTTGCTGCTCGAGATAAACGGGTATGGCGACAGCACTCTGCCGGTCGAGCTGCAGCTATCCGGGCAAAGCCAGCTGCAAACGCACACCCTCGGCGAGTTGAGCGCCCGGTTGGAGGCGCTGGCCGGAATGCTGGAGACCAGGCTGGCTCAGGCGGAGCAGAACGCGGCCACGGTGGAACCCAAAATTCTTGATTTGCAGGAAGCACTGACCCGGGCGCAGATTGAACAAGATCGGCTCGAGCTGGCCCAAAGCGTGGCCTCGGAGACGGTGCTGACCCTGTCGCGCAAGGTGGCCGAGGCGCAAATCGCGGCTCAAGACGAGACGGGCAGCGTGCGCCTGGCCAGCCAGGCTGCCGTGCCGGACAGGCCGGTGGGGCCGCGCAAGCTGGTCAATACGGCGATAGGAGGGGCGCTGGGGTTGATGGTGGGCGTGCTGGGGGTGTTTGCCCTCGAGTATTGGCGGAGCGGGGAAAAGCAGGAGCAAGCGTGAACCGCGTGCAGCGGTTACTTGTCTTGTGGTTATAGGTGGTATATGGGTGGTATATAGGTGATTGGTTGGTCTTGTCAGGGTTTGTATCTATCTCAATAGGGTAGTGCTTGCCAGGAACGATTGAGGCCATGTCCAAAAAGGTTTTTGTCAGCGGGTGTTTCGATATGCTCCACAGCGGGCATATCGCTTTTTTCAGGGAGGCCGCTTCTTTGGGCGACCTCTATGTTGCACTGGGATCGGATCGCACGGTTTACGAACTGAAGGGCCGCCTGCCGGTGAACCGGGAGGACGAACGGCTGTTTATGGTCAAGGCCGTCTCGTGCGTGCGCGATGCTTTTATCTCGCGGGGTGGGGGGATTCTGGACTTTGAGCAGGAACTGCGCAGCCTCGTGCCGGATTTCCTGGTGGTGAACGAAGACGGCAACATCCCGGCGAAACGCGCGTTGTGCGAGGAACTGGGCATCGAGTACGTGGTGCTCAGGCGCGAGCCGCACAGCGGTTTGCCGCGCCGCTCGACGACGGACCTGCGCCTGGTAGAGCAGATGCCGTATCGCATTGATTTGGCCGGCGGCTGGCTGGATCAGCCGTTTGTCTCGCAGCATTACCCCGGTTCGGTGATCACGATTTCACTGCTGCCGACGGTTGAGTTCAATGAGCGCAGCGGCTTCCGACGGCCTTTAGGAAAAAGCGCTGGGGTTGGTCAATATCGAATCGCTGGGCTGGCGGGCCAGGGTGTTTCTGAAAGAGGGGATCGAGCGCACTTACCCGTGGGTCGAGGCGCAGGTGCGGGCGGCGCGAGGATAGGCTCTAGGACTCAAGTTCGCCGGTCGAGTAGGCGATTCATCGCCGTATCGAGACCAAGGGTAGCACCTCACTAAACCGTGGCGTGTTGAATGGATACCAGTCGAGGCTATACGACGACCGTCATGCCCGCGTACGCGGGCATCCAGGACGATGTGTAGATTCCCGCTTGCGCGGGAATGACAGTCATTACTTTGCCAACCACGGTTAAGCGCAGTCCTGCCAGACCAAGGACTACGCCAAAATATTGGTTTCGACAGGGTCTCGACAAGCTCGACCTGCCAGCTCAACCAACGGCGTATTTTCAGATTAGCTACCATGCCGGGCTAACGCCCGCATAAAAATGGATGAAAATCGAGGAGTGGGGGACGCCTCGTTGTTCCACAACGCCGTTCCCCACAGCGCCGCACGTGGGCGTGCGGCGCTCCTCAAAGGGAGCTATTTTCAAAGTAGCGGATTGTAGCGGTGTTAAACGGTTGATGCAAGCGGAGTGAGACCCATGAGAGAACAAGATTTGCAGGAAAGAATCACGATTAATCCTAACGTTATGGTAGGTAAGCCAGTCATTCGCGGGACACGAATCCCGGTAGGATTGATTTTGAAAATGCTAGGGCAGGGTATAGCGACCGAAGAGATTTTAAGCGAGTATCCGCAGTTGGAAAAGAGTGACATTGAGGCCGCTATTATGTATGCAGCGCGGATGATAGAACACGAAAATGTGTTTCCTATACCCCTGCGGAATGAACCTGTAGCGGCATGAAGTTCCTGGTAGACGAGTGTGCGGGTGCATCAGTGGTGGACTGCCTGCGTAAAGCGGGACACGATGTCGTGGCTGTAGCCGAGGTTATGCCCAGGCAGATGACGAGCAGATTCTGGAGCACGCGGTTTTTGCAGATCGAATCTTGGTGACCAACGACAAGGATTTCGGCGAAATGATTTACCGTAGCGGTCGAGCGCATCGGGGTGTGCTATTGTTGCGCTTGCAAGATGAGCGCTCAGAGAACAAAGTGTGGATAACCAGGCTTGTGTTGGCACGCGTGGGTGAGCGATTGCAGAATTGTTACACCGTAGCAACCGAATCTGTAATCCGGGTGCGAGAATGATTGGAACTGCTGACTGGCCTGGAAGCGCAGCGGCTTCCGCCTTTAGGGCCTATCCTCCAAGATCGTTGCTTTTTAGGCAAGAATTTCGTCCCGGGCAGATAGGCCTTGTTCAGTTCCGATTTATTCGGGGTAGGAAAAAGCGCTGGGGTTGGTCAATATCGAATCGCCGGGCTGGCGGGCCAGGGTGTTTCTGAAAGAGGGGATCGAGCGCACCTACCCGTGGGTCGAGGCGCAGGTGCGGGCGGCGAGGGCATAGGATCGTCATTGGTTCCGGGAGGCGTTTCTGAATGTCGTCGGCGTCGAGGAGCAGGTTATGCGTTTGCCTTACGTGTGGGATTATGACATTGACGCGGTCCAGTTTGACGATATCCTGGCCGGGCGGATGGCGCTGGGGCGGCTGAATCGGGATTGGGCGGCGGTGCGGTTATTAGAGTATGCGCCATACCCTGAGATTGTGCGGCTGTTAGGCTATCGCGCGCTGCTGGATGGCTGGCCGCGCTGGCGGAAGCACATTCGCTCTCAGAGCCGCAAGCGGGGTCTGGATTTTCTGGCATCCTGGCTGCCAGAGCATCACCCAGAGTTGTTATAAGAGTCTATCCTAAAATTCCCCTCGAATTTTCGGAGTGACCAAGCCCCTTGTCATTCCCGCGCAGGCGGGAATCCACAAGTGACAGAAAAGCTGGATTCCCGCTAAAAACATGCGGGAATGACAGGACATCTTGGTTTTTTTCAGCCATTTTGTGTCGATTGAGTGCCTATCATATAACGGCTCTCGAATTTCGGATAGATTCTTAGGGTTCGTAAATCTATAACTTCCTGCACTTAAAGCTCCAAACCTCGTCCCTGGGGCGTTTGTGCCGGAACTTGATTTTTTACGAACCCTTAGTGGCAAAATCTGCAAAACTGCTGAGGTGATTGGTTGGTCGCTTCCCAGTCTTTCGGCTGATCCTAACTTTTTGGCCGGTCCCAGCCAAAGATATGGGGAGTGAGAATCTGGTGTTCTGGTGGAGAGAAGGTTTTGTACCGGTCTTGGCGGACGGGTGTCAGCCCGTACAGCGCACGCGGCTGTAGGGGATGTTGTTTTCCATTTTCATTGGTTGTGAAAGGAGATGGTAACGATGGCCAAGGTTGAAAAGAACATTGTGATTCAGGGGTTGAGCGGGTCACTGGGCGGGCAGTTGGTGATCCAGGCCGGGCGCGGCGGGCAGACGATCATCCGCGCGATGCCGACGCCGAGCGACCGGCCGCCGTCGGCGGCGCAGGAGGAGGCGCGGGCGCGCTTCCAGGAGGCGGCGGCCTACGGCAAGGCGGCCAAGGACGAGCCGGCCTATGCGGCCAAGGCAGCCGGGACGGCCAAGACGGCGTACAATGTGGCGGTGGCCGACTGGTACCACGCGCCGGAGGTGGTCGAGGTGGACCTGGCGGCGTGGACGGGCGGGGTGGGCGAGACGCTGCGCGCCCGCGCCCGCGACGACGTGCAGGTGACGACGGTGCAGTTTGTGATCGCCGATGCCGGCGGCACGCTGGTGGAGAGCGGGGCGGCGACATTGGGCGGCGACGGGTGGTGGCACTATGTGACGACGGTCGACCACCCGGGCGGCACGGCGACGGTGCTGGTGACGGCGAGCGACCTGCCGGGGCACACGGGCAGCCGGGAAGCGGGCAAGACGGTGACGTAAGAAGGAAGCAGGGCACGCGCGCCGGGGCGGCTGCGGCGCGCGTGCTGTGTTTTCTGGGGAGGAGAGCACAAAGAATGCGCGTTCTTGTTGTTTTCGGCACACGGCCAGAGGCGATCAAGATGGCGCCAGTGATCCGGGAATTGGCCAAGCACCCGGATCAAATCGTCAGCCGGGTCTGCCCAGCGATGAGCGATCGATCGCCGTCGGCGGTGTAGAAGTTGCGGGCACACTTTTAGGATGCGACGGGCTACGGCAAAGTGGCAAGGGTCAAACCCTACAAGATTCTACACAAAACCTGACAGTAGCGGACTGACATCACGCACCGAAGGAGACTTAATGGCGTGAACGGATGAGGTGGGCAAGATGTAGCGCGCCGAACTGGAGTCATTTACGGATGCTGTGGCGAAATCCCGTGAGGTAGTTCGGCCTCTTTCGGATTGGCAGTCTTTCAAGTATACCGTGCAAATCACCTCGTCATTTATTTGAAGGGTATTGTACCTAGATGACCATCAGCAAACGTGAGTTCTATGAAACGAAAGCGGTAACATATTCTAAAGCTGACTTTGAGGCATTGTTCAGATATCAAAAAGCGATAGAGTGTGCCTCTCTTTGTCCGGGCCACGCAGTGCTTGACATCGGTTGCAAATTTGGCATTTTGCGCAATTTGCTTCAAAAGACTCAGCAACAGGTCAAATATTATGGAATCGACATCTCGATAGATGTGATTAGACGAGTTGTTATCACCAATGATGGTTATTTCCAAGTTGCTGATGTAATGGATGGATTGCCATTTGCCAATCATATTTTTGACCAAGTATTTATGCTAGAAGTTTTAGAGCATGTAGAAAATCCAAGCTACTGTCTTCGTGAGATAAAGCGTGTTCTTAATTCAAGCGGAAAGTTGATTCTTAGCGTTCCTAATCCTTATTGTTGGAATGAGGTGTTTGCTAATCTTGTTGGAAAACCAGAAAATGAAGGCCATATTTCTGCATGGTCTCCTCAACTCGTAAATACACTTGCACATCTAGGTGGTTTCAAAGTTGAGAATAGAAGAGGTACGTATATGCGTGTACCTTTTAGTCGTCATTTCTTGCGCAACCGATACTGGCTCGTTCATACGAGATCACTTTTTCTGGCCAGATCGTTTATATACGTTCTGACTCCTATAGATTTATAAAGTATCATGTAATGTATAGAGACCTACGCATCGAAAAAGTCGATTCCGGTTTTCAGTCTATTTCCCGGCATTTTCCCATGATTCCAGAGAAGAAAACAGGATCAAATTTTTCAAGACGGATCGCCCAAAATGTTCTCTCCAAACATTCTATAAGTTGCACATGGCGTGGGATATGTCTATTGCCCTAAAAAAACTATATACCTCTATATCTAGAGTATTGCGAGGTACAAGTTTTGCTCGAAACGTAATGGTAGTAGCGGGAGGCACGGCATTGAGCCAAGGGGTGGCCATGCTTGCCTCGCCGATTCTGACTCGGCTCTACACGCCAGAGGATTTTGGGGTGCTTGGAGTTTATACTGCTATCTTTACGGTTCTAGCAGCAATGCTTTTGCTCTGCTATGAGCAGGCCATCCCTCTGCCTGAAACGAATCAGTCAGCGGCCAACTTGCTTGTTTTGTCCCTCGTGATCCTGTTGACAATGACTTTTTTTGTCGGGCTTGGAGTTTTGTTTTTTGGCAAAGAAATTACAAGTTGGACCAACACCTCAGCCATAGAACCCTACCTATGGCTCCTGCCATTGGCCGCGCTAGGAGCGGGAATACACCAAGCACTGACCTACTGGATGGTACGTCAACAACACTTTACGATTCTTAGCTACACCAAGTCAGTGCGGATGTTAGGGCAAGTAGGCATACAGGTTACTTTTGGCGCACTCCAATTAGGCCCAATTGGCCTTATTGTTGGTCATATCGTCAGTCAATTCCTGGGCACCTTCTCTCTTTTGAAGCACTTGCATCTGCCTAGGAATGCTATTGTTCCTCAAGAATGGCCTATATTGGCAAAGATTTACAAAGATTTTCCGCTTTTTACTGTATGGACTTCGCTAATCAACATCATCGGAATACAAGCCCCTGCCGTGCTTTTTGCTAAATACTTTACGCTAGATGTCGCTGGCTTTTTCTCACAAACTATGATGGTTTTGGGACTTCCTGCGGGCTTGATAGGACAAGCTGTAGCCCAGGTATTTTATCCCAAGATTGCAAGACTTGATGGCGAAACTCTTGTTACGAGGAGACTCATTGATCAATTAGCCACATCGCTTTTTGTACTGTCTTTTCTGGTATTTTCTATCGTGGCCCTCCATGGGGCAAATTTATTCACCTGGGCATTCGGAGATCGTTGGAGGACTGCGGGACTTTATGCTCAATACTTGGCACCTTGTTTTATGATTTCTTTTGTCTCTTCCCCTCTAAGTTCGTTTGTGTTGGTTAAGGGCAAACAACGCGATAATTTTATTTATGGTTTGTTGTTAACTGTGTCGAGAATTGGAGCAATTGAGTTGGGAAACCGGCTTGCTTCTGCCGATGTATCATTAATATTGTTCTCTTGGGTAAACGCGTCGTTTTACCTTGTGTATATTGCCTGGATTCTGCGCCTGTCGGGTTCTAGTCTTCTAGTTTGGTTAAGAGAGATTGGAGTTTTTATTATCGGAGGCATGTTACTGTTGATCGTGTTGTTCGCGGTAAAGCCTTTTCTAACTCCAATAGTATCACTGATTTTCAGTGTGGGTGGCCTGGGCTTGTTTGGCCTCTGGTTTTGGCGCAGAAGTTGTAGGGAAATTGCGAGTAGTGTGTTTTGACTGTCTTTACACAGTTCCCGACCGAGTTACTTTCATACTATGGATATAGAGTATGATAAGCATTCTTGCACTTGAAAGAGCATTTGTCTATCTCACCATAATTGCTGGGTTCATGGGAGCAGCATTTCTGGTTGTTGAAGCAGGACCTATACATCTTTTTCCCTATCGTTTTCTATTGCCTTTCCTGTGGATGTTGTTTGTGATAGCTGTTCTAGGTAATAAAGGACGTGTTAAAATCTCTCATATTAAGGTAAGAATTTATCTACAGTTTCTGGGATTCTGGCTTCTTTATGCTGTTTTGTCTTTGAGTTGGGCGGCCTCCAAAGAAACAGCTATTCGCGATATAACTTGTCTCTTTATGGCAGTTTCTGTGATTTTTTTCACGATATACTATTTCAACGATCTCCGGTGTCTCAAGTGGTTCTACAATTTATGGTTGCTAGTATTCGCGGCGCTAATTCCTTTGGGAATTTGGGAAATCGTCACAGGCAGACATTTGGTTGTATCAGCTCTGGCACAAATAGTCAAGCCCCAAACAAGGTTTATGCCAACTGCTATTTTCCATAATCCTAACGATTACGCTACCTTTTTAGCGTTAGCTCTACCGTTTGTACTTACATGGATCAGATACTGTGGTGGACTGACCAAGCGTCTTTTTGGTATGCTAGCGCTTGTAGTTGGCCTGTACTTGTTGATCGCGACTGCCTCTCGCTCTAACTACCTTGCTGTTCTTGTAGAAGGCGTCTTTTGGTTTATCTTCTTGCTGAAACCAAAGCATAAAATTAAAACTTTGATCTTGGTCGGCTTGTTCATGCTGGCGCTATTCGCGGCTTTCCCTAACAGGGTACAGAATGTTTTCACAACCATCGGTGTTCAGCTAGATATCTTGGGGGATTATTTATCCCAAGTAGATTCTTCTTCTATCAGCGTTCGACTCACTCTTATCAAGAATGCTCTGATTTTCTTGATCAAATCCCTAGGATTCGGCGTTGGGGCGGGGAATATCGAGTATCACATGGCCAACTTTGCAGTCTATTACACCTATGAGAAGGTTAATGTCCATAACTGGTGGGTGGAGATATTGGCAAATTATGGGATCCTAATATTTGTGGGCTATGTGGTATTTTATTTGAGCCTTTTATTCGTTCTTTATAAGGCCTACGGTAAGCTGCAAAGCACTGGGGAAAAGATGCTTGGTGAGGCGATCTTGGTAGCCTTGGTAGGTTTTTCTTTTGCTAGTATAAGTTCAAGTTCCATTATGGCTCTTGGGGCACATTGGCTGCTCTTTGCCTTTGCGTTAGCGTTCTTGAATTACTTAAAGATCAAGAGGGTGGTAGTTTAGATGCATGTTCTTATTATTCCATCCGAACGATATGTCACTCAAGAGGAACCTTTTGGAGGCATATTTCAGTATCACCAGGCTCATGCACTTAAAAGAGCGGGTCTGCAGGTAGGTGTCATTGCTCCTGCGCCACGTTCATTACGTCTTTTGAAAAAGGGCATAACCAAGTGGACAACAGGCATCGAGTTTGAGGATGATCAAGGCATACCAGTCTATCGCTATCAAGGCTGGGACTGGATCACGGGGAAATTACCCTATTTGACACCCAAGTTTCGGCTTCAAATCGGAAGGAGACTTTTCAGGAAATACATTGCAGAGCATGGAATGCCCGACATTGTTCATGCCCACAACGCGATATACGCAGGCATTATTGCAGCCTGGATAAAAAAAAACAATACTCCTTATGTGATAACTGAACATAGTTCTAGTTATGCAAGGAAGAAAATTCGCCAATGGCAGCTTCCTCTTGTAAGAGAGGCACTGAAGAATGCTGCCGTGCGAGTTGTAGTCAGTACAAGCCTAGGAAAAACCTTGGAGACCCAATTTGGTCAAACAGCTCGCCCATGGGAATGGATCCCCAATATTTTGGACAAAACCTTTGAAACAACACTTTTTCCAGATAACAAGAAAACATGTACTGACAGAACATTCCGTTTTCTAAATATTGCAGGGCTGGTCGAAACCAAGAACCATGCTAACTTATTAAGGGCATTTGCAGACAAGTTTAGGGGAAAAAATAACGTTCAATTACGCATTGGGGGAAGTGGCCCACTGCGATGCGAACTCGAGGCATTAGCAAAAAGCTTGGGGATAGCACATCAAGCAATTTTTCTGGGGCCGCTTGGTAGAGAGCAAGTATATAATGAAATGCAAGCATGTTCTGTTTTCGTTCTTTCCAGTGACTATGAGACTTTTGGAGTCGTGTTGATTGAGGCACTGGCTTGTGGAAAGCCGGTGATTGCAACAGCTTGCGGGGGACCGGAGTGCATTGTACACTCGGAAAATGGCATGCTAATTCCATCCCGAGATGTGGCTGCTCTTGGAAATGCTATGGAAGAGATTCAACAGAAAATGGATAGTTATGATAGCACGTTAATTCGTTATGACTGTATCGACCGGTTTGGAGAAAACGCAGTTGTTGAAAAGCTAAGAACCAGCTATGCTCGAATTTTATGCGAATCATGAAGGATTTTCAATTGATCGTGATCGTTGATTATGGCCTGGGCAATCTAGGTTCCATTGCCAATATGCTGAAAAGAATCGGCGCCAAGCCCGAAATCTCGGCAGATTTGGCTGTCATTGAACGAGCTGACAAATTAATCTTGCCGGGTGTGGGAGCGTTTGACGGCGGCATCAAAAACCTGCAAGCGCGAGGCTTGATCCCCTTGCTCAACACCAAAGTATGTCATGATCGAACCCCCATACTTGGTGTATGTCTGGGAATGCAATTGCTGACCCAAAAAAGTGAGGAGGGATCCCTTGCAGGTCTGGGTTGGGTAGATGCGAAAACCGTCCACTTTGAATTCGATACCTCAAATGCGCATCTCAAGATCCCGCATATGGGATGGAATACACTCGAGGTCTGCCGGCCGCATCCTCTTTTTTCTGGTCTGCAGGCAGAAAACAGATTTTATTTTGCTCACTCGTATCATGTTGTATGCAGAAATGATGATCAATTGGCATCAACCTGGTATGGATTGGATTTTGCTTCGGCGGTTGCGCATGACAATATCCTGGGAGTGCAGTTCCATCCTGAAAAAAGTCACCGGTTTGGAATGCAGTTGCTGAAGAACTTTGCCGAGTGGGAATATGCCCATGTGTAGACCTCGTGTCATCCCCTGCCTGCTGCTCCGCAATCAAGGATTGGTCAAGACCACAAAATTCAAAGCCCCCAAATATTTGGGCGATCCGATCAATGTGGTCAGGATATTTAATGACAAAGAAGTGGACGAGTTGGTGTTTCTGGATATCACGGCAACTGTTGAACACAAACGCCCGCCATTCGAGTTGTTGGAAAAAGTGGCAGGCGAAGCATTTATGCCGTTGAGCTATGGAGGCGGCATTCGAGACCTGCACGACATCAAAATCATTCTCGGCTTGGGTGTAGAAAAGGTCATCATCAATACCTATGCCGTAGAAAATCCATCATTCATTTCCCAAGCCGCAGATTTGGTGGGCAGCCAGAGCATAGTTATCTCCATTGATGCCCGCAAAAATATATGGGGCAGCTACCAGGTTTTTACACACAGCGGCACAACCCCTAGCCGACTAGACCCCGTAAAAATGGCTCTAGAGAGCGAAAAACTGGGCGCGGGCGAGATTTTATTGAATTCGATTGATCGCGATGGCACCATGAAAGGCTATGACGTGGAGCTTGTCCGGCGCGTCACAGCTAGAGTGAACATCCCTGTCGTGGCTTGTGGCGGCGCGCGAACCATAGAAGACTTGCAGTCGGTCATCGAGGCGGGCGCTTCAGCGGCTGCGGCAGGCAGCATGTTTGTCTTCCAGGGGCCGCACCGCGCCGTCCTGATCTCATACCCTGCTCCGCAAGCGTTGCAGGCTGTTTTCAAGAACTGAGTGAGGATAAAAAACATGACCAGCCAATATAGAATTTGCACCCGGTGTATTATGGATACTACCGACCCAGATATCTACTTTGACTCAGACGGTGTGTGCAGCCACTGCCACGCATACAAAAAGCGCATCGATGCGCCAGCATACCGAAGAAAAAGAGAGCCAGGGGCATTAGATGATCTCTTGCGGACCATCAAAACACAAGGCAAAAACAAGCGATATGATTGCATCATTGGCGTCAGCGGCGGCGTAGACAGCACCTATACCGCGTATGCGGTAAAAGAAATGGGATTACGGCCGCTCGCCGTTCACCTGGACAATGGGTGGGATTCAGAACTGGCCGTCAGTAATATCGAAAAGACACTGAAAAAGCTTGATATTGATCTGTATACACACGTTCTGGATTGGGACGAGTTCAAAGACCTGCAACTCGCATTTCTGAAAGCATCAACGCCAGATTCAGAGATTCCCACAGATCATGCGATTCTAGCTGTGTTGTACCAGGTGGCCGCAAAAGAAGGGATCGAGTTTATCCTAAGTGGCCACAATACTGCCACGGAAGGGGGTGGGGTAGCAGCTTGGTCGCAAGGGCATGGTGACTGGCTATATATCAAGAGTATCCAGGCCAAGCATGGTACAAAGCCTCTCAAATCTTTTGCACATTATGGTATATTAGGATTTATTTACTACACGATTCTAAGACATATCCGCTGGATTCCTATCCTTGACTACCTAGAGTATGATAAAGCGATGGTGATGGATGTATTGCAGAAAGAGCTAGACTGGAGATATTACGGCGGCAAGCACTATGAGTCGATCTATACACGATTTTACCAGGGCTATATTCTTCCCCATAAATTTGGTTATGATAAAAAACGGCTGCACCTCTCTTCGTTAATCTGGTCGGGCCAAATCTCGCGCCAGGATGCGCTTGAAGAAATGACCCAACAAGGTTATCCAATAGAATTACAAGAACAAGACAAAGAGTATACGATCAAGAAATTGGGAATTACACGGAACGAGTTTGAAGAAATTATGCATACTCCACCCAGAAGCTTTTGGGATTATCCATCCTATAAGAAGATATTAGGACAATTCAAGCCGCTTATTCGGTTTTACCATTCTGTAAAGAGAATCTGATGACTCGAGTACATTCGTTTTCAAACCATTCTGTTGTTCACTTGAGTTCGGTTCATCCCCCTCTCGATACGCGCATTTTCTATAAAGAGTGCCAAACTCTGATTCAGGCTGGATACCAAGTTACTTTGATGATACCGCATCAATACGACGAGCAGATAGGTGAGGTGTATATTCACGCGATAAAGCAGCCTCATAGTCGAATAGATCGAATGACCCAAACAGTGTGGTGCATTTGGAAGGCTGCTTGGCGGAAAAATGCGTCAGTATATCATTTCCACGACCCCGAGCTTCTTCCTGTCGGTTGGCTGTTAAGTCTTCAGGGGAAAAATGTGATATATGACGTACATGAGGATGTTCCAAAACAAATTCTCAACAAATATTGGATACCAGTCTGGATAAGAAAGTGGATTGCCAGGACAGTGAGCGGCATTGAGACGTTGGTCGTGCGCCGGCTTGTTGGAGTGGTCACAGCAACGCCGGCCATTGCACGGCGTTTCCCTGCAGTCAAAACAGTGATTGTCCAGAACTTTCCATTTTTGGACGAGTTGTGCAGGGAGGGTGAAAGTGATACTTATCAGAATCGTCCTAACGAAATTGTGTATGTGGGGGGGATTACCCATAATCGGGGTGCATATCAAATGATAGAGGCTGTGGGCAGGATACCTCCAGTTTTTCATACTCGGTTGGTGTTGGCGGGCAAGTTTATGCCGGCAGAATTGTCAGAGGATCTGCGCCGGTTAGAGGCCTGGAAGCAGGTAGAGTTCTTAGATTGGGTTTCTCGCAATCAGTTACGAGAGGTATTACACAGAGCACGGTTGGGCTTGGTCTTGTTTCACCCTCTGCCTAATCATATAGAAGCACAACCTAATAAACTGTTTGAATATATGTCTGCCGGTTTACCTTTGGTCGCCTCTGACTTTCCGCTGTGGCGCGAGATCGTGGCTGACACCGGGTGCGGGCTGTTAGTTGACCCTCTCGACACACAAGCAATCGCAGACGCAATACAATGGCTACTTGAAAATCCGGCTGAAGCGGAAGCAATGGGGCGGCGTGGGCGGAAAGCCGTCGAAACTCGGTACAATTGGGAACTCGAGAGCCAGAAATTACTGCACTTTTACGAGAGGTTATTATCATGAAATGGTTAACCGTGATCGGCGCCCGCCCACAATTTATCAAAGCGGCAGCCGTTTCGCGCGT
Organism: uncultured Anaerolineae bacterium; assembly: GCA_964428175.1. GTDB lineage: Bacteria > Chloroflexota > Anaerolineae > JAFGEY01 > JAFGEY01 > CAYRXM01. The sequence continues at coordinate 14,214 of CAYRXM010000128.1, forward strand.
GGTTGCGTCTTGTGCGGATGTTACCGAAATTCTATTGCACACCGGCCAGCATTACGATGAGAATCAGTAGATGGAAACTTGGCTGTTTGAATTATACGTAATTATAAAGCATTCTTT
>CAYRXM010000129.1:0-5131 GCA_964428175.1 uncultured Anaerolineae bacterium
TTTCGTTTTTTGTTAAGGTTCAGATACCGCTCAAGTGAACTCTAAACTCGAGTTATTAGGATGTCTACGATGTTGTGAAGGCCGACAGGTAGGTACACCAGGCGCGGCGCAGCGGGCTGATCAAGATGCAGTCGAGGGACAGATCGCTCAATGGGGGATCGAGGTGATCGTCCGACACGCCCGTCTGCGCCTGGCTCTGCCCGTGTCGAACCAACCAGATTTGTTTGACCATCCTTATCTCCAATGATTTGCCTTACCCGGCGCCCCACATTTTACCACACATGTCATTTGACCGAGAATTCACGTGGTTTGTTGCACTGACCGTCGAGGTGGCAGACGCGCGGGGCAACATCGCCCGCCTGCCTCTCAGTCGCTATGCGTTCATCCAGCCGCGCATCCCGGCGCACATTTTCAAGGCGGCCTGGCTCAGCACCCGTCCGAATTCCGAGGTTGTGCTGCAAAATTTCGAGTTTCGCCTGGCCGAGTTTGCCGCAGCGAACCCGGCTTTCGACCCCGCCGCGCTGATCGAGGTGCGCCTGGTCTTTGATCGAACCGGGCAGGGCATCGTCGTGCTTGACGACATCGGCTTTCGCTAACGCCGGGCCTTTGACCGAACCGGCCTTGCTTTGCGCGCTGCGGGCGGGCGTGTTATAATAAACAACGCACCTTTGAATGGCCGGGGTTCGACGGCTCCGGCCGCACAAGCCCGGGAAAATTTGGCTGGGGGTTGCAAGATATGGAAATACGCGAACGTTACGTTGAGGCATCGGTCAAGACGGCAGATGACCTGGGCACCATCGCCCGCTCGGCGATGATCCGCGATTTGTCCAGCCTGTCCTTGCCCGAAATCTCCGCTATCGTCGACATCGTGTCGCGGGTCGTTCCGGCGGGCAACGTGCCGGGCGTGATCCTGAACGGATTGGCCCGCCTGCCCGGACGCAAGCCCCCCCTCGAAACGGTCAGGCGCGACATTCGCCTGTTGTTCAAGGGCGTCGAGCAGTTCCTCGACAAAGCGGTGTACGGCGCGTTTTTTGCCGGGCCGGCGGCGATCATCTGGGGCTACCAGAACCTGCTCCGGCTGGCCGGCAAAGAACCGGACGATGCTTTTCCAGAAGGCGTGTGGCAGTTCTATGTGGAATACGCGCTGCGCGAGGACACCGGACGCCACACCAACGAGACGGGCGGATTCGACGCCCTGCTCAACCGTCACCGGATTGCGCTCAGCCCGACCGACCGGATCGCCGCCTGGGTGATGACCGCCATCCATATCCTGCACCAATATGAGCACTTGCTGGAAAACGAATGGTACGAGCGCACTTGCACCCGCCTGTTGTGCCAGGTGGTTGAAAACGGGCCGGAGGCGGCGCGCTATGACCGGCTCTACCGCGATTGGGAAGGCCAGCGGCCCTATGCACGGGGCGCAGACACCGGCCCCAACGAGACGTACAGCGCGTACCGCCGCCGCAAGTTCGACGGCTTTATCCAGAACGCCACGCCGGATTTGAGCGACGACCTGCGCCGCGAATGGATGCGCCAGCTGAGTCTCGCCCAGGAGCGCGAGCAAGACAGCTATTTCCGGCAGATGTCCATCCTGGCCCACCTCGAACCCGGCCCCTACAGCGAAACGCGCGTGTCCGTTCCGCTGCAAAATGCCTGCGTCGGCCTGGTCTACCAGGGGCGCTACTGCCTGATCCCGGCCTGCGCGCCGGGCACATCGCGCCCGATAGACGTGTACACCGTCCGCGGGCTGATCGCGGCGCTGCTGGCCGGCCCGCTCGACGCGCCGCCCCTGCCACTGGCCGATCTGGCCCGGGTCAAGCGCGCCGCCTGGGCCGGGTTGCGCGGCCATTTGGATCAGGCCACGCTCAAAGAACTGGATGCTCTGCGCTGCGCGCCCATTCTTATCAACTGCGACCGGCGTCCGCGCCAGCTTGCGCTGGCCGAACTGCGCCAGGCCGAGCGCGGCGTCGGCGATCATGCCCTGACGATTTTTGACACCGGCGAAACGGTCGTTTTCGACCAGTCGCACATCTTTTTTGACGGCACGTGGGGCGCTGCCCTGGCCGAAATCATGACCAACGAGGCCACCTCCTGGGCCGTTTACCTGCATTCACTGCCGCCCGCCCGGCCCGGCGACCGGCATCCCTACACGCTCAACGTCGCCTCCGGCGCAGCCTTGCAGGAACTCGCGCAGCAGGCCCCTCACGCGACCGCCGAAGTCGGCGCCGAGACGGAAGGCGTCAACCTCAAGGCCATCCTGATGCTGCGCAAGCTGTTCAAGCAGCGCAGCGATTCGCTGCGCTTGACGGTGAACGATCTGCTCGTGCTCTATCGCGCCATCCATGCTGTGACCTACCAGCCCCCGCCACACATCATCGCCGTGCTGGAAGATCTGATCCACGACGGCGCGACCCGACCGGCCGCTACCGCCGCGCTGGAAGCGCTGGATCGCGCCAAACAGGTCAATCCGACGATCTTGATCCCGGTGGACGCGAGCTGGCGTTCCCCGCGTGACCGGCTTTATCCGATGACGTTTGAGATTCCGCTGAATGATCTCGATTTGCTCGACTTGCACGAGCAAGCCATACAGGCCTTGCAATCCTACCAGGAAATGGTCGGTGATCGCAGCGCCGCGTATGCCGCTTTTGAGCGTCTGCGGCGCACCTATCTGGCCGCGCTGGCCGGCCTGGGCGACGTGTTCGGCCGGGCCAAAGAGATCGCGTTGTGCGGCGAGAGCGCCAGTGTGGGCACACTCAAACTGCTGGCCCACATCCCCGCGCCCTTGCAGCACATGCTCGACGAGATACCGGCGCGGTTCGACATGTTGAACGACATCATCAAGGGGCGCGAGGTGTTCTCCAACGTGGGCGCTGTGGCGCCGGGCAGCACGTTGACCCGTTTCATCACCGCCAAAGACGATAACGATCACAAGACGATGGCCTGGGGGGTGATCACCGACGCAAACGGTGTGATGCGCATCACGCTGCGCGATTTCCGCCCGCACGTTGGCATGCTGGACGTGTGCGGACACCGCGCGTTGGCCGCTCACATCGTCCACGACTATCTCAAAGCCTACGCACACGGGCTGAACGAGTACATCCGTGATTTGCTGCGCATCACCCGCGCCGGCCGCGAAACCCGTTCTCAGCAACCGGGGGGAGGAATCGATGGCTGAAGACCCTTTGGTCGGCCAGCAGCTCGCCACTTATCGCATCGAGCAGCTCATCGGCTGCGGGGGAATGGCCCAGGTTTACCAGGGCTGGGACACCAAGCTGGAGCGTCCGGTGGCGATCAAGGTCATCGATGCGCGCCACCGGGAGGATCCGTCTTATGCACAGCGCTTCATCCGTGAGGCGCAGACGGTGGCCGCGTGGCGGCACGAAAACATCATCCAGATTTATTATGCCGATGACGAGGATAGCCTGTATTATTTTGCGATGGAATACATTGACGGACCGGACCTGGGACGCCTGCTCGCCGGGTATGCCGACGACGGCGAGTTGATGGCTCACGAAGACGTGCTCTGGGTCGGTCGCGCCATTGCCTGCGCGCTCGACTATGCCCACCAGGAAGGCGTGATCCACCGCGACGTCAAGCCGGCCAACGTCATGCTGACCAAAAAAGGACGGGTGGTGCTGACCGATTTCGGCCTGGCGATGGATGTGTACCAGGGCACGCTGGGCGAGGCGTTCGGCAGCCCGCATTACATTTCGCCCGAACAGGCGCGCTCCTCGGCCAACGCCGTTGCCCAGTCCGACCTGTACTCGCTGGGCGTGGTGTTGTACGAGATGCTGACCGGCGCAGTGCCCTTTGACGATCCGTCTGCGACGGTGGTCGCCCTCCAGCACATGACCGAGCCGCCGCCTTCGCCCCGCCAGTTGAACCCCGCCCTCAACGCCGAAACCGAAGCCGTGCTGCTGAAAGCGTTGGGCAAAAGCCCTGGAGAGCGTTACCAGACCGGCGAGGCATTGATGGCGGCGCTGGAGAACGCGCTGTTTGGCGACCGTCCGGCCCAGGACAAAGGGGAAGAAAAGGAACTGCCCTCTGACGTCCAGTCCCCGCCTGGCCGCGCGCTGTCCAAGCTGTCGGTGAGCGAACGGGCATCGCTGTACGAGCGGATTCTGGACGAAACGCCGCCCCCGGCCAAGACGCCCGCTCGCTCGACGGCCAGCCTGCTGGGCGTCCAGCTTGACGAGTATCGCCTCGATGCGCTGTTGGGGCAGGGCGGGATGGCGCGCATCTATCGCGCCCTGGATGTCAACCTCAAGCGCCACGTGGCGATCAAGGTAATCGATACCCCTCTGCGCACCGACACCGAATACATGGCCCGTTTCAAGCGTGAAGCGCAGGCCATCGCCCGGCTGGAGCACCCGCACATCGTCCGGCTGTATCGCTATGGAGAAGCGCGCGACCTGCTCTACATGGCCATGCAGTACATCGATGGGGCCGACCTGGAATCGGTGCTGGGCAGCTATCGCACAACCCACTCGTTCGTCGCGCCGGCAGAAGCCAGCCGCATCGTGCGTGAAATCTGCCTGGCCCTGGACTATGCGCACGAGCATGGCGTCATCCACCGCGATGTCAAGCCTTCCAACATCATCCTGGACAAGCAGGGACAGGTTTACCTGGCCGATTTTGGCCTGGCCCTGCTGACCGAGTCGGGGACGCGCGGCGAGATATTCGGCTCGCCGCGCTACATCGCCCCCGAACAGGCCATCTCGTCGGCCAACGTGGTGCCGCAGAGCGACCTCTATGCCGTCGGCATTATTTTGTACGAAATGTTTACCGGCGCGCCGCCCTTTGACGCCGAGGATCCGCTGGACATTGCCATGCTGCAGATGAGCGAGCCGCCGCGCCCGCCGCGCGAACTGCGTCCCGATCTCAGCCCAGAAGTGGAGGCGGTGATCCTCAAAACGCTGGCCAAAGAGCCGCAAGAGCGCTACCCCGACGGCGCCGCGCTTGCCGACGCGCTGGATCGCGCGCTGGGGATCGCGCCGCCCGAGCCAGCCGGCGAACCCGAGCCAGTCGGCGAACCCGAGCCAGTCGGCGAACCCGAGCCTGCCGGCAAGCCCGAGCCTGCTGGCGAACCCGAGCCTGCTGGCGAACCCGAGCCTGCTGGCGAACCCGAGCC
>CAYRXM010000129.1:5231-14197 GCA_964428175.1 uncultured Anaerolineae bacterium
CTGCTGGCGAACCCGAGCCTGCTGGCGAACCCGAGCCTGCTGGCGAACCCGAGCCTGCTGGCGAGGCCGTCCCCGCCGAACCTCTGCCGGACGCGGAAGCACAGCCGCCGGTGCCCTCTGCTGCGCCCAAAAGAGGGCGTTGGATATTTTTCGTCGCGCTGATCATCGGCACGTGCGTGATCTTGGCCGTGTTGTTGAGCGTTGTCTTGTTTCTGGTGCGGGGAAGCCTGGGCGAGTTGATCGAACGATTGTGGGCGAATTCTCTCATCGTATCAACGAGTGAGGCGAATGCAACCGGCGTGATCGGCGGGACGGTCACTGTAGCGGCGACACACACAGTCGAACCCACTCTGACCTCGTCTCAGCCGCCGCCGTCGCCGACTGCGATACCTTCGCCAACACCCACAGGTGCGCCCGCCCACCCCACGCCCGTGCCCAAGGTGCCCAAAGATGCGCCCACGCCGACGCCGGAACTCTCGACCGATTACAGCCTGCTCATCGCGGCGCAGGGCGAAGACAGCCTGTTCATCGTCAACCGGGCGGAAAAGGCCTTGCCCCTGGCCCCGCTTTATCTGGGCAACAAAGAAGGGTCGATCAACGGCGATGCGTGGGGTATCGAGATGCTCGAAAGCGGCGCGTGCGTCACTTTGTGGAAAGACGCAGGCCAGCCCAAAGCGCCGGACAAGCTCGAGTGCACCCAGGTTGGCGAGCGCCTGATTCGCAGTGGCAAAGATATCTTTTGGAAAAATGCGTTCAACGTCTCCTACAACGGGCAGCCGGTTGGCACTTGTGCTGGCAAGCCCAAAGAATGCCCGGTTCGCGTCCCGGCAGAATGACGGTTTCAGACCGGGTTTGGTCAGGCGAGGAACCAATGAACACAAAACACAATGTCGGATTTTTGGCCCTGCTCCTGACGATGGGGCTGTTTGTGGGCCTGCCCTCCGGGGCTGCATCTTTGTTTGCCGCAGCGCCGGAGGCGAATAGCGGGTTGACCAGCAGCGCGCTTTATGATGTATGGGGCAGCAGCGCCAGCGATGTCTTTGCCGTGGGCCAAAATGGCACAATTCTGCACTATAACGGCTCGACGTGGATCGAGATGAACAGCAGCGTTGTCAATCACCTCTATGGCGTGTGGGGCAGCGGCCCGACCAATGTCTTTGCCGTCGGTCAGGGGGGCATCCTCTTGCGCTACAGCGGCGCCGCGTGGACGACAATGGACAGCCCGACGACCCAGACGCTGTACGGCGTGTGGGGCAGCAGCGCCAGCGACATCCTGGTCGTGGGCGACGGCGGCACAATCCTGCGCTACAACGGCTCGACGTGGACGTCTATGAGCAGCGGCGTCAGCACGGGGCTGTGGGATGTGTGGGGCAGCAGCGCCAGCAACGTCTTTGCCGTGGGCCAGAGCGGCACGGTTTTGCGCTTCAACGGCTCGACGTGGACGCCCATAAGCAGCGGCAGCAGTGCGTGGCTGCGCAGTGTGTGGGGCAGCAGCGCCAGCAACGTCTTTGCCGTGGGTATCAACGGCACGATCCTGCGCTTCAACGGCTCAACATGGTCGGCGATGAGCAGCGGTAGCGAAGAATCGCTCTGGGGGGTGTGGGGCAGTGCTCCCGGCGATGTCCTGGCGGTGGGCGAGTATGGCGCCCTCTTGCGGTATGATGGATCGACGTGGACGGCGATGAGCAGCGGCACGAGCGCCTCGCTTTACGGCGTCTGGAGCGGCGGCCCCGGCGACGTTGTCATCGTGGGCGGCGGCGGCGCCCTCTTGCGCTACATCCAGGCCGTCATCACGCCCGAACTGGGAGGGACGCTGGTCTATACCGGCATGCCGGACACCGTCGTGTCCATTGCCGCGCCCGCCGGCAGCGTTGCCGAGACCATCACTCTGGCCTACGTTCCCGTTGCCGGGGTCATGGCTGCGCCCGGGTTCAGCTTTGCCGGCCTGGCCTTCGACCTGAATGCCTACCGGGGAGGCCTTTTACCAGATTTTCGATTCCTCAAGCCGGCGCCGGTCACCATCACCTACCCGGACAGCATGGTCGTCGGCGTCGATCCGGAAGGGCTGACGCTGATGTTTTGGGCCGAATCGTCTGGCGCGTGGCGCGACGTGATCGAGACCTGCACACCGCCCTCGGCCTACGTCCGCGAACCGCAGGACAATCGGCTGACTGTGCCCATTTGCCGAACGGGTTTCATGGCCCTTTTCAAGCCCCAATATCAGGTCTACCTGCCGCTGGTGCTGCGCAACCGGTAGGCAGTAGCTATCTCACCTTGACATATGCTTTCTCCATCACTATAATGAGGCGTGGAGGAAGGTCACGTTGAACGCATACACCCCGTTTCAACTGGTCTCGGCGGGACTGTCCGATCCCGGGCAGCGAAGACAACTCAACGAAGATTTCTGGCGCATCGCCGGGCAGAACGACGCACCCCACCTGTGGCCCGATCGCGGGCGGATTTTCGCCGTTGCCGATGGCATGGGCGGCCATGCCGCCGGCGAAGTGGCCAGCCAATTGGCGATTGACACCCTCTTTCAGGTCTACTATCAGGATAACGGCCTCACCCTTCCTCTTACCACCCGCCTCGAACAGGCCATTGTCGCCGCCAATCGTGCGGTATACGCGCAATCGGTGAGCGAGCGGGCGCAGAGCGGCATGGGCACCACCCTCGTCGTCGCCGTCGTGCGCGAAGACTGGCTGACCATCGCCAGCGTCGGCGACAGCCGCGCCTACCTGGTGCGCGATGGCAAACCCAGGCAGATCACCCGCGACCATTCCTGGGTCGCCGAGCAGGTCGCGGCGGGCGTGCTGACCGAAGACGAAGCGCGCGCACACATCTATCGCAGCGTCGTCACCCGCTCCATCGGCCACCACCCGGAGGTCCAGGTCGACATTTTTGAATTCTTGCTCGATCCCGGCGATGCCGTCCTGCTCTGCTCCGACGGCTTGAGCGGCCAGGTGCCCGACACCGAAATTGCCCACCTGCTCGGCCGGGAAACGCCCGCCGACGCCGTCGAGCGGTTGATCGATCTGGCCAACCTCGCCGGCGGGCCCGACAACATCACCGCGGTCGTTTTTCAGGTCTTTGATCCGCTCACCAGCCCGCCGCTTGCCGCTCCCAACGCCGGGCTTGAGAGCCAGTCTGCCGCGCGCACTGGGCCTGGGCCGGCGCGGGCCATTCCCGAAACAGCGTCGACGCCGGCGTCGATGCCCCAGGTGCGGATTTCACCCCGGCTGGCGGTTGGGCTGCTGCTCGGCGCTGTCGTGATGATCGTGCTCACCGGCGGCGCGATCTGGGCGCTGCGCTCGGAATGGCTGTACGCGCTGTTTGCCACGGCGACGCCCACCCTTGCACCGGCAATCACCGCCACAGCGTCGCCGACCGCCACCTATACGCCCACCCCAACGCCGACGCCATCGCCCAGCGCCACCCCGACCCTCACGCGCACGCCCACCCACACGCCGACGCCGACGCTGACGCCAACGCCAACGCCGACCCTGACGCCAACGCCGACCCTGACGCCGACCGCGCTGCCCACCAGCGGCCCGCAAATTCCTCAATAAAACGCAATCATTGCCAAACTTGACGAAATTGCATTTATGCACTAAAATTCTCGTTCGCGTCGAGTGGGACGCAGACAGGAAGGTTAACAGGCATCCTGATCGGAGAACTTGTACTTGTTTGAAAACCTGACCGCCAAATTGCAAGAAACGTTCGACCGGCTCGGCAAGCGCGGCAAATTGACGGATAAAGACGTCGATGACGCGATGCGCCAGGTCCGCCTGGCCCTGCTCGAAGCCGACGTCAATTTCAAGGTGGTCAAAGATTTCGTCGCGCGGGTCAAAGAGCGGGCCATCGGCGCGCAAGTGATGCGCAGCCTGACCCCCGCTCAGCAGGTGATCAAGATCGTCCACGAAGAATTGATCGCCACCCTGGGCGATTCGGCGCCGCTCGATCTGTCCGGCCCGTCGCCGAACGTGATCATGCTCGTCGGCCTGCAAGGCTCCGGCAAGACGACCATGGCCGCCAAGCTGGCCCTGCGGCTGCGTAAATCGGGGCAACGCCCGCTCATGGTTGCCGCCGATGTCTACCGTCCGGCCGCCGTCACCCAGCTTGAAACGCTGGGCCGTCAAATTGACATCACCGTACACAGCGAAGCCACCGGGATACCGCCGCTGAAAATCTGTACCAACGCCATCCAGCGCGCGCGTGAAGGCGCGTACAGCGTGGTGCTGCTCGATACGGCCGGCCGCCTGCAAATCGACGAGCAGATGATGAACGAAGTCCAGGAGATCAAGCAGCGCATCCGGCCCATCGAAGTGCTGCTCGTCGTCGACTCGATGACCGGGCAGGAGGCGGTCAGCGTCGCCGAAGCGTTCAACCAGCGCATCGGCGTGACCGGCGTCATTTTCACCAAGATCGACGGTGACGCGCGCGGCGGCGCGGCGATCTCGATCCGCGAAGTGACCGGCGTGCCGATCAAGTTCCTGGGCATCGGGGAAAAGGTCGGCGACATTGAGCCTTTCCACCCCGACCGGCTGGCTTCGCGCATCCTGGGCATGGGCGACATGCTCACCCTGATCGAAAAAGCGCAGAGCGAACTCGATCAGGAGCAGGCCGCACAGACGGCCCAGAAAATGATCGAAGGGACGTTCAACCTGGAGGATTTTTTGAACCAGCTCCAGCAGGTCAAACGGCTGGGGCCAATCGGCAAGCTGCTGGAAATGATCCCCGGCCTGTCGCAGTACAGCGGCGAGATTTCGCAGGAAATGACCGACGATCAGTTCAAGCTGGTCGAGTCGATCATCCAATCGATGACCCGCGAAGAACGGCGCGACCCCAAATTGCTGAACGGCAGCCGCAAGCGGCGCATCGCCCGGGGCAGTGGGCGCACCGTTCAAGAGGTCAACCAGATGCTCGGCCAATTTCGGCAGATGCAGCGTATGATGAAGCAATTAACCAGCGGTGGCAAGCATGGCCGCCGCAATCTGTTTTCAATGTTTCAGTGAGAAAGAGGTATATTTTAATGGTTCGTATCAGATTACGACGTGTAGGCAAAATTCGTCAGGCCAGTTATCGTATAGTGGTCGCCGATTCCGAATCACCGCGTGACGGCAAATTCATCGAAGCCATCGGTTTCTACAACCCGCGCACCGATCCGCCGACGTTTGAGATCCAGGCTGACCGCGCGCTGTATTGGCTTTCCGTCGGCGCGCAGCCCAGCGACGCCGTGGCGCGCATCCTGCGCCACACCGGCGTGATGGCTCAGCTTGAAGCGCCCGCGGGCGGCAAACCAGCCAAGCAGGCTGTCGCCGAGGTTCAGGAACCGCCGTTGGAAGAGGTCGTTGAGGTCGAGGCCCAGGAACCGCCGTTGGAAGAGGTCGCCGAGGCCGAAACCCAGGACGACGAGGACGTTGCGGTCGAGACTCAAGACGATGCGCAGGAAGACGCAGCATAAGGGGCTTGCTGCCCCGGAAAGGGCAAAGACGATGAGCCAGGCCAATGCCAAAGAATTGATCGAGTACATTGCTCGCTCTTTGGTCGATGATCCTTCTCAGGTGCGGGTGGACCAGGTAGATGGGGCCAGCATGATGGTTTACGAGCTGCACGTTGCTCCCGAAGACGTCGGCCGCGTGATCGGCAAGCAAGGGCGCGTCGCCAACGCCATCCGCGCGCTGTTGGGCGTGGTGGCGGCGCGAGATGAGCGGCCGGCCACGCTGGAGATCGTTTCGTGATCGCTTCCCGCGACCCTATGCAGGCTCTCGCTGAAGGCTCAGATGTGGCACACAGCCCGTCTGAGCCTCAGTTTTTGGCCGTGGGCCGCATCATCCGGCCGCATGGCGTGCATGGCGAGCTGCGTGTCGAGGTGCATACCGCTTATCCCGAGCGATTTGGCGTCTACAAACAGGTTTTCGTCGGCGATGCGCACACACCGTTTCGGATCAAGGCACACCGGTTTCATACGGGTTTTGTCTTGCTCACGCTGCAAGGCATCGACAGCCGCACGCTGGCCGAACCGCTGCGCGATCAATGGCTGTGGATTTCGCTCGACGACGCCATTCCTCTGCAAGAGGGCGAATATTATGTCCACCAGGTGCTCGATATGCGGGTCGTCACCGTCGACGGCGAAGCGCTGGGCCGCGTTAGCGAGATCATCGAGACCGGGGCCAACGATGTGTACGTGGTGCAGGGCGCGCGCGGCGAAATCCTGCTGCCGGTCATCCCCGATGTGATCGTGCAGGTCGATGTGCCCAACCGGCAGATGACCGTGCGCTTGCTCGACGGCCTGGCCTGATGGACGCGCTTCCTTTTGACCGCGCCCAAATCCCGGTCTGCTACGTCGAACGTCTCACCGACTATATCAATGGCGGCCCGGTTGCGCCGCTGCTGGCCCTTTTTGCCCAGGATGCGCGTGTCGAGCGCTATGTGTGGGGCGAACCGCCGCGCGTCTATGTCGGCCTGGAACAGATCGAAGAATCGCTGCTGCGGCTGCCGGCCGTCGGCGGCGCTTTTTGCGTGACCGATGTACACGTCGAAGGGGATGCCGTGCATGCCCGGTTCGTCACCGTGGATTTTGCCTTTCCCATGCGCGGTACGTACCGTTTTGATCTCAACGAGGCCGGGCAGATCGTCGCCTTGTACACCTCGGCTGCATACAACGAACAGGCTCAAGCGTGACCGACATGCCGGATCATCAAGAATTTCTACAATTTATCATCGACACTGCCCGCGCAGCCGGCCGGGTTATCGGCGAGGGCGCGCAGGGCGAGTTTAACCCCCGCGCCAAGGGCGCGCGCGACTTTGTGACGGACATCGATCTGGCGGCCGAGCGGGTCATCGTCGAGGCGATCCGCCGGCGCTACCCCGACCACGATATTCTGACCGAAGAAACGCCGCCCGGCGCGCGCCGCTCGCGCTACCGGTGGATCATCGATCCGCTGGATGGCACGGGCAATTTCGTGCATCACTTTCCGCACTTTGCAACCTCGATTGCCCTGGCGATAGATGACGAGCCGGTCGTCGGCGTGGTCTATGACCCGCTGCGCGACCAGCTTTTTGCCGCCGGGGCCGGCCTGGGCGCTGCGCTCAACGGCGTTTCCCTGCACATCAGCGACGGCGCCGAGCCGATCAACGCCCTGATCGGTATGGACTGGTCGCGCGATGAGCAGGTGCGCCGGCAGATCGTCGGCGTGATCGAGCAGTTGGCTCCGCACAGCGGCTCGATTCGCTGCTGCGGCTCGGCGGCGCTGGGCATTTGCTACGTCGCCGCCGGGTGGTGGGAGGCCTATTTTCACCTGCAATTGAGCGCATGGGATGCTGCCGCCGGGGCGCTGATCGTGCGCGAGGCTGGCGGCATGGCCACGGACGCCGCCGGGCGCGAGTGGCGACCGGGCGAGGGGCCGATTTTGGTCAGCAACGGCCTCTTGCATGCCTGGCTTGGCGGTTGGGTGGAGCGGGGGATGCAGCGGGTAGAATAGCGTCCTGTTATGAAAGACCTTGTTGAAAACCTGCGCGTCGCCTATCCCGCGCCGCTGCCCCAAACAGCGCAGATCGATGCCCTCAAGGGCATCGATCTGCGCGTTGCGTCTGGCGAGTGCGTGGCCCTGCTGGGCCGCGTCGGTGCGGGCAAGACCACGCTCTGTCTGGCCCTGACCGGGGCCATTCCCCAATCCATCGACTGTGTGATGGAAGGCCGGGTGGTGGTCAACGGCAAGGATACCCGCACCACCCCCATGTCCGAACTGGCGCTCAGTGTCGGGTTTGTGCCCGAAAACGCCGCCGCTTACCTGTTCAATGCCACCGTCGCTGACGAAGTGGCCTTTGGCCTGGAATCGCTGGGCCTGCCCGCTGCCGAGATCGAACGGCGCATCGATGAGGTGTTGGCCTGCGTCGGCCTGGACGGGCTGCGCGACCGCGCGCCGCAGACGCTTTCCGGCGGCGAACAGAAACGGCTGGCCCTGGCCTGCGCGTTGGCGATGCGCCCGACCATGCTCGTCCTCGATGAACCTACCGCCGGCCTCGATGGGCGCGGGCGCCGCCAGGCGCTCGACATCGTCGACTGGCTGCGCCGCGAGCAAGGCACGACCATCCTCTTGGCTACCCAGGATGCCGAGGCCGTCGCCGGTCTGGCCGACCGCGCTGTCGTTCTGGAAAGCGGGCGCGTGGCCTTTGACGGCTCCGTCGACGCGCTGCTGGCGCGGCCCGATACGCTGGCGGCGTGGGGGCTGCACGTGCCGCAGCTCGCCGAGTTGGCTTTCGAATTGACCCGCCGCAGCGGGAAACCTTTTACTTTTTATAGACCAGCAGATGCAGCGCGCGCGTTGGTTGGCTGTGTCGATAAAAAGAACCCGGTTTTTGTCAAAAACCAGGTTCTTGTCAAAAACCAGGTTTTTGGGACTCAAACGCCAGCGGGTGACGGGACACCGCTGATTTGCCTTGAGCATGTTGGCTATTGCTACCCCGGCGCCGGCCGCGCTGCGCTGCACGAGATCGACCTCCAGATCGCGCCGGGCGAGTGGCTGGGGGTGATCGGCGTCAATGGCGCGGGCAAGAGCACGCTGATCCGTCACCTGAACGGGCTACTCAAGCCGACACGGGGCGCGGTGCGGGTGGGCGATCAAGACACGCGAGCGCACTCGGTCGGCGAGCTGGCGCGGGTGGTGAGTTATTTGCCGCAAAACCCCGACCGGCAGATTTTCGCCGCGCGGGTGTACGACGAGGTCGCTTACGGGCCCCGGCAGCTCGGCTTGCGCGGCCCGGAGCTGGACGAGCGCGTCCGCTCGACGCTGGCCTTGCTCGATTTGACCGGTTATGCCGATCACCCGCCGGCGGTGTTGGGTTATGCGCTGCGCCGCCGGGTGGCGCTGGCTGCCGCGTTGGCGATGCAGACGCCTGTGTTGGCCCTCGACGAACCTGATGTGGGCCTGGATTGGCGCTCGCTCGAACAGATGATGGCCCTGGTC
>CAYRXM010000130.1:0-14027 GCA_964428175.1 uncultured Anaerolineae bacterium
TGACTGATTTTGCTTCCGTCATCTGTTTGTGAAAACGTTTTGTCAGTCAAGCAGCGTATCAAGCTGATGTTGGTAATTGCACCGTACTCTCCGTATCCTTGGTTATTTACACCATAGACAAGTCCATCATAGTAAATAGGCGCGCCAGAGTCACCGCCTATCGTTCTATCTGGCGAAACCTTGAGCGCCTTGAACTCAACTTGTCTCGTGTTACCTGCATGGAAATTTGGATCAATTACTCTTGTGTAATATAAGCCAGCCGGTGCTCCCGCCGTCACGGATTGTTCGACAACAGTGTTGCGTTTTAGTCCATCGGCATCCCCCAAAAGCGCAATGTCTTGGCTTGACCAAAAATCTTTTTCAAAAACAAACAATGTCAATCCACCACCCAATTCAGGGTCCCATGCGACTGAAACTTCTCCCTTGGCAATTGAGGCAGAGTGTATGGGAGTGCCTGTAGCGTCAAGTACAACGACACTCTCCAACTGATCAATGGGGCGTTTACCATTATATCCTACATAGTGGTGATGCGACAAAATGGCATTTGTATCTATGGCAACTCCGGCACCACTTGCAATAAAAGTTACGCTACCATCTTTGAAAACAGCAACTATTTCATGCACATAACTAGGCGGCAACACCCCTGACGATCCACAGAACGGAGCAGTCGGATCTTGAGCACAGATATACTCTTTTGCCCTATCATCTACAGTATCACCACCTTGGTGTCCGCCAGGGTCATTATAGCGAATAGGATTTCCAGATACGTACATATATCTATTTATCGATTTGCTTCCCACCCCCGGCACCAGCGTGTCCGCGCTGACGAACCTGCCCAAGCGACTGCTGTACATTCTCGCCCGGTAGTCCATCAGGCCCAGCCCGTTTTCGGATCTCTGGCCTGTGTACGTCAAGTCCGTCGGCAGCGTGCCCGTCACCCAGCGCACCTCGCCGTAGGGCAGGTATTTCTGCGCCGCCACCACATTTCCGCTGGCGTCTGTTGTTAAAGAAGTCGAGCCAAGATGGTCGCTGTGGATATAGTGTACCACACCATTGCTTCTCACGGCAACTCGCTGCCCGGCGACGCTGTAGTATTTCTTCACCACCACCGTTTTGGCCTCGGCCTGTACCCAGGTGGAGGTGTTATTCACGTTGTCCGTCGCGCGGACGCGGAAGGTGTAGGCCACGCCCAGCGTGCCGGAGAAGGTGTAGGTGGTATCCTGCGTCTCGGTGAGCAGGCGGGTCCAGCTTGCGCCGCCGTCGGCGCTCACGTCCAGGTCGTAGTCACGGATGCCGGAGCCGGTCTCGACCGCCGCCCACTGCACGGGGATGTCACTCGCGGCGATCCGCTCCGACAGGGTCAAGATAACAGTGGGTGCGATGATGTCGCGGGTGACGGTAAAAGGCACGGTGATGAAAAGACCTGTCGGGTTTTGGAAATCCGACAGGTCTCAAGCAGTGCGAGGAAAAAAGAACCTATGCCGGCAGAGGATCGTCGGCACGAGAAAACTTGATAAAGCGTATCCAACCTACGTAACTTATTCTGAAAGAACCACGTAAAGCTCCTTTTTTGTCCGTTGAGCATCCTCAAGCATCTCAATTGCTCGCCCATAGGCTTCATGCAGCCGATTCACACGATCGATTCGCTCATCCGGTTCGCGATAGGAAAAGCCTGGTCCGCGGCTTGTGAATCGCCGGTAATCGAACGATTCAACAGCTTGTTTTTGAGCGATGAGTTTGTGATACAACATCGATATCTGGTCTTGCGAAAGCCAACCCCGTTCATACGAATGTGTCGGTATCATCCAATACCAATATGGATCTCCTTTTAGGACACTAGATCTGGAAGCTGCATTCGGTTTGAGCAAAACCACGGCTGGGATGCCCTGCACCAACAGTTTTGTCTCGTGGACATTCCACCCCAAGAAATTGCGTAAAAAAGCGCAGAACGTGGCATAATTGACGCCGATCCCGGTGGGCTGTTGCACGAATTTGGAAAAAACCAACAAAAGCCAGTAGCCAAGATCAAATGGACGAATTGTCGAAGCATCTTGAAGACATTCTTCAATCGGTTCTTTCCAAGGTAAGCCCACTGAATCGACCTTGCGGATGTTCAGCAAAGCACTGCCAGCCAGCTCGAGAGGCCACAAATCAGGCGAGTTTTGTTCAACCACCTGTATAGCCTGCTCAAACAAGGGCTGTGCGTTCCCTGTATCCAGAGAACACAAAAGAGGCGACACGCACTCCTGGAACCCCGTTGCATCCAATAGGAACCCGCGATGTTTGAGCACCATCATCATCTCCCATTACTCAGTTGGGAATTGATACCTTGTCCAGATTTTGTGAAACTCAAGCCCTGGAATATCCCATGTTCCAGCCCCAGTCAGACACTGAAATTTCGTCGGGACTTTTTCCGCAATATCCATTGCGCCATAAGGTTCGCTTCTGTATATCGACACATGACCGCGCGGCATCCACATGCCTTCTTCAGGAACATACATACCTCCGTCCATATACGCATATCCTCGTCCTTGTTCGATCTGTTGACCAGTGCTCGTCCAATACGACTCACCAGCACGTGGAAGACGACGAAAAGAATTCTGTAACGCCTGTTCAGGTGTTCTTGACTCGGTCAGGCTTTGTGCCGAGATTCCTCCCGCTTCATACGTTTTCATCATTCCAGAACCAGGTTTGCTTTCAAATATGACAATTTTCTCGTTTGCTTTCACTGGTCTCCCAGGAGAATTGGAACTATTATATTCGTTTTTTTGCATTCGCGCCGTAGTTCGTGTGCGAGGAGCCTTCCACCTCTGAACAGCATACCGCTTTATTGTTTCAAGATAGGCAAATGCAACATCAGGGTTTAGACCAAAAGCTTTCGCACTGAACTCTTCCCACCCACCAGTATTTCTATATTCAGTCTCAGCCCATTGTTTTACATCCCAGTAAGTGTGATTACCCCAACCACCTCCTCCAATGGCATCCCCACCAATTCCATCAAAATCATCAGCGGCAAATGTCGGACCGTCATGTCCAGTAGGGTCAATACGAAGAATAGGACTTCCAGATACATACATATATCTATTTAGTGATATACTTCCCACCCCCGGCACGATCGTATCCGCGCTGAGGAAGCGGCCCAGCCGGCTGCTGTAGAATCTTGCCCGGTAATCCATCAGGCCAAAGTCTTCTTGCCTCTGGCCTGTGTAGGTCAAATCCGTCGGCAGCGTGCCCGTGACCCAGCGCACTTCCCCGTAAGGCAGATATTTCTGCGCCGCGGCCACATTGCCGCTTTCGTTAGTTGTTAAGGAAGTTGAGCCAAGATGGTCGCTGTGGATATAGTGTACCACACCATTGCTTCTCACGGCAACTCGCTGCCCGGCCACCGAGTAGTATTTCTTGACCACCACCGTTTTGGCCTCAGCCTGCGCCCAGGCGGAGACGTTGCTCACCCGGTCCGTCGCGCGGACGCGGAAGGTGTAGACCACGCCCAGTGTGCCGGTGAAGGTGTATGTCGTCGCCTGCGTCGCAGTGAGCAGGCGGGTCCAGCTTGCGCCGCCGTCGGCGCTCACCTCCAGGTCGTAGCCACGGATGCCGGAGCCGGTCTCCACCGCCGTCCACTGCACGGGGATGTCGCTGGCGGCGATCCGGCCTGCCACGATGAGGGTCAAGGTGGGTGCAACGGCGTCGCGGGTGACCGTAAAGGGCACGGTGGTCTGGTTGGTCGCCCGGTCGGTGACGACCGCATTGTATGTACCGTTGGCCGTGTCGCCGGCGTCAAAGGTGTAGACGTGGGGCACGGTGGCGGTGTGGGCGTCTTGTTGGGGGAAAAAGAAACCGTGCCGACGGGTCCAACGTCTTGCGTCGGCGCCGTCGGCACGAGAGAAATGCACGCAGCCTGTTCAATTCCAACAAGGCAGAGGGGTTGGTGCGACTGTACAACCAATTCGGGAGTTGATGATGCCCCTTACATCATCAACGCACCGGATGGGCAGCGCGTGGCGCACAGCCCGCAGCCGTAACACAGCGACTCATCCAGCACGGCCTTTTTATCCGGCACCGAGATCGCCTGGTAAACGCAGCTCTGCGCACAGCGCCCGCAGCCGATGCACCGCTCTCGCTCGTAGCGCGGCGGAACGTGCTCCGTGCGCACCTGGCGCTCCGGCCA
The DNA here is from genome assembly GCA_964428175.1 of uncultured Anaerolineae bacterium. Lineage (GTDB taxonomy): Bacteria > Chloroflexota > Anaerolineae > JAFGEY01 > JAFGEY01 > CAYRXM01. The sequence goes on from CAYRXM010000130.1 coordinate 4,169, forward strand.
TCGACGCAGCGCCAGCCCGCGAACCTCGTCCAGCGACGTGTAGCCGTGTGCGTCCAGCCAGGCCTCGATCTCACCGGCAATTTTCCCCAGCACGGCCGGCCCGCGCAAAATCGCTGCCGTACAAACCTGCACGGCGCTCGCCCCGGCCATAATCAACTCGATCGCATCGACGCCGCTGCTCACCCCGCCCACGCCCATCACCGGCAGATCGACGGCGCGCGCAATGTCCCAAATGCAGCGCACCGCCAACGGGCGAATCGCCGGGCCGCTCATCCAGCCGTGGCCGCTCGCGCCGCCCATCACGGGCAAACCGCTCTCAACGTCGACCGCCATTGTTGGCCCGAACGAGTTGATCGCCACGATGCCGTCGGCGCCGGCCTCGCGTGCAGCGTGGGCCGCCCGCTGAACGTCGCGAAACGGGCTGAGCTTGACCAGCACCGGCACGCCGGCGTTGTCTTTGGCCGCCCGGATGGCGCCGACCATCGGCTGCGGGTCGTCGCCGATGTAATGGGTGGATAGCTCGAATGCGTCGGCCCAGGGCGCAAATTGAGGCACCAGCGCGGCAATGTCTTCGGCGCTGTAGCCCAGGCTGACAATCAGCGGCAGGCCGGCGGCGCGGGCCAGGGGCAGCTCGCGCTCCAGCCAGGCTTGCGGCGGCATCTCGGACCACAGCTCGCTGTTGAGGAACGCGCCGCGCACGGCGGCCATATTGGGCGTGGGTACGCGCGCCCCGGCGACCGAGATCGTCTTGGTCACAAGCCCACCCGCGCCGCCCTCGGCGCAGCGACGCAGCGCCTCGCCGTTCCAGCCGGGCGGCCCGGCTGCCGGCAAAACCGGATTACGCAGGGTCAAACCACAAAAATCAACCGCGATCATGGTTCACTCCTCATGTGATCCGCTTCCACAGCCGGGCTGCCGCCTCGCGCGCCTGCGCGGCGATCTCGGCCTCATCCAGCGTTTGCACCTGCCGCTCGCGCATCAACACCTTGCCGCCGGCGATGGTCGTGTCCACCCCGCCGCCGTCGATGCCGAACACGACGTGCCAGGGCGCATTCTGCGCCGTCAACGGCGTGATCGGCGCATAGTCGACGGCGATCAGATCGGCCGGCGCGCCGGGGCGCAGTGCGCCCAGCCCGGCGGGCAGACCGGCCCGCTCGGCGATGCGCTCATTGTGCGCAAAAGCCATGCGCAGCACCTGGTCGGCGGGCAGCGCGCGTGGATCGGCGGCGGCGTGCTTGTGAATCAGGTAGGCGGTGTGCATCTCGGTAAACATGTTGTTCGAAAACCCATCGTTGCCCAGGCCGAGCAGCACACCCCGCGCGAGCAAGCCGGGCACATCTGCCGCGCCGACGGCATTGTTCATGTTTGAGCGGGGGTTGTGGGCGACGGCTGTGTTGGTTTCGGCCAGCAAATCCTTTTCCGCCTCGTCGATGTGAACGGCATGCACGGCAATCGAACGAGGGCCGAGCGCGCCGGCTCCGGCCAGCCGCTCGACCACGCGGCAGCCATAACGCGCCAGACTGTCCGCCACGTCGACCGGCCCTTCGGCGACGTGGACGTGGCAGCCCAGGCCGAGATCGGCGGCCAGCCCGGCGCAGGCATCGAGCGTTTGCGGCGAAAGTGTCAGCGAGGCGTGCAGACCAAACGTCGCCCCCAGGTGCAGGTCGGGCGAGCGGGCCAGCCGCCGCGCCCAGCGCTCGTTTTCGTCCATGCCGGCATGGGCGCGCCGCGGCCCGTCGCGGTCGCTGACCTCGTAGCACAGGCTGGCCCGCACCCCGGCGGCCAGCACCGTTTCGGCGATGACGTCCAACGAACCGTCGATCACATTGGGCGAAGCGTGGTGATCGATCAGCGCCGTCGTACCGTGCCGGATCGCATCGACCAGGCAGACCAGCGCGCTGGAGCGAATGCTTTGCGGGTCGAGCGCCTTGTCCAGCCGCCACCAGAGCCGCTCCAAAATACGAGCGAAATCGGCGGGCGGATCACCGGGCAAAGCCATCCCCCGTGCAAACGCACCATAGAAATGGGTGTGCGCGCAGATCAGACCGGGCATCACCAGCTTGCCCCCGGCATCGATCACCGTGTGGGCTGCCGCGCGATGGGCCTCAAGCTGCGCGGCTGGCCCCAAAGCCGCGATGCGCTCCCCCTCGATCCACACCGCGCCGGGCGCAACCAGCCCCAGGTGTGAATCCATCGTCAATACGATTGCGTTGGTTACCAGGATCGACATAGGTCACCTCCCATCAGCGTGGGCACAGTATAGCACGGAATTCTGCGCCGACCAATCTTTGTATGTGACCAGAGATTGTGCTATAATATCAGCATCAAGGGCATCGATCAATTCCCCTCGTTGCGAAGGAACTTGATCAAGGAGGACATTATGATCTCGCAACAAGCCGCATTGCTCCGCAACAAGCTCGTCGGCGCGGCCATCAAAAGCGCGCGGGTGCGCGCCGAACTTGATGTGCCAACGTGCGCCGAGGCGCTGTCCATCCCGCCCGAAACGCTGGCCCAGGCCGAAGAAGGCCAGGCCGGTCTGTCGCTGCCACAGATCGAAGTGCTGGCGCACCTGCTAGACGTTCCCGTCACTTTTTTGCTCGGCGAAAGCGAACTGCCCCTCGAAGAAACCGTCCAGACCACACTGCCCTACGAGAGCACGATGGTGATTCGCCGCAAGATCATTGGCGTAATTTTGCGACAGGCCCGGCTGAACCACGGGCGCGCGTTGGAAGAGGTCGCCGCGGCAATGGGCTACACGCCCGAACACCTGGCGCGCATCGAACTGGGCCAGATATCGGTGCCGATGGTCGAATTGGGCGCTTTGGCCGAGGCGCTGAACCTGCCTTTTGACACCTTTCTGGACGAAGACATCATCCCGCTCACGGCAGCGCAGCGCAACACGCGCGACCTGCGCCGGCTCGCCCACCTGCCGCCCCAGGTGCGCGAATTCATCCTCAAGCCGATCAACGCGCCCTACCTTCAAATCGCCATGAACCTGAGCACCATGCCCGCAGAATCGCTGCGCCAGATTGCTTCGGGCCTGCTCGAAATCACCTACTAGCGAGGGATGGCTATGGAACCAACCATTGACACGTCACCCGAACCCGGCGACGAAATCCCGACCGACGAGGCCCGGCTCGACGAGACGCAGTCTGACGAGACGCAGTCTGACGAGACACAGTCTCGAATAGACGAAGGCCGGCTGTACTATCGCCAGGGCGAATACGAGCAGGCTCTATCGACGCTGAAAGCGGTCTACGAGCATTGCAAAGAGCAGGGCGACCTGCGGCACATGGCCGAAATCATCAACGATATGGGGGTCATCCACACGGTATTGAATCAATGGCCCGAAGCGGAAAAAAGCCTCAACGAAGCGCACAACATGTTCACCAACCTTCAAGATTACAGCGGCGAGGCGCAGGCATTGGGCAACCTGGGCAGCATGTTTCGCGCGCGCGGCGACTTGCAGCAGTCCGCCGCCAACCTGCAACTGGCCGCAGACAAATTCCGACTGATGGGCGATGACGAGCACCGCGCGCTGACGCTCAAGGTGTTGAGCATGGTGCGCCTGAAGCAACTGCGCTTTCTTCAGTCCATCGCCGCTTATGACGCCGCCCTGGCCTGCAATCCCAGGCCCTCGGCCTGGATCAGGTTTTTGCGCTGGCTTTTCTCTCTGCCCCTCAAAATCATCTCCGGCTGATCGCGGCTGTTTGGAAAACAAAAAACGCCACCTCGCGGTGGCGTTTTCGTTTGGGTATCCGGCCTATCTTTTTGCGCTCTGTGCTCGATCGGCCAATCCCTTTTCGATCACGGCCAGAATCTTGTCGGTGTCATCGAACGGTTTGACCAAATAGTCGTATCCCTCGTACTTGATCACCTTGATTGCCGTTTCCAGCGAGGCAAACCCGGTCATCACCACAAACACGACCTCTGGATTGATCTGCTTGACACTGCGCAGCAGCTCCAGCCCGTCCATGCCCGGCATACGAATATCGGCCAGGATCAAATCGACAGGCTGCGGAGCCTGCTTGAGTTTTTCCAGCGCTTCGATGCCGCTGTGGGCCGAATCGACGGCATAACCCTCGCCCTCCAGCAAATAACGCAAAAACTCGCACATCCCCACTTCGTCGTCCACAACCATGACACGGGCTTTTTGTTCCATCTGACACCTCTTTTCCGCATCTACCCGGACGCGCTACCCGTCCGGGGCAAGTCCTAATTCTCTTCCACTTGCTCGCGCTTGGCCGAAGCCACAATGTCCTGGGTCAAGTGGCTGGGGACGGTTTCGTAAAAGGCGATGCTCATGGTATACAACCCACGTCCCTGAGTCAGTGCGCGCAGCTCGGTCGAATAGCGCTGCATCTCGGCCAGCGGCACTTGCGCCTTGACGATGCTGCGGCCGCGTTCCTGGTCCATGCCCATGACCCGCCCGCGGCGGGTGTTCATGTCGCTGAGCACGTCGCCCATATACTCTTCGGGTACGGTCACGGTCACATCACAGATTGGCTCCAGCAGCACCGGGCCGGCTTCCATAAACGCCTGCTTGAACCCTTCGCGTCCGGCGATCTGGAAGGCAATATCTTTCGAGTCGACGGGGTGTTCCTTGCCGTCGGTCACGGCGACAAAAATGTCGTTGATCGGATAGCCGGCGATGACGCCGTTCTCCATCACGCTGCGGATGCCCTTTTCAATCGACGGGCGGAACGATTGCGACACAGCGCCGCCAAACACTTCCCACTCGTAGACCAGTCCGGCGCCCTCTTGGGCCGGCTCGACGCGCAGGCTGACCTGGGCGAACTGCCCGGCGCCGCCAGTCTGCTTTTTGTGCCGGTACATCGTATCGGCCTTGCGTGTGATCGCTTCGCGATAGGGCACCTTGGGGATCGAGGTCACGACCTCGACGCCGAACTTGCGCTTCAGGCGGCGGCAGCCGATGTCGACGTGCGCGTCGCCCATCCCGCTGAGGATGGTCTGCCGCGTGCTGGACAGCATGTGCCACTCAAAGGTGGGGTCTTCTTCGACCAGACGCGAAAGCGCCTGGCCCATCTTGGCCGAGTCGGCCTTGGTCTTGGGCGCGACGGCCACGGAAAAGATCGGCACTGGGAAGCGCGGCCCTTCCAATTTGAGCGGATGCCCCCGGTCGCACAAGGTGTGCCCGGTCATCGTGCTCGACAGTTTGGTGACGATGCCGATGTCGCCGGCCCCGACGTGTGCAACGGGCATCTGCTCTTTGCCGCGTGGAATGGCAAGCTGCCCCACGCGCTCTTCTTCGCCAACGTCCACGTTCCAGACCCGCGAGTCCGAGTCGAACTGACCGCTGTAAACGCGGAAATAGCTCAACTTGCCATAGGGGTCGACCGTCGATTTGAAAACCAGCACCGACAGCGGCGCGTTCAGGCTCGCGTCGAGTTTTTCTTCGGCGCCGCTTGCCGGGTTGATCGCCGAAACGGTGGGCGACGGCGCGGGCATAAAATTGGCTACGGCATCCAGCACCTTGCGCACGCCGACGCCGGTCACGCCGGCGGCGCACAAGACCGGCACCACGCTTCCCGACGCCACGCTGCCTTTGAGGCCATTGATGACCTCTTCTTCGCTCAATTCCTCGCCTTCCAGATATTTCATGATCAGTTCATCGTCGCTTTCGGCGGCCGCCTCGACCAGGCGCATACGCGCTTCCTGAGCCTGATCGGCCATGTTTGCCGGGATGTCGGCGGCGGTGGCCCCTTCACCCATATAGGCTTTCATGCTGACCACATCGACGACGCCTTTGAACTCGGCCTGGCTACCGATAGGCAGCAGCAGCGGCACAAAAGTGGTTTCAAACTGTCCGGTCAGCGAATTCAGCGCGCGTTCAAAGCTGGCATTTTCGCGATCCATCTTGTTGATCACGGCCATACGCGGCAGGCCGTATTCGTCTGCATAGCCCCAGGTCAGCTCGGTGCCCACTTCGGCCCCGGCTACGGCATCGACCATAAAGAGCGCGCCATCGGCGACGCGAATCGCCTGGCGGATTTCACCGATAAAATCGAACGTGCCCGGCGTATCCAATACATTGATCTTGATGTTGCGCCACTCGACCGGAATCACCGCCGTGCTCAAAGAAATCTGGCGATCGATCTCTTCTTCGTCAAAGTCGGCAACCGTGTTCCCGTTCTCCACGCGCCCGGCGCGGTTGACCGCCCCGGAGGCCAGGAGCATATACTCGACCAGCGTGGTTTTGCCCGCGCTGCTGTGGGACAGGAAAACGATGTTGCGCAACTGTTCCGTCTGATACTCTTTCACTCAATTTCCTCCTCATGATTGCCAGAGGGTTTGTGTCCTCTGTACTGATTCATCATATTGTATTCAGATTGCCCGATATGTCAAAATATCTTTTTTTTGTGGGCCGATCAAGTCATGGTATAATGACACCGGGCTACTTGGCCTGCCTGTTTTCCCGCTCAAGGGGTAGAAAACATTGTCAAAACGCGCCGAATGGTTGTGGCTGCTGCTGGCCCTGGCCGGGCCGGCTCTGTTATACGGGCTAACCCTGGCCCCCTCTATCGTCAGCGGCGACAGCGCCGAATTTCAGACCGAAGCCTGGCGGCTGGGCGTGACCCATCCCACCGGTTACCCATTGTACTTGCTGCTGGGGCGCGCCTTTGCCCTGCTGCCCGCCGGCGATGCGGCATTCCGGCTCAACCTGTTTTCGCTGGCCTGCGCGCTGGTCGCGCTGCGCTTTTTGTTCGAAATCTTGGCGCAGTTCAGCGGCAAACCCGCTCTCGCCACAGCCGGGGTCTGGCTGGCCGCCGTCGGGCCGGCGTTCTGGTCACAGGCGGTCGTCGCCGAAGTCTATGCCCTGCACGCCGCGCTCACCCTGGCCGCGCTGCTGTGCCTGCTGCGCTGGGGGCAGACGCGCCAGCCGCGCTGGCTGCTGCTCGCTGCGCTGGCCTTTGGGCTGGGCGCGGCGCACCACCGCATGATCGTTCTGCTGGTTCCCGCTGCCGCCCTGTACGTGCTGCTGCAAGGCCGCCCCCGGCCCGGCTTTCAAACGTGGCTCAAGGCGTTGGGCCTGTTTATTTTACCCCTCGCACTTTACATTTACGTGCCGCTGCGCTGGCCAGTGGTTTATGGCCGTTGGCCGCGCGGGCAGGAACTTGTCGATTATCTGCTCGGCCGCGGCTACAGCTATGCCCTCCAACCCGCGCTGCTGCTCAACCCGGCCCGCTGGCAGATGGTCTGGAACCTGATGCGCGCTCAACTGCCCTGGGCCGGCCTGATCCTGGCGGCATTGGGCGTGGTCAGCCTGAGCATCGACCGCTCACGCTGGAGAGAACTGGGGCTGCTTGGCGCTGCGCTGCTCACGTTCTTGTTGTTTGGCGTCTGCTATGCCGTGCCCGACGTGGCCGTGTTTTTCATCCCTGCCTGGCTGCTGCTGGCCTTGCTGGCCGTGCTGGGTCTCGACGCTTTGGCCGACCGCCTTGCCCGCTGGGGCGCGGCCACTCACGTCCCGGCGCTGATCGGGTTCGCGCTGGCGCTGCTGCTCGCCATGACCCATTTCGAGGCCCAGGATCGCAGCGATGACCTGGCCGCGCGCGCCTTTGCCGACCGGGTGCTGGCCCACCCGCCCGAACCCAACGCGCTCATCGTCTGCGATTTCGAGCGACTGTCTGCGCTGCGCTATGCGTTTGCGGTCGAGGCCGCACCACTCAACGTCGAACCCAACATGCCCGACACGGAGGCGATGGCCTACACCTTGATCGACATGGCCCTGGTCGCCGGTCGTCCCGTCTACCTGGCCCGACCGCTGCCCGGCGCCCACGAGCGCTATCGGTTGAACGCGCACGGGCCGCTGATCAGGCTGTTGCGCGAATCTCAACGCGAACTGCCACCCGGCGGCGAGGTCGAACCGCGCGATTTGGTCTGGGGATATGGAAACGCTCCGATGGTGGCCCTGCGCGGCATCGACATGCCGGCACGAACGGTCAAACGCACTGAAACGTTGGCCCTGACTCTGTACTGGCAGGCGTTGTTCGACCGGCCCCACATTCCCCAACCCTACCAGGTGCGCTTGCAGTTGGTCGACGGGCAGGGCAACGTGGTCGATCAAAACACGGCGAGCCATCCCGTCGATGGCTTTTACCCGCTCAACGGCTGGCAAAATGGTGAGGTTGTCGCCGATTATCGCCTGTTCACCGTCGATCCGTCGGTGCCGCCAGGTTTGTATCAGCTCCAGGCAACGTGGGTGCTGCCCTTTAGCCCCGGTGAGTGGCTGGAGCCGAAAGAAGCGACAATCGCCACGGTCGAGGTGCTGCCCAATCCGGACTGGCGGGCACAACCGCAGAAAAAACTGGCCGTTCGCTACGCCAATGGCCTGCGCCTGATTGGGTTTGATCTCAAAGGCCGCCCGGTTCCGGGCCGCAAGTTACAGATAACGCTTTATCTGCACGCAGAACAGCCGATTCACGACGTCCGCGCCATCCTCGAATGGGACCTAGAGGGCCATGGCAGAGTCACCACAGGGGCCAGACTCGACAACTGGCCTGCCGGTGAGACATTTTCGGCCCGGATCGATCTGCCCGTGGTTGAAAGCGCTGCCGGCAGTTCTCAAATCAAACTGTCGGTGATGGGGGGGGACAATCAGCCTGTATCCTCCGGCGGGCTGCGACGACAACAGACCGTGCAGCAGTTGGCACGCATCAACCTGGAAGCCCCGCCCCCCACAGAGGGCGCACCCTATTACAAAAGTTTTGACGACAAACTGATGCTGCTCAGCTACCAGTTCACCGAGACGGTGTCGCCCGGCGGCGTCGCCCGCGTGACACTGCACTGGTGGGCCATGTCGCCGATGCGCGAGGATTACACCGTCTTCGTCCAACTGCTCGACGACGAGCGGCGCGTGCGCTGGCAGCAGGACATCATGCCCGCCTTTGGCGCCCGCCCGACCAGCGGCTGGCAGCCCGGCGAGGTGATCCAGGACATCCACGAAATCCCCCTCCCCGCCGATGCGCCGCCGGGGGTCTACCGCGTCGAGATCGGCGTCTATTCGCCGATCACCTGGCAGCGCCTGCACGTCCTCGATCAGGATGGTCTGCCCCAGGCCGATTATGTGCCCCTGCCGCCGATAACAATCAAATAACTCACCCGGGATTTGACCGCCAGCGGTCTGCCGTCAGCAGTCTGGATTTTGCGGTTGCGATTTGCCCGTTTCCCTGCTATAATTTGCCCGATCGATTCGAAAATTTCCCTGAATGGAGGATTATATGGACTATTTGGACTTGATGAAAGAACTGCACATCGAAAGCAAGAGCAAAATCATCCTGCTGGTGATGGATGGTCTGGGCGGACTGCCGCTGACCCCGGACGGCAAAACCGAGCTTGAGATGGCGCACACGCCCAACCTGGATTGGCTGGCCACACACGGCATCTGCGGGCTGAGCACGCCCGTCGCCCCCGGTGTGACCCCCGGCAGCGGCCCCGGCCACGCCGCCTTGTTCGGCTATGACCCGATCAAGTACCAGATCGGCCGCGGGGTGATGGAGGCGCTGGGCATCGGCTTTGATCTGCGCAACGGCGACGTGGCCGCACGAGGCAACTTTTGCACCCTCGACGCCAACGGGCTGATCACCGACCGCCGCGCCGGGCGCATCCCCAGCGAGGTCGGCGCCAAGATGGTCGAAAAACTGCGCGCGATCAAACTGCCCGGCGTCGAGGTTTTCGTCGAACCGGTCAAGGAATACCGCTTTGTGGTGGTGATGCGCGGGCCGGGCCTGGCCGATGGCCTGAGCGAGACCGACCCGCAGGTCACAGGCAAAGCGCCGCTGAAAATCCAGGCCTTGCGCCCCGAAGCGCAGCATACCGCCGACCTGTTCAACGAGTG
>CAYRXM010000131.1:0-7309 GCA_964428175.1 uncultured Anaerolineae bacterium
CGAGGAAACACTGGGGATCAGCGAGGCGTTCGATATGCCCTCGGCGGCCAACGCGCTGGTGCGCGTGACGGTGACCGTCAAGTCCGAATAACGGGCCTTAATAGCCCGGACTCTGCCAATGCAATTCGGGGTGAGCAGGCGCTCACCCCGAATTGTGCATGAAAAGCGTATTATTTTCCCTGCTCGTTGGCAAGCAGCTTCTTTTTGACCTGCTCCCACACTTCCCGCAGCGCCTCCGCCACCGCGCCGTCGACGTATTCTGTCACCGGCTGGCCCTGCACCATCGCCTCGATCACCACTTCGTCATAGGGGATGCGACCAACAATCTCGATGCCGCGCTCCGCGCAAAAAGCGGTAATCTCTTGGGCCTGCTTGAAATTCAAATCGACCTTATTGATCGCCACCAGCGACCTCACGCCAAAATGATTGGTCGTCGCCACGCTGCGCGCCAGATCGTGTACGCCGGAAACCGTCGGCTCGACGATGTGCAGGGCCAGGTCCATCCCTGAGCTGGCCGCGATGACCGGGCAGCCGATGCCGGGCGGCCCGTCGACCAGCAGCAGTGCCGCCCCCGTTTCCTGGCCCAGCAGCCGGGCCTGCTGCTTGACCAGCGTGACCAGCTTGCCCGAATTCTCCTGCCCGGCAAAGAGGTGAGCGTGAAAGAGCGGCCCGAAACGGGTATCGGAGCGAAACCACTGCCCGTCCTGCTGCGCCTCCATGTGAATCGCCGCGGCCGGACATTGGTATAAACAGGCCGCGCAGCCCTCGCAAGCCAGCCCATCGACTTGATACACCTCCTCGCCGGAAATGATCGCCTCAAAGCGGCAAACACCATAGCAGACGCCGCAGGCGGTGCATTTGTCGGGGTCGATCTCGGCCGATTTGCCGCCCCAAAAATCCTGTATGTCCTGTTTCACCGGGCCAAGCACCAGCTCCAGGTTGGCCGCGTCCACGTCGGCATCGGCGAGGACGATGGAGAATTCACGCGCGGCCAGGTGCGCCAGCGCGGCGGCGACGGTGGTTTTGCCGGCGCCGCCCTTGCCACTGAGAATAACCAGTTGTTTCACTCGACTTCCTCGTTATCTATAAACCGCCCATCGGACTGCTTGCCTGACACCCGTTCTCGGGCCCAAGCGAGCCAGCCCGTGCGTTCGGCTCGGACGCCGTCAAATTCCGGCACATACGGCTTGATGTCCAGCAGCGGTGTTCCATCGAGTATATCGACATTCTCGACGTGCAGAACATGCCCCTCGATACACAACAGCCGCACCACCGACAGGCCGATTGGATTGGGACGGCATGGCGCGCGCGTGGAAAACAAGCCGCGCGGTTGGCTGTCGAGAAAAGGCACCACACGCAGCCGGGCCGCCGCCGCCAGATGCAGATGATAGAGCAAAAAGATGTGTGAAAAGCCCTCCAGGTCTTGCAATCCGTCGACAAAGGGAGCAAACACCTCGACGGCGCCGCGGATGCCGGCTGCCGCGGCCGGCTGGATGGGCATGTTTTCAACAGACTGAAAAGGGCTGTGAATAACGCCGATTGGTTGGTAGGTGATGGTCATCGCGCCAGCCCTTCGATCTGCTGATACAAGCCGCGGAAACGCGCTTGCCAAACCGGCTCGATCTGGACCAGCAGCACGCCGTTCGAGTAGGCCTCGGCAATGCGCCGCTCCAACGGGATGCGCATCAAAATGGGGATGCCCTCGGCGGCGCAGTATTCGTCCACGCCCCGGTCGCCGACCCCATCTCGGTTGACCACCACGCCGACGGGCAGGCCCATCTCGTCGCGGGCGACCTGCACGGCCAATCGCAGATCGTGCAGGCCAAAGGGGGTCGGCTCTGTGACCAGCAGCACAACATCGGCCCCGCGCATGCTCTCGACGACCGGGCAGGCGGTGCCCGGCGAGGCATCCAGGATGACCGGCCGCTCGCCGGCATCCGGCGGGATGGTCCAATGTTTCAACTGGCGGATGATCGGCACGGCCATCGGCTCGCCCACGTTCAGCGTCCCCTGGGCAAATGCGATCCCGCCAGCCTGCCCCCGCTCGATGGCGCCCATCACGTGCAGCACCTCGTGGATCGCTCCCGTGGGGCAGTTGAGCGTGCAGCTGCCGCAGCCGTGACAGAGTTCGGGGAAAACAAGCACCCTGGTCCCGGCGACGGCGATAGCGTGGTACTGGCAAACCTCGGCGCAGCGGCCACAATGGTTGCACCGGGCGAGATCGACCTGCGGCGCCATCAGCCCCACCTCGCGGCGCTCCGCGATGGTCGGCTTGAGGAACAGAGCCGCATTGGGCTCTTCCACGTCGCAGTCCAAAAACAAGGGCTGCGCATCGATCAGGCTGAGCGCCAGGTTGACGGCAACGGTGGTTTTGCCGGTGCCGCCTTTGCCGCTGGCAACGGTCACGATCATGGTCATACCTCCAGATCGAGTTGCGTCCCGGCCGGGCAGGGACGGACAACGTCTGCGCCCAGGGCGAGCCGCAGCGCGTAAAAGGCCGCTTCTCCTGAACAGTGGTTCGGATAGACGCGCCGCACAGATTTGAGCAGCATCTCGCCGACGCGCGCCAGATGCGCGGCGTCGGCGTTGACCAGATGGGTGCCGCCAGCAACGATGACAACCGGCCGCGCAAACGTGCGCTCGACATGAACCAGCGTGTTGAGCAGCCCGGCGTGGCAGCAGCCACAGAGCAAAACCAGCCCGGCAGAGGTTTCGACGACCAGCGACATATCGTCCAGATACGGATCGGGCAGCCAGCCGTCCGCGGCCTTGATCGTATGGCGCGCGCTGCGGCCCTCCGGCTCCCGGCGCGAGCCGATTTCGCCGGTCGTCCAGACGCCGGGGTGTATTTCTTGCGGCTGCTCGCTGAGCCGCAGCGTCGTCCTGGCGGCCAACGCCTCTCGCGTCAGCGCCGGGCCGATGGAAACCGGCTCGTCCCGGTGAAGGGAGAATCGCTCCCGAAACAGGTCCGGATGCGCGTACAGCGGAAGGCCGGGGCGCGCCCGCTCCAGCAGCAGCGGCAGGCCGCCGGTGTGATCAGTGTGTGCGTGGCTGATCGCCAGCGCGTCAATGCTGCGCGGATCGATCTCCAGCGCTTCCATGTTGTGCAGCAGCACCGTGCCGCTCTGACCGGTGTCGAATAACAATCGTCCGCGCGCAGTCTCGATCAAAAATGCCAGCCCGTGCTCGCCCCACAGGCTGGAGCTGCGTTCGGCAGCATTATCGACCAGGCAAGTGATCCCGATGTGATGGGTCAATGTGCGCCTCCTTTATCTTGCACGTAATTGCTCACTCGATGTTCGCTTGTTTTCTGGCGAGTTTCTGAAATTGTTATTCCGAAACGCCCCCACCCCGGCCCTTCCCCGCTTTGCGGGGGGAGGAGCGCGTTCTTCCCGCTTTGCGGGGGAGGGAGCGTGTTCTTCCCCCCCGCAAAACGGGGGGGATTGAGGGGGGGCGTATAAAGCAGCCGTTACGCTTGCACAATGTCAAGCGCCGAGTTTGCGCGTATAAAAAGCGCTGCCCACATACTCGATCCGGATCATTTGCCCGCGCGCCACCAATTCGTCGATCACGGCCCAATCAGCGCCGGCGCGAGCCAAAAAAGCGCGCACCGCATCCTCTCGCATCGGGTGAACGGCGGTGATGCTCAACAAGTCCTGTGCGGCGTCGCCGGTTGACGCAAAGGCGTTGCCTTCGTAGCCGATCAGATATTCGACGTGGCCCACCCGCGCGGCGACAAGCTGGTAGGCGCAGGTGAGCGCGGTCTCGTCGGCGGGGCGAACCCAGGATTCTGCCGGCGGGCGGGTCGGTATGGACAGGTAGGCCGTGTCCGGCTCGAGGCGCCCCAGGAAATCGGCGAGCTGCCGCAGATGCGCCTCGTCGTCGTTCAGCCCATCGATCAGCATGGTTTCCGTGACCAGTTTGCCGCCAAAGGTCGCAGCAAAGGCCAGCATCCCCGCCTGGATCGACGGCAGCTGCAAGCGCCGGTGGGGACGGTCGATGCGCTGCCAGATCGCCTCCTGCACGGCATCGACCTTGAGCGACACCCAATCGGCCTGCTGCAAATCGGCCCGCACCGCCTCCTGCCACAGTAGCGTCGCGTTGCTGATCACGGCAATGGGGATGCCCAGCGGCTTGAGCAAAGCGATGGTGCGTCCCAGGTTGATGTCCAACGTGGGTTCGCCGTCGGGCACAAAGGCAAGATAGTCGATCTGTTCTCCCGCTGCGCGCGCCCTGGCGACGTGCGCCTGAACCCCGGCAAAAATCTGCTGCGGTTCGTAGAACGCGCCGCGCTCGGCGCGCATCCGGGTGGTGCGCCCGACCTGGCAGTAGACGCATGAATAGGTGCACACCTTGGGCGGGATGTGGTTGATGCCCAGACTGCGCCCCAGCCGCCGCGAGGGCACCGGGCCAAACGTGATGCGAGTTCTCTGGCTCATTTTGGATCCGGCCGCAGTTTCATGATCCCAGTTGTTCTCCGCCGGAAAAAACCTGCTCTACGCGCAGCGCCGCCGCCGCATGGCCGGGCAGTTTGGCCGGGTTCCACTGCTTCATCTCGTCAAAGATCGGCCCTTCGGAATGATACTCGATGCGCCCCTTGGCCTGGTACGCTTTACCTTCTTGAGTGATAAAAAGCAGCGATCCCTGGCTGCCCGACAGAATGTTGGCGCGCGTCTTGTGAAAAAAGTTGTCGGCGACAACGAATGTGTCGTCGCCGGAGAGGCGAACGCAGGTCGCATAGATGGCGTTCGGCGTCCCCTCGCCATCCACGGTGGTCAGCACGATTGGCCCTTCACGATTCTCCCATGCTTCAAGAACGACAGTCGGCAATGCAGCCATTTTGATTCTCCTTTGAAATAGTATGAATTGAAATCACACGGCGCTATTTTGCGCGTGTTTGAACACAATACTGCCCACCGGCACGCCCACATCGCGGGCAATGACCGGGCACTTGGCCTGGAGCAAAAAGAACAGATTTTCCCGGCGACCGCTCAAGGTCTCATAGTTGGCCTGCCCCTTGGCGATGATCAACTCGGCCTGCCGGTACAGGGTTTGGAACGATGTGCTGCATCGATCCAGGATTGTGCCCGGCGCGTCCGACCCGGTCTCGACGATCTGCGCCACCTGATCCAGGCCGGCGGCCAGCGCGTCCTCCCGCGTCGCATCGTTGAGCACCGGCCCGCCCTTGACCGCATAGATCGCCGGCAGCGGCAGCGCCTCGATCAACAGCCGGTCAAAAACTGTCTCCCCGGCATTATCGGCCAGGTAAAGCACCCGATCAGCGCAGGCGAGCGATTCGCGAAAAGCCGCCTGGTCGTCGACCGCAAAAGGCTGACCCAGCACCCGCTTGATCACCGCCCACAAGTTGTACGGCTGATTGAGGCCCAGGTCGATGATGTTGCCGGCGATGCTCAAGCGCACCGCCACGTCCAGCGGATCGCTCGCGGCCTGCACCCGTTTCTTGAGCCGGGGGTAGAAGGCCAGCGCCTGGCGCGTGCTGACCGCTTTTGCTTCCCGGTACGGATCACCATGGTCGACCTGCCGGCGCACGATGCGATGCACCCGCTCGCCGATCTCGGGCGGCGTGCTGGACGGCGCGGCCTGGCGGAGCATTTCGAGCACGCGGTCGAGCACAGCCTTTTGTTGATCCGGGTCGGCTCCAGCACGCCGCGCGGCATCCAGAGCCTGGCGCAAAAAACAGGGGTAACAATCAAGGTAGGTTTTCACGACTTATACCGCAGCCTGCACCGGCACACGCACCAACTGGCCGTTCTCGTCCGCGCGCACCCGGTACAGGTCCTCGAGGCGTTCGACACGGTCAATGAAAAGCACGCCGTCCAGGTGGTCGATCTCGTGGTGGACGACCACCGCGTCAAAGCCCTCAAACACGCGCTCAAAAGGCTGACCGCGTTCGTCCAGGCCGCTCACCCGCAGGTAATGCGGGCGCACCGTTTCGGCATAGAGGCCGGGAAAACTGAGACAACCGTCGAAATCGCGCTGGGGATCGCCAGCCTGCCTGACTTGCGGGTTGATCAGCGCGACCGGCGGACCGGCGCTTTGCCCGCCCTCTCCGCCGCCCAGACAAACCACGACCACCCGTCGATGCACGCCGATCTGCGGCGCAGCCAGGCCGATGCCATCGCCGCTGTCGGCCAGGGTGTCTTTCAGGTCTTGAATCAGCGCGCTGACCTGCCGGCTCAGGCCTTTGACCGGCTTGCTTTTTTCGCGCAGCGCTTCTTTGTCATGATTGTACAGCAAAATCTCTCGAACGGCCATCCACTGCCCTTTCTGTTGACCCAGCGCCGTCGTCAATCGACGCGAATGAGCAATCCCGCGCCGGGCAAGATGCACTCTGCCCCATAAGCCTGGGCAAACATCTGCCGGGCCTGATCGCCCGTGCAATGACAGGGCGCAACCTGCTGCACGCCCATCTGGCGAAATTCAGCGACAAGGTCATTGATCTGCAGCCTGCTGGCGCTACCCAGGTGAAAGCCGCCCATCACCAATGAGATCTCGCCGCCGGTCACTTCTTTGGCCCGGCGCACCATCGCCGCGATGCCGGGATGGGCGCAGCCGGTGACGACGACCCATCCGGCGCTGGCTCGAACGATCAGCGCCTGCTCGACGATGCCGTCGCCCATCTGGCCGGTGGTGTAGACTCCCGGCGCGATCTCGGTCGGATCGGTGATCTCGACAAGCCCGGTTCGCGCGCGCATGTCTGCCTTGAATGGATCGGAAAAAGCTGCCGGCACATAGACGGTTGGCTTGATGCCTGTTTCCAACAAACCCGCCAGCCCGCCGGTGTGATCGCCGTGAGCGTGGGAAAGGACGACGAGATCGATTGTCTGGGGATCGAGGCCCAGCCCGGTCAGGTTGCCCAACAACGTGGCGCCATCTCCGCCGGTGTCAAAAAGCACCGTCGTTTCGCCTGACTCTATCCAACAAGAGAATCCCCAGTCGGTTCGCAGGGCCGGGTCATGCACATTGTTATCATAGACAATCGTAAACTCGATCACGTGATCCTCCATTGTCGAAAGCGGCGTCGGGACCGGCTCAGAGTTTGGGGTAAAAGGCGGCATCGTCGCCTGCGTCGGCGTGACGGGGCGCTCGATCATTGTTGGCGTCGGCTGCGTCGGCTGCGTCGGCTGCGCCATGCACCCGGCAGCCAAAAAGCCGATGATGCACACCGCTAAAAATCTTGGCATCTTGCGCTCCTGGTTATTTTCCCCAACCGCCCCGCCAGCGATGCTGCTGCCCACCTGCGCCGGACCCGCCCGACATCGGCTGCTGTGTAGAAACCTGATCGCCT
>CAYRXM010000131.1:7319-13960 GCA_964428175.1 uncultured Anaerolineae bacterium
TGGCACGGCGATCCCATACCTCCAGCAGCAAGGCAGCCACACGGGGCAAGACCTCGCGGCCCACAAAGACCAGGGTCGGGCCTAGCCAGGCCAACGCCTTGAGCGCCGGTTGGACAGGCTGCAATTCTTGAGGTCCGGCCTTGACCTGCACAGTTTTCGGCTCGGCCGAAACCAACTCGCCTTCGACCACCGCTTCGGTTTCGACCCGTATCGCTCCCTCCGGGCAAACCTCGATGCATGCCCGGCATGCCCGGCACAAGGATTGATCGATCTCGGCGTGGCAATCATCGATTCCCTGCACCAACCAAATAGCGCTCTCCGGGCACACCCCGACGCACGCACCGCATCCGGTGCAGCGTTCACTGTCAATATAAATCATTTTCATCCTCGCTTGCTCGCACTTGATATGCCAATCACAGAACAATACATTTTTTGATCGTAACTGCTCAGCCTGAGCGGCGAGAAACCAGGTTTTTGATATAAAACGATACCTTTTGATCAAAAGCTGAATCGTCAAATAACACAAAGCTGCTTAAATGTTCATAAAAACCTGGTTTCTGACACCCCCTGAGCAGTCACTTTTGATCAAAACCCGTCGAGGAAGCGATGATAGCAAGATGTTGGCCTTTTATGTGCCGGATCCCATACCCTGACCGCGTCCACCGCCTCTGCCCATCCCGCGGCCCGTGCCGCTGTGAGCCGGCACATTTGCGCCGCCGACAGGCTGGAGCTGCCCGGCCCGATATGCTTCGACCGCGTCGCGAACCGTGCCGCCTCCAGCCAGATAAACCGCGATGCCGGCGGCCTGAAAAACGCCATAAGCATTGGGTCCCACGTTGCCGGACAAAACGGCCTGCGCGCCCAGCCCGGCGATGAACTGGGCAGCCTGAACGCCTGCCCCACCGGGCGCGCTCAGCGCTGGATTTTCCACCGATTCACACTGCATCGTATCCGTGTCCACCACAACATACATCGGGCAGCGCCCGAACACCGGGCTGACCGCTGCATCCAGCCCTGCCGCACTCGCCGTAACGACGACCTTCATTTGCGTTCCTCCATGTAAACGGCTATAATTTGGTCGCCCCATGCGGGGCTTTTAGATGAGATGGGGGCGGTCAGGCCCCCATCCCTCGGGTACTGGGGCGGATGTTCAAGCCGGTTGCGCTTTCATCCGCCCCACTTGCGTTACTGCACTTTGCCGAGTTCCTCGATGCGTTGGTTGATGGCATCCAGTTGCGTTTTCAGCCACTCAGCTTGCGCCTTGAGGTCCTCCGTTTCTTGCTCTGGCGTGGGCGGCGCGTACGGGCCGTAGCCGCAAGCCGGAGGGGCGCCAAAGCGCGCCCAGCCGGGCAGACTGGTGGCATAGAACCAATGCCGCCAGCCACGTCCACCGCCGCTACGCCCCCAACCAAAACCTCGACCAAAACCAAAGCCCGGACCGGGCCCCGTATAGCCGGGCACGTCATAGCCGGCGCAGTAGCCGGCCGCACGCCCGCTCATCGGCCCCCTGCCCATAGGCCCAGTGCGATCTCTACCTGGCATTTCATTCACCTCCTTTCACACTAAAATGAGGAACATTCCTACCACCTCCAGCCGCGACCGCGGCCCCAGAAACCTCGGCCCAGAAAACGCCGTCTGCGCCAGAAAACGCGCCCGGGACGCACGCCTGTCATCATTCTGCCCATGCGCCGACGCCAGGCCATGACTTGCGGCATTTCGATCTGGACAGGCACGCCTTGCTGCCCGGCATAGCCATAGACGACAGCTCGATCTCCCGGCCCAGGAAGCGCCAGTGCGCAGTGTCCCTCGCCTCGCCCGGTCATCGGGCCTTCCCCTCGCGGTCCGGTTCCATCAAATCCTGGCATTTGCACCACCTCCTCTCATTTGTGTTGCGATCAGCCCACCTGCAGACGATCCAGCAGCGGCTCGACCAATGGCTCAAAGCATGCCGCCCCATACGCCTCGATCGTGCCCCGATCACAATGGCAGGCCAGTTCGGCGTCCAGCGGCAGTTGTCCCAAAAGCGGCACACCCAATCGTTCTGCTGTCTGCATTGCCTGGCTGGGACCGAAGACCTGGAGCCTTTTTCCACAATCAGGACAGGTCACATAACTCATATTTTCGATCAACCCGATCATCGGCGCGCCCAGCCGTTCGGTCATCTGCGCCGCTTTGCGCACCACCATCCCGGCCAGGTCCTGCGGCGACGTCACCAGCACCACCCCGCTGAGCGGAATCGACTGCATGACCGTCAACGATGCGTCGGACGTGCCGGGCGGCAAATCGACGACCAGATAATCCAACGCGCCCCAGGCCACGTCTGCCCAGAACTGCTTGATCATGTTGCTGATCAACGGCCCACGCCAGATCACTGCCTGATCTTCACTGCCCAGCAGCAGGTTGATCGACATAACCTTGATGCCCATTTCCGTCTTGACCGGCAGGAGGCCCAGCGGACTGTTCATCGGCTGTTGGTGTAGGCCGAACATCCGGGGAATGCTGGGGCCGGTGATGTCCGCGTCGAGCACGCCGACCTCTTGGCCCCGGCGGCGCAGAGCAACGGCCAGCATCGCCGCGACGGACGACTTGCCGACCCCTCCTTTTCCACTGAGCACGGCCACCACATGCGCGATCTCGTTCAGCGGCGATGCCGATTGCGTTTCTTTGTCTGCGGTCATCGCCATAAACGCAGCACGTTCTTTCTGGCTCATCTCGACCGGCTCGACACGGACCCGCAAGGCGTCGTTCACGCCAATGACTGCTTGCTCAACGGCGCGGATCAAATCATCCTTGATCGGCACCTCGAGAAAGGGCAGTGCGAGGGCCACTGTGACTTGGCCGTCCTGCACAGCGACGTTTTTGATCATACCCAGCCCGACCAAATCGCATTCTAATTCGGGATGCGCCACCTGACGCAGTGCATCCAGTATTTGTTGATCTATGCGCATCGTTTCTCCACTCAAATCAATTCTCCCGCATCATCGTCAGCAGCCGCTTGCCGGGTATCTGTCTAAAAGTCGCCCCTTGACCCAC
Organism: uncultured Anaerolineae bacterium; assembly: GCA_964428175.1. Taxonomy (GTDB): domain Bacteria; phylum Chloroflexota; class Anaerolineae; order JAFGEY01; family JAFGEY01; genus CAYRXM01. The sequence goes on from CAYRXM010000131.1 coordinate 10,353, forward strand.
CGCACGTACCGCAGCTGGGATGTCCACGACGCGCGTTCCGGCGACGGCGCTCACACCGCAATCGAACAATACCGGCGTCAGGGGCGCGCTGCCGCCCAGGAGAACGACGAACGCGCCGGGTTTGCACAGCGCGATCAGGTCGTCAAAGGTGTGGTTGATCAGTGAGGTGCCGGTCAAGGCGACGACATCGGCCTGAGGCAGCACCTCGGCGGCCTGTTCGGCGGGCAAGTCGCCGGGATGTGGGTTTAGTTCGAGTACCCAGCACTCGGCCGCCGCCCGGCGAATCTGCTCCACAAACGGAAAGTGCCCCACGATGGCCACCCGGCGACCCGCCCCTCGTTGCAGGATCACCTGCTGCGCATTGATCTCGGTGCAGCGCGCCTCATCGACATCCAGCAGCGCGTTGAACGCCGCCATGCCTACGCTGGCCTCTATGGTGCTCGATGAGCGCAGCAGGTCGGCCAGTTCACGCGCACGCCGTTCAGCAAGCCGCCCGGCGTGCGCAACCGGCGATGTGTCGACCTCGTGCGTCAATGGCCGGATCGTTGAGGCCAGTCCGCAACGCAGCGGATCGTCATCCAGAACGACTGCCGTCCATAAAGCACCCACCAGCACCTGCTGCACCGGCACGTCGATTTTCAGAACGTTCAACAGCACATCAATGGCGCTCACACTATCCATCACTCTCGCGCCATCATGGCCCCACACTTGGGGCAGCGTCTTTGCGTGCATGGCTGCCCCACCTGGTGCGGTTCGCGATGCCCGCACTGCGGGCAGATGCAGTCACCGCCCGGCCCGGCAGCCAGCGGCCCGCCGCCGCGGCCGCCGCCCGCACGCCCGCCACTTGCGCGACCGCCGCGACCGCCGCGACCGCCGCCCCCTCTACCACCGCCCATTCCGCGCCCCATGTCAACCTCCCTTACTCTTTGTTGGAAGCGGCCCGATTCAGCCGCTCTTCGATTTCGCCCAATTGCTTGCGCATAGCCTCGGCTTCTTCGCGCAGCCGGCCCAGCTCGTCTTGCTCGTACTCGCCTTCGCCCGGCAGGTCGCCGTGGCCGTGCGCCTGGCTTTCACGGCACGGCGCAGCGCCGCGCAGTTGTCCACCCAGGTAGCGCTCCAGCGATTGGCGCACCGTGCCCGACGCACCGGTCACGCCCTGAATGTTGAACTGCTCAAAGAACATAATCGCCCGGCCGCCCATGCCGCCGGTCAGCATCACGTTGGCGCCCAGGCTGTGGATGAACCCCGGCACCTGTCCCGGCTGGTGGTTGCCGTAATACGGGTTGTCGACCACCTGGACGTGTTTCACCTGCTCGCCGTCCAGGTCGACCAGAACAAAATAGGGGCAGCGCCCAAAGTGGGGGCTGACCACACTGTCCAGATCATTCTTGTTGTCTGCTGATACTGCGATACGCATCGTTTAGCGCTCCTTGTCCAGTTGTTCAATTTGATCGAGTGTTTCGGCCAGTTCTTGCCGCAATGACCGCAAGCGCTCGCGCAAGGCTGCCAGTTGCGCCTCGCGTCCGCCCGCCGGTGCGGTCGATACCGGCTGTGGGTTCAAACCGGCGTGGTCGGCGGCGCTGGCCTGGCCCATTGCTTGCAACCGGCCGGCCAAAAACGCCTCGACGGCCTGGCGCACCGTCCCTTCAGAAACCAGGTAGCCGGGCACGCCGGCTGCTTGCAGCACGGCAAAGGCATTCGGCCCCAGGTTTCCGGTGAGCACGGCCTGTGCCGCGCTGTTGACCACCCACTGGGCGCTCTGGACACCGGCCCCACCGCCTTGCGACATGGCCGGGTTGGCTACAACCTCAAACTGCATCGTTGTGGTGTCAACAACAATAAACACGGGACAGCGGCCAAACACCGCACTGATCGGCGCATCCAGGCTGCCATCTTGGGCAGAAACAACAATTCTCATTTGCCAATCCTCTCTGGTTCAGATATAGTCGAATCAATTTGAAAGCCATCTACCCATATAGATGGGGAACAAAGGGCGGGCAGCATGCCTTCTCGCTTGTTGGCCCGCCCCTGCACCTTCCTGATGGGTTCTTATTCCCGGCTCAACTCGTCTACGCGCTTGTTGATGGCGTCGAGCTGTTCCTTGAGCATCTCCGCCTCGTTCTTGAGCATATCGACTTCCTGCTCGCGAGAAGGCGCCGTGCCCCAGCGCGCCCAGCGCGGCAGCCCGGTGGCATTGAACCAATGCCGCCACCCTCTGCCGCCGCCAAACCCGCCTCGGCGGAAAAAGCCCCGTCCTGGCCCCCAGTTGGACTGGTCGGGCACACACCCGCCCATGCCCCTACCGGTTCCAGGTCCCCGGCCCAATGGGCCGCTTCCATCTCTTGCTGGCATTCAAATCACCTCCCTTCCTCAAGTTCTTGATGTCGTTCCATATGTGTATCGTATGTTTCCAAAAAATAATGCAAAACACGGTCGGTTTCGCGCAAATCTTGCACCCAGCCGGCCAGGTAGAGATCCCCTTCCTCGGTCAGTTGATACAGCCGCCGCGCCGGCCCGGCACTCTCGGTGTCCCACCGCGACGTGACCAGCCCCAGTTCTTCGATTGTCCGCAAAAAACGATAGACCGTGCTCGAATCGACCGGGTCTTGCTCAAAGCCGAACGGCTTGAGGTCCTCCAGCAGTTCATAGCCGTGCGCCTCGCGGCAGTGCAGCAGCAAGAGCAGGCATGGCTCCAAAAAGCGATCAATACGCCGGGGGCAGACCGTGTTTCCTCGCCCCCCTCGCCAGCGATGACCGTGTGGCATGGACATCTCCTTTCTGCATCTATGTGCAATCTGCACATAGTATAGCACATCTGCACCGGGTTGTCAAGACATTGAAATGCCGGAATTCTCGACTGGCCCACAACCATTCACCCCGCCGATTCGACCATTCACCGCTGAATCGTTGCTGCGCCCTCCCCTTTCTGTTATCATAGAGCCGTAAGAAAAACCAATAGGGAGGTATGAAATGAAGCAGTTTCGAGAGTTTATCTACAACCTGCATCCGTATGCACTGTGCTGCATCTCGGGTCCGCTGACGGTTGCCCAAATCCTCCTGGCATTCGTTATCCGTCAACCACGCAACGAGACACTGCAATGGGCGGGCTGGATTCTGTGGTGGACCTCGGCCATTTTGGGCTGGCTGCCCATATTCACGCTGCGAGCGAAAGGCGGTGTGCCCAGGGGAAAAAGCTATGTTCACACCACGGCGCTGGTTGATACCGGCATCTATGCCATCGTTCGCCACCCACAGATGGGCAGCGCCTGGCTGTTGATGTGTACGGGGCTGATGCTCATCACCCAGCATTGGCTCAGCGTCGCGCTGGGCATTCCGGCGATGGCGTTGGCCTACCTGGACGTGCTGAAAGCCGACCAGCAGTGCATCGAAAAGTTTGGCGACGCATACCGGCGCTACATGGAGCGCGTGCCACGGGTGAATTTCGTGGCTGGCATCGTCCGGCTGATCGTGCGGCAATCGGTTTAGATGCAATACCCGTGAGCGGATTATTTTTGGACAAGATTTGCAGGATTTTCAAGATATTTTTTGTATCGATGACTCCCCTGAAAAAAGTCGCACTTTAACAGCAATACAAGGCTGATCGGCGC